>NZ_RDBW01000042.1:0-71625 GCF_003934235.1 Pseudoalteromonas sp. J010 | reverse complement strand
ACCCTGCGATCTTTAATCTCACCGTCCTCATCGCCATACGGATGCTAAAGCGGTCGGAGGTTCACTACCCACAAAGTACGTCCTGCGTCTGTCATTTCTCTCAAGTGGTAAAATAAAGAGATACACAAGTCGACGTAAGTCGGTTTTTTGTACCTGGTTACTTCGGAAATCTTTGAAAATGAATGCCTTTTCATTTATCGTTGAGTTGATAATATTGTCTAAACTCTCAGTAGCTTCTATGTTTCAGTCATTCATCACGTTGGTGATCTTAATTTTTGGTTTCTTATCATTCAGCCTCAATGCGCTTACCTTAGGTGCTGAGCGAGCTGGAGACTACTTATCTGCTTTGAAAGGCAAACGGGTGGGACTTATTGTGAATCAAACCTCCCGAGTCGCTGAACAGCATCTTGTAGACTTTTTAATAAAACAAGGTGTTGATGTTAAGAAAGTATTTGCCCCAGAGCATGGCTTTCGTGGAAACCAAGATGCAGGCGCGCAAGTTGAAGACGAAAGAGATGTGAAAACTGGACTGCCAATCATCTCGCTTTATGGCAAGAATAAAAAGCCAAAAGCTGATCAGCTTAAGGACATCGATATTCTTATTTTTGATATTCAAGATGTCGGTGTACGATTTTATACTTATATCAGCACCATGCACCTCGCGATGGAAGCAGCATCAGATATTGGTATTGAGTTTTGGGTGTTTGATAGGCCAAACCCAAATCTGAACTATATAGATGGCCCGGTATTAGAAAAGCCGTTTCGGTCATTTGTGGGCATGCACCCGATCCCAATACTACATGGTATGACGGTAGGAGAGCTTGCCTTGATGATTAGTGGAGAAGGCTGGTTGGTAAGTAGCAATAAATTGCGCCTTCGCGTGGTTTCTATGCTGCAATACAGTAGTGCAACCCAATACAAAATCCCAATACCGCCAAGTCCTAATTTACCTAATCAACGCGCTATTTATCTATATCCTTCGCTCTGCTTTTTTGAAGCGACCCCAGTTTCGGTAGGAAGAGGCACAGACTTTCCGTTTCAAGTATTTGGCTATTCAAACCCTAAACTAGGAAAGTTTAATTTTACCCCTAAGCCTGTCATCGGTGCGGCCTCTAACCCAAAACTAAATGGTGTGATTGCTTATGGTGAAGATTTAAGGGACAGTTCAGTGAGAGGATTTGATTTAACTTGGTTTATTGCTGCCTATCAGCAATTCAGCCATGAGGGAGTGGAATTTTTTCAATCCCCGAGCTTTATGGACAAATTAGCAGGAACAGACAAAGTCCGCAAGGCCATGGAGGCAGGGTTGACTGCCTCAGAGATCCGCACACTGTGGCAGCAGGATGTTCAGCGTTTTATAAAGCTACGAGAACAGTACTTGTTGTACCCACGGTGAGCGACTTAGTTGAAAGCGACTAAAACACGGCAGGTAGCCTGCCGTAAAACGTCATTATTCGCTGCGCAATACCTGCATGTTTTCGTTTGCTTTATCAACGCGTTTTTGCCAGTGAAGGTTCGACTGTGCCAGCGATGTAAACAATACATCTATAAGATAAGCTTGTGAAGTACGTGATAACATACCTGAGTGCTTAAGCGGCTCTCCTTCGTTAATGCAGTACAGCGTGGCGTCCGCCATTTCGGCTAGTGCATGGTTGCCATATCTTGAAATAGCCAAACACTTACAATCATTGTCTAGTGCTTGATTCGTTAGCGTTAACAAGCTTTTACTTGTACCTGTATTACTAATAACTATCAGTAGATCATCTTTTCCCATTGTAGCGATAAAGCTAGAAGCACTGATCTCATCAACTTGTGCAATGGCTGGGATCCCTAGTTTTTGTAATTTCCATGTTAAATCTTGTGCCATCGTAAAGGTGCTGCCCAGCGCACAAACTATTACTTTTCTGGCGTTTTTTACCAGCTGAATTGCGCATTCAAACTGTTTAGCTGAATTTAATTTCCGAGTCTCTGAGATAACATTTTGCTGTTTTAGTTGTAATTTATCTGCAATTAACTCAATAGAATCGTTGCTGGAAATTAGCTCATCAATTGGCAAGCTTGTATCTGCTTGCTCGTTAAGTGCATCCACCACGGCTAATTTAAAAGCAGGAAACCCTTTGTAACCTAACTTTTGAGCAAATTTCACGACGCTAGATTGGCTAACACCAGCTTCACGCGCCAGCTCAACAGAAGAAAGCGCACGGATTTTATCGCCCGAGTTCAAGGTAAAGTCAGCGAGCTTAGCCTCACTATTTGATAGCGATGGACGAAGAGCTTTGATTTTGACAAATGTAGACATGCGATACTCAATCCGAACTAAATTAATCTGTCCATATTATAGGTTCAATTGTAACGTTACGATAGACCAAAAAGGAATATCATTGCACAAAACACACTCATTGTACCAGTTTTGGGGTTAAATGTTGACTTAAATTTAATTTATTCATAAAGACTTGGTGTTTTAAACTGCTTAACTTAAGCTAGGTGTTTTGAATTCGTAGACTAAACTATATGGCTTGGTACTCAATTTTGCCACCTTTGATCGCGATAGTGGTCGTGTTTTGGCGTAAAGAAGTCATCATCGCACTGATATTAGCGCTAGTTTCATCTGAGCTTCTGTTGGCAATGAATGGCCAGCAGCCATTACTTTGGGCGACTTTTGTTGGTAGTGTTGAGCGTGTTATTGAAGTGTCGACTTCGGCAGGTAATAGTAGAATATTAATTTTCAGTATCGTGATTGGAGCACTGCTGGCTTATATTCGAGAGTCTGGTGGAGTTGCTGCCACGGTAAATATGCTACTAAACCGAGGGGTTGCAAAAAGTAAACGTCAAGTTGGGCTGTTGACAATGTTTACAGGTACCGCCGTATTTATAGAGTCAAATATGAGCGTACTAACGTCGGGCATTGTTGCTAGGGGACTATTTGACAAGTTCAGCATGAGCAGAGCACGTTTAGCTTACATTATTGATAGTACCAGCGCTCCTGTTTGTATTTTAATTTTATTAAATGGATGGGGAGCATATGTTCTCGGTTTGCTGAGTAATTATGAGTTGGCGCAATCTCCAGTCAGTATTTTATGGGGTAGCGTAATGTTTAACTTTTACGCAATTATTGCACTCTTAATTGTGTTTTACACAATTATCTTTGATAAAGTCCACGGCCCTATGAAAAAGGCTGAGCAGGAGCTCCAGCATCAATCTGTTGAATTAGATAGTGGCCCTCAAGCCACCAAGTCTCGTTATATGTTAATACCATTATTGACGCTGATCATAAGTATGATTGGGTTTATGTTTGTGACTGGAAATGGTGAGTTGGCAAATGGAAGTGGGTCTAAGTCTGTGCTCTACGCCACAATATTAGCCGTAACAGTCGCATACATACTGCTATTAGCCGGTAAAAGATTTAACCATCATCAATTAATGGATATCGGTTTTAAAGGAATGGGAGAATTGCTCCCACTTGTTAGCATAGTGCTCCTTTCTCTAACGCTGGGTGCAAGCCTGAAGGACTTAGGTACAGGGACTTTCGTTGCATCTTTGGTGGGTGACTATTTGCCCGTGTATTTAATTGTACCTGTGCTTTTTATCACAGGAGCGATAATGTCGTTTACTACAGGAACTTCTTGGGGCACTTTTGCAATACTTATACCGATAGGTGTGCCCTTGATCCAAACGTTAGGATTGCCACCATCCTTGGTGATAGGCGCTATTTTGAGTGGAGGTATATTTGGAGATCACTGCTCACCAATTTCTGATACTAGTGCAGTTTCTGCACTCGCCTCGGGCTGTGATTTACTCACTCATGTTAAAACTCAGCTCCCTTATGCGCTAGTAGGAGGAGGGGCTRCAATTGTTTGCTTTATGATTGCAAGCTTCGTTATGATCTAGTTATAGGCTCCAGCATATGACTTTGTTTTGATACCAGCCTCATTTTAGTTAGCGTGAGTGACATCTGGAGGCAAGCCGGTATCCGGCTATGTCCCATGCTCTATATGTCGATGATTTGTCCCTCTGCGGATGTAGGTACCTTGGCGATAGCAGGACGAGGTAGCGAGGTTATTGACAAAATTTTCTCGCCTCAAAATAGACCACCTAATTAAGCAAATTGGTATCATTTGTGCTGTCATGGTGCTGTTCCCTAAAATAAATCGTTAAAGGAAAAACGATCAACAATGACCAAGAGGATGGAAATTTCTTATTTCGTTGATATGAATCTTGGTATGATGTGATGCCTTGGTTTAGAATGCGCGGGTTGAAAAGGCACGTAGCGTCTTGAGTTAAACTTAGGGGAGTGGTGAGTTATGACATTAATAGAGATAGATAAAGCCCGTTATCGAAAGCACTTAAATCAGGTTATTGTGGCATGTGTTATTGCATTAACTGCGATTAGTTTAGGCGTAGCGCAGCTACTTATCTATTTGTTTCCAGATGCTGATGGTAGCCACTTCCATTGGAACTTATCAGGTGTCGTCGTGGCCTGTTTGATAATTGCTGGTGTCTTAAAAAAATACAAATCCCATTCGTTTATGACCGAAGTGAGTTATGTATGGGATTTGAAGCAGGCACTCAATAAAATTACACGAAAGATGTCTAAACTAAAGCAAGCCGCAGCAAACGGAGAGGTGGAAGCAATGACTGCGATTCAATACAGTTATGCAGGCTCAAGGCAGCTTTGGCAACTTGACGATAACACCATAACGATGGATGACTTAGCACTATGGCAAAGTGAACTTGATGCACTTGCTAGCAAGTACCAAGTTGAAATTCGAGCAGAAAATTATCATGAGTCTATTTTAGATAAATATTAAGGTGTGTTGATCTTTGTTTTTTTGAGTGCTTTATTGGTCGCGGCACTCGACTTGCCGCCTAGCAACCTATGCAACAATGAGCAAAGCGCGCTAAGGTGAATCCAAACTGCTGCAAAAACAAACCTGAAAGATAAACAAATCCTAGGCAAATATTTGACAAGTAAGGTTTGCAATTTTTCACATTTTTTAATGTGACACTAATATGTCAAGAGAATAATATACCGCTCGTTTTTTCTATTAGTGGGACGAGTAGGGTAGTGTCGTTACGTCATAGACTGCATCAATTTGGTTGGTTAGTGTTAATTAACTCGCTTTTTTCTATCTTACTAGCAGCAAATGTTGTTAATTCTAATCCGAATAGCTACCAGGGCCTGACTCTCTTCTATGCTACAGTGTCGACATGGGGGCATATGGCATTGCTCACAGGCGCTATTAGTTTGGTGCTATTGCCATTGGTTTGGGTTAAGTCAGAAGGTTGCAGGGCGCTCGGTTTTTCAGCTTTTTATGCTTTTTTCTTTGCGTTACTAATAGCCAACAGTCTGTGTTTCGAGCTATACAAGTTTCATATCAATGGTGTCATTATTGATATGTTGCTGGCAGGGCAGGTGATTGAGTTATCTGTGCATGCTTGGATACAAGCCAGTGTTATTTTTGTCCTCTTATTTGTGTGTCAATACATACTTGTTAAGTGGAGCAGTAGACCAAAACGTTTAATGAGTATACGGCTGGGGCGAAAATATGTTGTAGCCACCTGCTGCGCCGTGTTAGCAAGTAACACAATTCACGTTTGGGCAAGTGCTAACGTATACCAACCAATTACTGGATTCAGCAAGTACTTACCGCTTTTTAAGCCGGCTACCGCAAACAYACTTTTACGGAAATATGAATTAATAGATGAAGCAGCGCTTGCGCAACAAAAAAGCATGTCTTTGGTAAAAGGGCAGTTTAATTATCCGCTTCATCAGCTTGATACAGATTCTGTTGCTGCTCCTCCCAATATTGTTGTTATTGTACTCGACTCTTGGCGCTACGACGCCTTTACAAAAAGCGCTACTCCTAATATCTGGGCATTTGCCAAGCATGGCCTGACCTTTGAGCAGCACTTTTCGACCGGTAACTCAACTAGAACTGGGATCACTGGCTTATTTTACAGTTTAACAGGAACCTATTGGCAAGATATTTACAACAATCGTGCCGCTCCGCTATGGATGGATAGAATGCGCGAGTTAAACTATCAATTTGGTATTTTTTCTTCAGCACAGCTGATCCGCCCTGAGTTTAATGAAACCGTTTTTGCTAATATAAATGGATTGCAAACCCACACTGTAGGCGATGATGTATTGGCTAGGGATAGGCAAATAACTAAAAACTGGCTATCGTGGTATGACAACAAATCGCCAACGCAACCTTCATTTAGCTTTCTCTTTTACGATGCAATCCATGGGTATGCTGTGCCTGATGGCTACCAAGCTGGATTTCAGCCCATGCATGGTCCGATCAACCATATGTTGCTACACAATAACTACGAAAGACAGCCAGTTTATAATCGCTATTTAACAAGTACTCACTTTGTGGACAGTTTAGTTGCGTCAGTATTAGCGAAGATTAATAGAGAAAATACGTTGGTAATTATTACCTCAGATCATGGTGAGGAATTAAATGACAACAAGCTGAACTATTGGGGCCATAATAGTAACTTTTCAACTCCTCAAGTGAAGGTCCCCTTTATTGTAGTAGGGCCAAAAGTAGAAAAATGGCGTCATTGGAAAACATCCCGTGCTACAACCAGCCACCTAGATGTAGCACCTACTATTATGAAAACGTATTTGGGAGTGAAAAATGAGGTACAGGACTTTGCACTTGGCATGAGTCTTACAGAGCCCGCCCAAGAAAGGGAATGGTTGTTATTGAGTAGTTACAACAAATACGCCATCGTCAACAAGCAGCAGATTATAGAAGTATCAACATTGGGGACTTACGAGGTACTTGATCATAGTAACAGGCCAACTGAGCAAGCTCCAAACTACAAGCATGTACAGCATGCCTTGGAGCAAAGTCGACACTTCCAATAAGAACTGAATTATCTGATACCAATTCAATGGAATTTCCTTTCTAAAAGGCAAGTATGATGGGAGCTTTAATCAATTAGTATCTGTCTACCGGCTACCGGCTACCGGCTACCGGCTACCGGCTACCGGCTACCTTGATGCTCCCGTGCTTAGGTTAGATTAGTATTATTCTCATCATCTATTGAATAAACTGCAAACGCATTTTTTTTACCTCGTTTTACGGCATACATGGCTTTATCTGCATACTCAATAAGTTGCCCCAGCTCTTTGGCATCTTTTGGGTAACTCGCAACACCAATACTAGCGCCAACACTAAGATGTATATTTTTAGTCTCGTTAGTTTGCCACAGCATTTCGGTGTTGATAGCTGCTAATAAATTTGCCGCAATTTGGTGTAATTTTTCTTTTTCGACACAGTGTAGGGCAATTAAAAATTCATCTCCTCCCCAGCGGCAAACAATGTCTTTGTCTCTAACGCGCTTCGTTATTTGCTTGGCTATATGTCTTAACATTTTATCCCCAGCATTATGGCCATAAATATCATTTACCGGTTTAAACTCATCTAAATCTACGATAAATAGGCTAAAGGGTAAGGCGTCATTGAGCCATTCATTAAGCTTGATTTCAGCGCCGTGCCGGTTATACAGCCCGGTAAGCTTGTCGCGGTTCGCTTTTATATTCAGCTCTTGGAAAACAGTCTTTCTCATTGTGATGTCAGAGAGGAAAATTTGCAGATAAAGTTGTCCGTTGCTTTCTAAACGCAGCATAATGATGCTGAGCCAAACTGGTTGCTCTGTGAGCGGATTGATAAATTCAAACTCAGATTGTGTGGGTTGGTTGAGGGCGAGCGTGTGTTCAGTAAAGGTGTATAGTATATCTGGGGTTTGGCAATAACGGCCGAAGCTCTCAGGAAAAAACTCTTCTAAGTCAATTCCCATGCCGGCAAGCAGATCACAGGCAGCGTCATTGGCCAAGAGCACCTCTCCTTTGTCCTTCACTAATAATGTCGGCGAGGAAGAACGCTCAAACATCAGTCGAAAGCGTTTTTCCAGTGCTTCTATGTCAGCCCTGAGGCGACGTTCCTGTTCGAACATCGCGGCAGTTTTTGCGATGAGCTGATTAGTATTGTTAGCAATATCACCTATTTCGCTAGAGTCATGGCCATTTGGTATTTCCAGCTTGAGTGGCGCACCAGGAATGACCTGGGCAATCTGTTTGTTCAAAATGCTCAGGGGTTTGGTGACTAGAAAGTGTGTCAGGATAGTAAAAATGACCAGAATAGGAATAATGACGATCATTAACGTCTTGACGCTGGACCGAGCGATGTCTCTGGCGTTTTGTTCAATAAATACGGAATTTGGCTGGATATAGATTTCACCAACAATTTCATTAAATAGAAATGGATGGTTGAGCTTGATGATAGTCGCGTTGTTGGTCTTAAAGCCCACGCTTTGTGCCAACCATTTTTCCTCACTTTTCATTGCTGCAGAGGAAATAACATCGTTACTGATCAAGCCATTTATTACCTCTACTGCCAAATCCTTATCATTGAGATAAGTTGCAATAGATGAAGAAGCCGAAACCGTTTGACCGATTTGGCCGATAATAGTACTTGAACGCGCTAATTCACGCTCGAAAATGTGATCGTGATATAGCTTGGCATATAAAAGCGAAAATACGCATGTTGATATGACCAGCACCAGTGCTAGTCGGACAATCAATCCATATCTAGTCATTGATCTGATAAATTACCTTAACATCATCAGTCACAAGCTCCATCGGTATATAGCCTATGGCGTTAGGTGTTTTTACGATATTTTTTAGTATAGCCGAAGGAGATGAAAAGTACTGAGGAGGAGATACCTTACCGCTAAACTTGATCCTTGACCAATACGCATTGATTTGACTTTCATTTCGTCCTGTAAGCGCAAAAAAGAATGGCTCTCTCATGGGGTGAGATTTGTCATAATCATAGGTAACCGCCATTTCCCCATTAGGAAACGCTACATATTTTCCCATGTACATATCAATAAGTTGCCGCTGTGAAACGGTATCTATCGGGTTACTTTTATTGACGATAACGGCAATATCAGCATGAGCAAATAAAGGGCTTACACTAACAAGTAAAAGTAAAAACCTCAGCTCTTTCATCAAAACACCCAATTAAAGCTTAAGGTGAAGGTGTTAAACGAAAGGTCAGGTTCCTCAAACTGATCCGCTCGATGTAAATAAAATGCGCTGGGTAATCGGTGGGTTGTGGTGTGTTGCCAGTTAAGTTTTAAAGCCAGTGTTGCTGAAAGCTCGCGCCGCCAAGTTAAAGAGGTTGTGCTTTGATCAAGTTGGTAAAATCCAGAGTGCATTGACGCTGCTTGATACAGCTCTACTAACTCAGGTAACGGTACTGTGGGTCCTGGCTCTACTTCTGTATTATCGGATTTGGCAATGGAATAACTTACTGAGAGCGTATTCAAATCAAATCGCTTACCTATCGTAATATAACCTGCCCTGAGATGATTAAGGACACTTGAATTTGAGTCGGTGAGAGAGGCTTCAGTTTGAACTAGCCAATTTGAATCATCATATCGCATGCTTAATGCGTTATAAGTAAAATCTTTATCTTGTATAAAAAGAGAGTCAATCAATTGTGATTTAGTAGGCCAAAATGAGAGTGGCACTTTGGCTAGGGCGTCACGTAATTGGCCTTGTTGTTCGTGTTCATTAGCCGACTTTGTTGTGGTGTAATTAGCTCTAAATAGCCAGTTTAGTGTTTCATATTGTGCCACTACGCCTAAGATAGACTTGAGCTCCACATTCCAAAAAAAGCCATTGTCACTGTAAAGCGGTGACTCAGATCTTCCCCAATATGCTTTTATGCTTGCTACACCATGGCTCAGTGGCGCGCGGTACTGAAGATCAATACCATCCAAGTTCTGGTGAGGAATGATGGCGTAAAACTCAACTGGCGGATGCTCCAAGTCCATAGAGTAACCAATATCTCGATACTCGGTCATTAAAAACAAATCGAGCCCGGTACGTCCAGCACGAAACTGCCAATTTGAGCTTGCACTGTAGCGTAAAAAAGCCAATTTCAGAGTATTGTTAATTTTATCATGGCGTTGGTCTTTGATTAGCAGTTGTCCGACTAGATCAAATGAGCTGTTTATTTTCCATTCGGCTTGTAAGCCAATTGAAGAGAATGAAAAGTCAAGTTCATCTGTCGTTACTCCGCTTGGTTGTGAGATTGTTTCTCTAATTTTAGCCGTGCGAGAGTCTGTTTTTACCGCTTTAAGCGTCGCAAAACCGCTAAAGTCGACATTTGCACTATGGCTTAATGGTGTGAAAGCCAACAAGCATACGAATACTGAACGCATAAAATTTGTGTGAGAGTTTGTCTTCCTTACCTTTCAGACTAGTTTGATTTTTACCATTTACCAATGCGATGTTACCTTTAGCCTTGTATAATGCCAGTAAAGACACCATATCTCTTTTATGGTAGCATATTGTTATATTATCACATTAGGCAAGATTAAGACGTGGCAGAAGTAAGAGCGAGAGTCGAGCTGAACGTAGGGCAGCACAGTAATATCCCTGCGGAAATAGTTTCTTTTTCAGGGCTACATGATGGCCAAGAACATGTTGCATTAGTATTTAATAATGCTGACAGCAATCAGTCTGTGCCCCTTATTCGTATGCACTCTGAGTGCTTGACTGGTGATGTCTTCCATTCTTCACGTTGCGATTGCGGTGAACAGCTGAATGAGTGCATTGAAATGATGCACAAACAAGGAGGCGTGTTACTGTATTTACGTCAAGAAGGCCGTGGTATTGGCTTATACAACAAAATTGATGCGTACGTTTTGCAATCTCAAGGCATGAATACCTATGAAGCCAATAATCATCTTGGTTTTGAAGATGACTTAAGGGATTTTTCAGATGCGGTGCTGATGTTACAAGCACTTGGGCTAAACCACGTTAAGTTAATGACAAATAACCCAAAAAAGTTAAAAGCACTGAGAAACGCTGGTATTACAGTCGATGAGGTCGTTGGAACACAAGCCCATGTTAAAGTTGGAGTATCCGGCAATGAGCAATACTTAAAAACTAAAATACAACACGGTGCTCATATGTTAGATATCAAGAAAATTTCAAAAGCGGACTAAGGGCTTTTTGCCCTTATTTTCTGAACAATGACTGATATTGATGTGGTGGCCGCCTTACTTGGCTTACCACTTGAAGGTCAAAGTGACTATCTGCGCTCTCCACTTGGCTAAATCCAAACTTAATTTCGTATAAATTTGAAAGATGGGTGCGAAGCAGCCTAGGGATTACGAAAAAGCCCAGACAAATCCTGTTTACATGACTTTTCACCAGACCCTCTAATCAGTATAATCAAGGACGTTATAGCTTAAATTAAGTGGACTATGTCGACTCCTATTCGAACATTCAAAGCAAATATGGGCATCCAATGGGTAAAAGCGGGTTGGGAAATTTTTAAAACCCAACCTTTGACTTTTATGTTGATGTATATCTTCATGGCAGTTGTCAGCTTATTGCCGCTGTTTGCGCCAGTTTTTCATCTTATCGCTGCCTTATCCGGGCCTTTTTTAAGCGCAGGCTTTTATCTTGCTGTTATCAACAAACAAACGAATAAAGCAGCAAAGCTTGCTGATATTTTTGACCCATTTGCAGCAAAGGGTCGACGTCTGAATTTATTTCGTGTTGGTATTTACCAGATGGCGGGGGCGCTGCTGCTAACTATGGTTGCTGGCGTGTTATTTAGTGACGTGGCAACGGCCATAGAAAGTGCAGGGCCAAATACCTCACCGGAGCAATTGATCCAGTTGGTAGCGAGTAACATGAACTTTCTAGAAGTGGCTCTATTTGTGATCGCACAGTCCACAGTAATGATGGCATTTGCTTTTGTTGTGCCACAAGTTTTCTTCCAAGGCGAAAAGCGCATTTTCCATGCAATGAAATGCTCATTAGCAGCCTTCTATCACAACATGGGGGCGTTGACGGTTTTTGGATTGGTTATCGCCGCATTAATCGTTGCGTCTATTCCACTTTCAATGATCCCAGCGATTATTATTATGCCCGTGGCCATGATAGGCTTTTTTGTGTCATTTCAGGCTATGTTTATGCCTACAATTATTGATAAAAATGAACTTGAGGCACATAAAAGTAACGGCCAATCTGATGCGGGTCGTTTCGACGCGTAATGGACGAGTTAGAAGTAAAAAAACTAAAAAACTACGCAGTTTGGTTGTTATCTCGACAAGAGTATTCACAAACTGGGTTGACGCAAAAGTTGCTGCAAAAAGGGGCGACGGCAGAAGTTGCTCAACAACTGGTGTCGTGGCTTGTGTCACTAGACTATGTTAATGACCATCGCTTTGCAGAGAGCTTTTTGAATCGACAAATAGCCAAAGGACTTGGAGCAAAGCGTATCTTACTAGATGCCGGGCAAAAAGGAGTTAGCCGCGATACATTGCATGCGTTGTTCGCTGAACGCGAAATTGACTGGTACATGCAAGCTGCAAAAACCTATCAAAAAAAGTATGGTGTTTGCGAGCAACCGTTAGAATATAAAGAAAAAACAAAGCGCGTACGGTATATGAGCTATCGTGGCTTTAGTTTTGATGAAATAGATTTTGCAATTGAAGCTGCAATGAACGCAGCAGAGCAAGAAGCAATAAAGGGTGAATGATCACATGCAGCATATGACTACCGCACAAATTAGGCAAAGCTTCTTAGATTTCTTTGCTAAACAACAGCACCAAGTGGTGCCTTCAAGCTCGTTGATTCCGGGCAACGATGCCACACTACTTTTCACTAACGCCGGTATGGTGCAGTTTAAAGATGCCTTTTTAGGTGCTGAAAAACGAGCATATACACGAGCAACAAGCTCTCAACGTTGTGTTCGCGCTGGTGGTAAACATAATGACCTTGAAAACGTGGGTTACACCGCAAGACACCATACTTTCTTCGAAATGCTGGGTAACTTTAGCTTTGGTGACTATTTTAAAACGGATGCCATTAAGTTCGCATGGGGATTTTTGACGGACGTCATTAAGCTGCCGAAAGAAAAACTACTGGTAACGGTTTACCACGAAGATGACGAAGCATTTGACATATGGTCAAAGCAAGTTGGAGTGCCTGAAGAGCGTATTATCCGCATAGCGACATCTGATAACTTCTGGTCAATGGGCGACACAGGTCCTTGTGGCCCATGTTCGGAAATTTTCTATGATCACGGTGAGCACATTTGGGGGGGACCTCCTGGCTCGCCTGAAGAAGATGGTGACCGCTTTATTGAGATCTGGAACTTAGTATTCATGCAATATAACCGTCATGCCGATGGTTCAATGGAGCCGCTGCCAATGCAGTCGGTTGATACCGGCATGGGTTTAGAGCGTATTTCAGCGATCATGCAAGGTGTACATTCAAACTACGAAATCGATTTATTTCAAGCGCTCATCCAAGCAGCAGCAAAAGTTACGGATGCTCAGGACTTAGAAGATAAATCACTACGAGTTGTTGCTGACCATATCCGCTCTTGCGCATTCCTTATTGCAGATGGCGTCATGCCCTCTAACGAAGGCCGTGGTTATGTGCTTCGTCGTATTATTCGTCGTGCGGTTCGCCATGGTAACAAGTTAGGCGCGAAGGGCGCATTCTTCTACAAATTAGTCGCTGCGCTGGCTGAGCAAATGGGTGAAGCTTATCCGGAGCTAGTTAAACAACAAGCTATCATCGAAAAAGTACTGCGTATAGAAGAAGATCAGTTTGGTAAAACTCTGGATCGTGGTCTTGCCATTTTAGAAGAAAATCTTGAAGGCATTGAAGGCGATGTGATCCCTGGTGACTTGGTGTTTAAGCTTTATGACACCTACGGCTTTCCCGCAGATTTGACCGCAGATGTGGCACGTGAACGCTTTATGACAATCGATGAGCGTGGTTTCCAAGCATGTATGGAAGAGCAGCGTAAAAAAGCACAAGCAGCTGGTAAATTTGGCGCTGACTACAATGAGCGTCTCAAGTCAGAAAAACACACTGATTTTAAAGGCTATGATGCTGAGCACTATACTGGAACTGTGATTGAAATTTTCAAAGAAGGTCAGCACACGAATACGCTAGAAGATGGCGAGCACGGTGTTGTTGTGCTTGATCGTACGCCTTTCTATGCTGAGTCGGGTGGCCAAGTAGGTGATACTGGTGTACTTAAAGTGGCGAATGGTGAATTTGTCGTAACAGATACCCAGAAATTAGGTAATGCGTTTGCACATCATGGTCATATTGTTGGCCGTATTGGTATCAACGACAAGGCGGATGCACGTATTGACGCTGAGCGTCGTGAGCGAGTGAAGAAAAACCATACCGCAACACACTTGGTACATAAAGCACTACGCGACTTACTAGGCGACCATGTTACTCAAAAGGGCTCGTTGGTACTACCTGATCGTTTGCGCTTTGACTTTTCGCATTTTGAAGGTGTGACAAAAGCACAGCTGCAACAAGTTGAAGACGCCGTGAATGCTGAGATCCGTAGTAACTTTGCTCTGCAAACGGAGCTGATGGATATTGATGCCGCAAAAGACAAAGGAGCGATGGCGCTCTTTGGTGAAAAGTACGACGATGAAGTTCGCGTCGTATCAATTGGTGAATACTCAATTGAACTTTGCGGTGGTACACACGTGAAGCGTGCAGGTGATATTGGCCTCTTCAAGATAGTTTCAGAAGGTGGTATTGCAGCTGGCGTTCGTCGTATTGAAGCGGTAACTGGTGCTGATGCTATTGCTTATGTGAATGAACAAGAGCAAGTGTTATCAGAAATTGCGGCGTTAGTTAAAGGTGATACCTCATCGGTATTGGAAAAAGTAACGGCACTGCTTGAAAAGTCAAAAGGCCTTGAAAAGCAAGTTGCACAGTTGAATGACAAACTTGCAAGTGCTGCGGGTGCAACACTACTAGACTCGATAACTCAAGTGAATGGTATTAAGTTACTGGTAGCTAATGTTGCAGGCACTGAGTCTAAGGCCTTACGTGGTATGGTTGATGATCTGAAAAACAAGATTGGCTCGGGTGTAATTGCACTAGCTGTTGCGAACGGTGAAAAAGTAAGCCTGATTGCAGGTGTAACGAAAGATCTTGTCGGTCAGGTTAAAGCTGGCGAACTGGTTAATCACATGGCTTCTCAGGTTGGTGGTAAAGGAGGCGGTCGTCCTGATATGGCGCAAGCTGGAGGCTCACAACCAGAAAACCTTGACACAGCACTCAATAGTGTTTCTGATTGGTTAAATGAAGTAACGCAGTAATCAGCAAGTGGCGCTGATTGTACAAAAGTTTGGCGGCACCTCGGTAGGTTCTATAGAGCGTATCGAGGCAGTCGCTGATCTCGTGGTTAAAACACAACAACAAGGCCACCAAGTGGTGGTCGTACTGTCTGCAATGTCGGGTGAAACAAATCGCCTAATTTCTCTTGCACAACAAATCGATGCACGTCCAAGCGCCCGTGAACTAGATGTGTTGATCACGACGGGTGAACAAGTCTCAATTTCTCTATTGGCAATGGCTATTATTAAGCGAGGCCACTCAGCGGTTAGCTTACTGGCGGATCAAGTTGGTATCAAAACTGACAATATGTTTTCTAAAGCGCGAATTACCCAGATAGATACAACGCGCTTAAGGCAAGAGCTAGAGCATAATCGGATTGCTATTATTGCTGGATTTCAAGGCCGTGACGAGGAAGGTAATATCACCACGCTTGGGCGAGGCGGTACAGACACCTCAGCAGTTGAAATTGCAGGTGCTTTGCAGGCTGATGAATGTCAGATTTATACCGACGTTGATGGTGTTTATACGACCGACCCACGCATTGAGCCACATGCAAAGCGGCTATCACATATCACTTTTTCTGAAATGCTGGAGTTAGCGTCCGTTGGCGCAAAAGTATTGCAGATCCGCTCTGTTGAAGCGGCTGGTAGATACAATGTACCGCTGCGAGTACTGTCATCATTTTCCCCTGATAATGGCACTTTAATTAGCTATGAGGAAGCAAAGATGAAAAATACTAAGATTGTGTCTGGGATAGCAAGTGTCAAAGATGAAGTATTGATCTTAGTTAAAAATATCGACGTAAAAGTAAGCAACTTGGCTAATATTCTCACGCTTTTAGGTGAATATAATATCGAAGTTGACATGATTAACCATTTGAACCACAGTGATAAAAAAATAGACTATGCTTTTACTGTGCAGGTTAATGATGCTGTGTTGGCACAAGAAGTTTTACTTCCACATCTACAAAATTTTGGTGGTGCAACAATGGAGGTTAATGCTAACGTGGCAAAAGTGTCGGCGGTTGGGATCGGGATGAAATCTCACTCTGGTGTCGCCGGTCTATTTTTTATGGCATTGGCCGAGGAAAGCATTCACACTCTACTTGTATCTACCTCTGAGATAAAGATCTCAGCACTTGTAGAGGAGAAGTATCTCGAACTGGCAGTGAGAGCATTACATGCCAAGTTCGAATTGGAAAGTACTGAGTAAACTAAGTTTTTGCTTACTTTTCTGGGAAGTTTTATTTAAAATGGATTTGATGCGGAATCTTTTAAATTTTGGAATAACAGGAGCAAGAGAATGCTAATACTAACTCGTCGAGTAGGTGAAACCCTGATGATTGGTGATGAAGTGACTGTAACAGTACTAGGTGTTAAAGGTAACCAAGTACGTATTGGTGTAAACGCGCCTAAAGATGTTTCAGTACACCGTGAAGAAATCTATATGCGTATTCAGGCTGAGAAATCTAGCCCAGGCAATATGTGATCAAGGTATTGAATTAGTATGCGAGTTAAGGTGACTTGATACCCAGTTTGTCTTAATACTTGCTCAATTTGAAGGAGTAAATCTGACGCGAACAGCGTTAAAATTTTTTATTTAGAACAACTGAATAGCAAAATTTTTGCCTGATTATCGACAAGATTTTCTCGCCTCAAAATAGACCACTTAATTAAGAAAATCGGTATAACTTGCATAAGTAAGCCCCACAAATGTGGGGTTTATCATTTCTATATGTTCTTTGTCACTTTCTGTGACAAAAACTCGATGGCTTCTGCACTTAACCCTGACTTACTAATATAACTTGGCTTGTTACTTTGAAAGACCAAAAAACCTCGCTCTGTTTCAATTAACTTTTCAATAGCATTAAAAGCGTAACAAAACTCAGCATGACTGGCTTTAGTGGTGATCTGGTTATCGGTAATTGATACTGTAACCACATTGCCTGCGGCTCGTGAAAGTGCCTGCCTAGTTACCCACCAAGCTTTACGATAATAAAAAGCTAAGCATTCGACTACGGCTAGCAAAATAAGAAAGTTGCCAAGGTAATGCTCTTGTAATCCATAAATAGCGAAAAAGCCGAGCGCGACAAGCAGTATTAATAGACCATATTTAGGTTTTATCGCCAGTCCATTTGCTTCAGATTCTTCAAAGCACTCTTTGTAATAGGCCTTATCTAACTTAAATTGACTTTGGAAAGATAAATTTTCATTTTCTTTAGGCGATGACATACGTAATTACTTTAGTGAAAATTTACCTTAATTATACCTTTATACAGGTTCAAAGCGGTAATGCTAGGTTAGAGTAATTAAAACAAATTTATTACACAGACCGAGAAATAAGCGCTACAGCTTAACGTTTACGTAAACTTACCTTTTTGGTCAGTCCAATTGACAAATATAATTATGATAACCAAAGTCCCATTAAATGAGACCTAGATCTTGACTATTACCTGCTACTATTTTGAATATTTTTCATATTTATTGTGCATATTAGCAATGTTTTAGGTGATTTTTATAGCTAACTATATGATTGGCATAAGTTTAATATTTTTGGTATTACCAATTTACACCAAGCTTTACAGCGAAACATTTTTTGTTATAAGGTGAATAAATATCGATAAAAAGTGAAGGTTTGTATCAGTTCGTTAACGCGAAGAATAAAACCGGATAGCAAGTAAGGGGTAAAAATGGATATTGGCGCACAGTTATTGCAAGCAGGAAACTTAATGTTAACTGGTATGGTTGGTGTGTTTTTGTTTCTGTCTATTTTGATTTTTGCGATGCGGCTTTTAGCAAACTTCGCCGCTCAGCTTAAAGAGGCTGAGTCAAGCACTTCACGGCAAAAAATAGCCAAAACAGCTTCTTCACAAGGGGTGCCGCAGGCACATATTGCAGCGATTAGTGCAGCTGTTGCAACCTACAGAAAAAATAATTAATAGGGGTCTTGCATGTCACAGTTAAAGCTTACTGAACTTGTGTTGCGCGATGCGCACCAATCATTATTAGCAACCAGAATGCGATTAGAAGATATGCTTCCGATTGCTGAACAGCTTGACAATATGGGGTATTGGTCGGTTGAATCTTGGGGAGGTGCAACCTTTGACTCATGTATTCGCTATTTGGGAGAAGATCCTTGGGAGCGGATCCGTGCACTGAAAGCTGCGATGCCTAAAACCAAACAGCAAATGTTGTTACGTGGTCAAAACCTTTTAGGCTACCGGCATTATGCCGATGATGTGGTCGAAAAGTTTGTCGAGCGTGCTCACCATAACGGCGTTGATGTCTTTAGAATATTTGATGCAATGAATGATGTGCGTAACCTAGAAACTGCTATCAAAGCAGCGATTAAGGTGGGAGCGCATGCGCAAGGAACGATTTCGTATACCGTGAGTCCAGTCCATACATTGGAGATGTGGTTAACTCAAGCTAAGCAACTTGAAGACCTTGGCTGTCATTCAATCTGTATCAAAGATATGGCCGGATTATTAAAGCCTTATGACGCTGAGAAACTGATTTCAGGACTAAAGCAGACAGTATCAATACCGATTGCAATGCAGTGTCATGCTACGACTGGGTTGAGTACTGCTACCTATCAAAAAGCCATTGATGCAGGCATTGACATGCTCGACACAGCTATTTCGTCTATGAGTATGACTTATGGTCATAGTGCAACAGAAACCATTGCTGCAATTGTTGAAGGTACTGAACGTGATACCGGTTTGGATTTACTCGCATTAGAAGAAATAGCGGCTTATTTTCGTGAAGTAAGAAAAAAATACGCAGCATTTGAGGGCAGTTTAAAAGGTGTGGATGGTCGTATTCTCTCGGCTCAAGTACCGGGTGGTATGCTTACCAATRTGGAAAACCAGTTGAAAGAGCAAGGAGCTGGAGATAAGCTTGATGCTGTTTTAAAAGAGATCCCAAGTGTAAGAAAAGAACTTGGCTACTTGCCGTTAGTTACACCAACTTCGCAGATTGTAGGGACACAAGCGGTATTGAATGTACTTACAGGTGAGCGGTACAAGTCGATAACCAAAGAGACCGCAGGTGTACTAAAAGGTGAGTATGGTGCGACTCCCGCTGATGTTGACCACGCCTTACAGCAGCGTGTACTGGAAGGTAAGGAGCCTATCACGTGCCGCCCAGCTGATTTAATTGAGCCAGAACTTGATAGCCTACAAAATGAATTGATAGCGACAGCGAAAAGCGAACAGGTTACGTTGGCCGAAGACGTTATTGATGATGTACTTACTTACGCTTTATTTCCTCAAATTGGCCTTAAATTCTTAAAAAACCGCAACAACCCTGATGCTTTTGAACCAAAGCCCACGCAACTTGAGAGCAAAGAGCAAAAAACAACAGCAACCCCTGCAACAGGTAAAGCATCAACTCCAGAGCGTTATAGCGTAAAAGTTGATGGCAAAGTGTATGACGTTGTTGTGGCACCTGGTGGCGAGTTGCAAGAGGTACAAGTAAAAGACAGTGAACTCATCCCACAGTCAACTTCAGTAAGTTCAAGTGAAACTCTTAATGCGCCACTTGCTGGTAACATTTTTAAGTTAATGGTACGCGCCGGAGATGAAGTACAAGAGGGCGATGTTGTACTTGTGATGGAGGCGATGAAAATGGAAACAGAGGTTCGTGCTACCCACAGCGGCCGAGTCGCAGAGTTATTGGTGTCCGAAGGTGACTCAGTCAGTGCTGGCGACGCTATGATGTCTTTAGCGTAAGGATGCAAAAATGGAAGGGTTGATTAATTTGTGGCAAGCAACAGGGCTTGCGAATTTTACCTGGCCTGCATTGTGTATGATGGCCGTGGGTTGTGGGCTATTGTACCTAGCAATTGCAAAAGGCTTTGAGCCTCTGCTTTTGGTGCCAATCGGTTTTGGGGCTATTTTGACCAACATTCCCGTTGCAGGGCTTGGAGATCCCGGCGGCTTGTTACATTACGTCTATTACATTGGCATAGATAGCGGTGTATTCCCTTTATTAATCTTTATGGGGGTTGGCGCGATGACAGACTTTAGTGCATTGATTGCAAACCCAAAAATGCTGTTATTAGGAGCAGCGGCTCAGTTTGGGATCTTCGCAACCTTATTCGGCGCTATTTTACTTAATTTTATCCCAGGGTTTGAATTTACTCTACAAGATGCCTCTGCAATCGCGATTATCGGTGGTGCTGACGGCCCAACTGCGATATTTCTGGCATCAAAATTAGCCCCTGAACTATTGGGCGCGATAGCCGTTGCTGCATATTCGTATATGGCGTTGGTGCCGATTATTCAGCCACCGATCATGAAAGCGCTCACCACAAAAGAAGAGCGTCAGATAGCAATGCCGCAATTACGTCACGTATCGAAAACAGAAAAGATATTATTTCCACTCGCTGTACTTGGCTTGACGATATTGTTTTTACCTGCCGCAACACCACTAGTCGGTATGTTTTGCTTAGGTAACTTGATGAAAGAGTGTGGTGTGGTAGACCGCCTTAGTAAAACGGCACAAAACGAGCTTATTAATATTACAACCATTTTCCTCGGTCTGGCTGTTGGCTCAAAATTAGCAGCAGATCAGTTTTTAACAATAGAAACTTTGGGAATTCTGGCGTTAGGGGCTGTTGCCTTTGGTATTGGCACAGGAACCGGGGTATTAATGGCAAAAACCATGAATCGCTTTAGCAATACTCCGATTAACCCTCTGGTAGGTGCGGCAGGGGTATCCGCAGTGCCGATGGCAGCGCGAGTGGTTAACAAGGTCGGTCTTGAGAGTAATCCACATAACTTTTTATTGATGCACGCGATGGGGCCAAATGTTGCTGGTGTATTAGGCAGTGCGGTCGCTGCTGGTATTTTGCTTGCACTAGTTGGATAATTTTAGCTTCTCCAACCATTAACGTGGCAATGATTTAATTGCCACGTATTTTTGATCCAAAATATGCGGAAGCTGAAAGAGTATGAAGTTTATTCCATTTCGAAACTTACAATGTCCGGGTTTAGAAACTGCAGTGTGGTATTGTCGATTGCTATTTTTAACCGGTGTTGGTTTGATTGTGTTTGGCATAATAAAAGAGGGGCTTGCCCTTTATCACTGGTGTGTTGAATTGGCCACTGACTCCAAGTTAACCATAGCTAGTATTTATAATTTTGACCTCTTGTCCCGTGCGAATTTTCATTTAATGGTAGTCGGTGTGGTGAAAGTATATTTTGCATGTGGACTCGCAATTAAGCTAAAAAGTATGTCTCATGAAAAGTCGTAATAATTTGATATACCCATACGAGACCTTAGATCACTTTATGTAAACTCTTTTTATACCGTTTTTGTTCCGCCTTGAAAGCGTGCTTTGCTATCCATTTTGCTATTTTCTGCATTAAAACTGGTGGAAAATCATGCCCCATGCCATTGACTAATTTGAGTTTTGATTTTCGGATACGCGTTGCAGTTTGTAACCCTGCAGTGATGGGGAAAATGGGATCATCCGTACCGTGGATGACAAGTGTTGGCGCTTTGATTTGTGATAAAGCATGTTGGCGACAACGGCCTGCTATTACTGCTGCGAGCTGGCGTTTAAACCCTTCAGGGCTATGGGCGCGCTCAATATTTTGCTTTGCGAGTTGGTGAAGTGTCATTTCATCTTGTGGGTAGGCGGGGCTTCCAATCAGTTTGTTGAGCTTGATATTATACTGTACAGCTGATTGTCGGCAGTTTGGTTTAGGCCTTGCTTTGGCGAGCTGTAACATCACTTTGAGGTTAGAAAAAGTAAACCGAGGATACGCCGAAGTTGACATAATAGACGTTAAGCTCACTACCTTTTTTCTGTGTTTGGCCGCAACTATTTGCGCAATCATTCCCCCCATGGACGCACCAACTAGATGTGCGCGCTTTATCTTTAAACTTTTCATGAGTCCTATTACATCTGACGCCATATCGTCTAAGGTGTAGGGAATATGAGCGTGGATTGGAAGTTTTTTACTGAGTATTGTTCTGATCACGTTAGGTGAGCCTAGGCTATCTAAATGGCTTGATAAACCGCAGTCTCTGTTATCAAATCGGATCACGCGAAACCCTTTGTTCACAAGTCCAAAGTACAACTCATCTGGCCATACTGTCATTTGTGCACCAAGACCCATGATAAGAATGATGACAGGTGCGCATCGCTCTCCTTCGTCTTGGTAATGTAATTCAACCCCGGTTGCTATCTTAATATTGGTCATTATCACAAATAGATTGGGTGGCCTTTTGCACTAAAGTTAAGTATAGGCATGACAACTGCGGTTATACCATTTTTACTTAACCTAGTTGCTATACTTTTCTATCAGCAGCTAAAAATATTTGTTGTCAAAGCATTGCGCTTTAACTGCGTTAGGTTATTATCCGTGCAGTGTCTACCGTGCTTATTTAGACCACAGTAGGCTTATTAATTTCGTTTCTATTTATACATTTATTCGGAGTGGATAATGACTAAAAAAAGTAAGATTCAACATGCTCATCAGCGTGGTGAAATTAAAGATAATGCACTAAAAGCGTTGGTAACCAGCCCCTTGTTCAGAGCAAAAACCGAGAAGAGCAAAAAGGGAAAAGGCAGCTATCAACGCAGCGCAAAACACAAAGGCCAAGAGCCTTACCTTAAGGCAGCCTGAGCTTTAAGATAAGGTTTTTTGCCGATACATTTGTATGTCATGTGTGATTAAATTGTTGATATTGGGGGTTGGGCATATACCGCCCGGCACTACCTCAAATTGCCACCTTTTGTCTCCCATAACTAAACGATAGGATGTTGAATAGTATAGTTGTTACCGCTGTTATGCTTTTGCTTCTACAGGTTGTGTGTCGTCAAATAGACGCAGGGCAGCAAACTCATCGTCAACTAGTACATGCTCGTAGCTGAACCAATATCTTGTAGTGACAAACAAGCCACTAAGCACAAGCCAAAATTGTCCCGTATTAGTAGTGCAATCAATAAAATAAGCTGCTATCGCCATAATCAAGTGTAAAGCACGATTACTACAGAAAACCAAACTAGGGTAATACTAGTTTGGACGTGTATTAAATGTTTACGCTAATTGGCCTTAATACTTGTTCAATTTGACGAAGTAAATTTGACCCTAACCGTGTCAAAGTTTTTCTTACCTACTGAACGTAGGTATCCTAGCGATAGCAGGGCGCAGAGCCGTGTTATTGACAAGATTTTCTCACCTCAAAATAGACCACTTAATTAAGATAACGGGTATTACTTGTAAAGTTTCTCTGTTGCTTCTTTAAGTCCTGAGTGGGGTAAAAATTGATCTGTGATTGTTAGTATTGAGTGGAGATTATTTTGTAACTTATCAAGCTCTAGATTACCTGGTTTAATAGCTGTTTGTAATAAATGAATGGCCATGTCTGCTAACAGAATACGCTGTTTTTCTAGCCATTCTTCATCGCCTTTGGCAGCGGGGTTGTCAAGGTAGCTATTTTCTACCAAACTATGCAAATCCCAGCTTGTTTTAATTAACTTATTCTTTTCAATATCATTCACTGCTGACCTTCCAAAATATATAGATTCAATGACTCCCACACCATGCTCGCCTTCTCTTCTTTGTGGGTTAGCTTAATACAAAGCAGAGTCATAATTAATTTGTGAAATAACTGAGCTGTTGGGGCTAGTCTGGGCGAACATAACATACTTTACATCTGAATTAACACACATCAAACATAGAGCGCTGTAGCCTATATTGAAGGCTTGGAGTGTGAAGCTTGCGGCGCAGGGTGTCTCCCGCGCCATCACGTTAGTTTATGAAGTTAAAGTTCTACGTTTTGCCATTTTAAAAGTAGCTTTAAGGTCGACCCACCTATACTCCCTGCTTCTGATAGCCCATAATGGATCATAGCTGCGTTCTGGTATGATAATGATATACCCAAGAGATAGTCTTTGACACCGTCTTGACACTCTGTTTCTTCATCACCATCATAATCTGAGCATTGTAAGTATAAGCCATCAATTAACGGCACAAAATAAGAGTCAAAGTGATCAGATAAGTCAACTAAGTATGACTCGATTAGCGGTTTCGAAGCATGTTCCACTGCTGCTAACGTACTAGCTTGATCCCAACAACGCTGCCACACTCTCGGGTAATCAACTTCTTTGTTTTCTAATAAAGTAATAAACTCATCATAGCTGCCATTGATGTCGAGCATTACTTGTGTGTCGTCATAACTCGTGCAATTTTGAGGGTTATTGATCGTATCAAAAATGGTGACTTTTAACTTTGAATTGTAACTAGTTCGGGCAGGGTTATATGATGAGGATAATCTTTTCCAGAGCGGCAAAAGTGTGCCTAAACGTACCGGATAAAAATCATGGTCAATTGCTACTCCTTTCTCATCAAGCCAATGAACAATATCTAACGCTTCTCGATAGCGGCCAGACTCATATAAGTAATTAGCCTCATCTAGCTTTGCTTGTAGTTGCGGGTTGATGTCGTTGGCGTGTGCAAAACCGCTAAGCGCGCTGGTGATAATAAAAGCGCTGGTGGTTAACTGTTTTTTCATTTTGCTCTACTCCTTAGTAAAAAATGAATGGGTAGTTCTCTACCACAATTAGGATTGCTTGCGTGAGGTATTGAGATTCCTTCCACGTTACAAGCAAATATATAGAGCAAAATATGCACCAAAATTATGATTAAGGTGTTTTTGTTTTCCAATGGCGATTACGACTTAAAACGAAGAGTCCAGCAGGTGTAGACTTACTGCAAAAGAACATAGAAGTTAAATTGCAAGTCCATAAAGAAATTAAATCAGCTAATGTCAACCGGACATCTGCCGCTAACTTCAATGCAAATACAGTTGGAGGAATAGTTTCCTCCATTCAGCTAGTTCAGCTCACTTAGCTTGAAACGAGGCAACGGGCACTGGGGGTTTCACCAGGTTCGATGATATTAATATTGACCTCTGTTAAGTCGCCTATTATAGGTTTTAGCGCCTTATCAAAACGATTTGCTGCGGCTTCGATTTTTTCGGCATAGTCACCAATAGCATCAAAACTGTCGCTATGATTTTCAATTATTGCTTCAATCTGCTTGGCCTTTTCTTCTTGTTTAGCCAATAACGCTTTATTGATCACAAGTTGACTGTCGTCTTCTCGTATCGCTTCTATACTAATGGCCTCTATTTCTTTGCTCAGCAGTGCAAGCTTGTCCTCAATATCTCTTATTGGTAACTCTTTAGCTGACATATCACGCTCTGCCGCTTTAAGTGCTTTATATGCACCAACCTGCTCGGAGTCCATGGTGTGTTTGATTATTGGGATACAGTCTTGGTAAGCGATAAGCTGATAGCTGCCTTGTGTTTGCACCTCAGTTGGATTTGCTTTGGAGTAGCCAACGCAGGCACTCAACGCCAATGTTACCGAAATAATGAGTATTGATTTTGTGGTTTTCATAAGCACCTCAAAGGGAAAAGTCTGATGTACAGAATTAGTCGTGGTACAGTTTGAAAAGGTTGATTTTAGATGTGCAAGTATTAGTAACAAAATATGAATCGGGCAGTGAGCTTAGGGTTATTGACCACTCTTATCGGGTGCTTGGCCTTGGTGCTGTGCAATTTCTTCGGCGTATTTGGCTTTAACTAGTTCAACATAATGGTTGAGGTTTTTATCAGGGCTAACAGCATAGGTCAGCTCATTTTTATTTATCGCAGTGATACGATCCAAACGAAACTCGCGGTAGTCGCTGCGTAATTGACAAAATGCGATGAGTGTCCACTTACCACCCCAATAGACTAACCCAAGTGGCTCGATAACGCGCTGAGAGTGTTGCTGTAAGGCATCTTTATAGTCAAGGGTTACACATCGCTGAGTTTCGATGGCCGCCCTGAGCTTGGCACTAAACGATTGCTGTTGTGGCCCATGTTTAAAGCTAGATACCAAATAGGGAGAGTGTTCGTGTTGTTGCTTAAGATGCGCAGGTAGTACAGCTTCTATCTTGGCAATGGCTGATTTTGCATGGGCGCTTAGTTCGGGATCCGTCCAAGCACTGACCATTTTACTGCCAAGCAAGAGTGCTGTTAATTCGTCATAACTAAACATCATAGGAGGAAGCGGGTAATCGGCAATGACATAGCCGATACCAGCTTCCCCTTCAATTGGCACGCCAGAACTTTGTAAGTCCTGAATATCGCGATAAATCGTACGCTCCGATACGCTAAAGTGAGCGGCTAACGATCTGGCTGTTACAGCTAATCGCCGACCCTTGAGCAAATTCACTAGCTGGAAGAGGCGTTCGGATTTATGCACGAATTTTCCTTTTTAAAAGATGTAGTGCTTATCCACTACATTGAGTTTGAGTGACGATATGGCTTCGACTAATGGAGACACTTTCACTGTTTGTATACTGCATTAGTCGCTTACATACTTCAGTGGTTGGGAATTGTTCAGATACTGCTTGCGCATGTGCTAATGATTGCCAATAGAATACATCGATATATTCATCGGTTTGGTCATCTTTACTGAGTGACCGATATAGCAGTCCAGGCTGTTGCTCAATCCATGGAGCAAAGTCAGTGTTAACACGCATTAAATCCTGCTCTGTTGCGCTAATAGCTAATTTAAATTTTACGATCTCTACGATATGTTGTTGCATAGTACGTCTCCTATTAAGTTCGTAGAGCAGTAAATCATGGGGCTGTGTCAGGGAGTGTCAGTAGTGTTCAAATATACAGTATTATAGATAAGATACCAAACATGGACTGATATACACTATGAGTGATTAGGTTCAAACTATATCGAGTCGTCAAGTTCTATTAAACAGGAGTTGCACAATGGATCATCAACAAGTACATGATTACTTACTAGCCAAGCCTTATACCAGTGTAAGTCAGCCTTTTGGTGAAGGTGTTGATGTGTATAAAGTAAAGGACAGAATGTTTGCGACGTTGGCGCTTGGTAAAATGGGTAAAGAAGATGACGAGCATCGCCATTGGCGCGTAAATCTCAAATGCGATCCTGATGAAGCACAAGCGCTGCGAGATATTTTTAGTGCGGTGTTACCGGGTTACCACATGAATAAAAAACTTTGGAACACGGTGGTGCTTGATGGATCCATTCCAACTGGAGAACTTGAGCGGATGATGGATAACTCATTTCGCCTTGTGGTCGAAAAAATGCCTAAAAAACAGCAAAAAGATATATGGGATTGAACATAGCTAGCTATCAGTGCAGTTCACCCTGAACATCACTGATATGTGCAATGAGCTGTGGAAAGAAGGTGTTGAACCCGCTTTCAAGTTCTTGATAATGCTTGTTTATGTCAGCTTCGCTGCCTGTAAATTGGTTAGCAAAACGAATGCGCCTTGCAATGTCATCCAGCGCCAGACCAACACCTGAAACAGACTCATAAGTTGCAAACCAGTCATGTGTTGTCATTGCCGTTACAACGCGCTGCATGTTGGTTGGCATAGCACCTAAACTGTCTTGGAGTAAGGCGAACCGGCTACGTTTGAATTGATGTAGAGGCGTTGTATGAAAGCTGTCCCAATACTTAATTAAAAAATGGTCATACAATACGTCTATGGCTATCCCTGCAAAGCGACGGCGTGATGGCGAAAAAAGTTGTTTCGCAGCTCTGGTTATTGCATGACTATCAGTGAACTTATCGACTTGAATGTGGGTTTTCAGACCTTGCTGCACTGCGTTTGGCAGCATCTTTACATCAACACCTTTTTGAAAGTCGCCAAGTAGATTACCAAAGCATGATGCGCCTGTGGGTTTAGCAAAGTACAAGTGCGCCAAATAGTTCATGGAAGCCTTCTCAGTTATGTTGCTGTGAACAGGGTACCTCATTGAGCCGGATTTAAGAAGATAAGAGGGGGTTAATTCAGTCAGGGGCAATCTACGTTAGATTAAGCTGGAGTCATAACATAATCTGAGTTTCAGGTTCCACCGTAAACAGGGAGCGCATAATGGCAGTTAAGGCTAAATTGAAGCAAAAGACTAAGCGACTGGTCGAATCAAAAAATATGCTTCACGGGATCACCGTTGCATCCTTTTTAGAGTCAACTATCGTGCCCATTCCCCTCGAGGCAGTGATGGTGCCGCTGATGCAAGCAAGGCGAGAAAAGCTGTGGCTAATTGCGCTAATGGCGACAGTTGGATGTGTGATTGGTGCCCTATTTGGTTATGCGTTGGGTTATTATTTATTTGATGTAGTGGGGGATTCTGTTATTGAGCTGCTGTCGAGTCAGTCTCAATTTGAGCAAGTGAAAGCGCAGATGCAAAGTCAGGGATTTTGGTTTGTGCTGACCTTAGGCATAGCACCAATACCGTTTCAGATTGCCATGTTAGCAGCAGGTGCTACTAAATTTTCACTCTTACAATTTCTAATTGCAACTTGTATTGCCCGTTCACTGCGCTATTTTGGTTTGGCGGCGGTCGTTTACTTTGCAGGTGATCAGGCAGAAAAGCTAATTAAAAAGCATAAAATAAAAGCCGTTATTTTTACAACGGCTATGGTGCTGTTGGCTTGGTGGATAGCCAGTCGTTAATCATTAATGCTTTCGATATAAAAATTTAGACTCATGTTGTGAGCGCGCAAACATCAAAAAATCATTGCTTAATGTCAATGGGGTTGATGCGAGCGTTTTATACTGCTGATACAAATTATTTGGAACGTCGGCGCGTTTCAATAATGTGAGCGCGGCTTTTCCCTTTTGTGCATACTCTCTGTAATCTTTGGACTTATTTAGCAGTTGAATATAAGCAAGGTAAAAAGGTTCAAACTCAGCATGTCTTGCAGAGCCTGTCTGCTTTAACATGAGATCAATGTTGTATAGCAGCTCGCTTTGGTGCTGCATTGTCTCAATTAACTTATTTTGATCTTGGCGGATCATCGAGGCTACCACTCGTTCTTCAAAGTTATTAAGCTGCTCTGTCACTGTGTGGTGGAGCCGTACAAATTGCTCTGCATGTCGCTTACTCAATTGTTGTTGGAGGTTGCGCAACAGCACACTTTCCTGTTTGCCCAACAGATTAATCTGAGCTCTCGCTTCTGCCAGCACCGTTTGGTAAGCTAATTTGTCCCTGTTGTCTTCTGGGATCGCCTCAATCTGCTTTTTGATTGCTTGAATATGCGTGTTGATCAGCGAGAGTTTTTCATTAACTTCAATAATGTTCCACTTACTGGGTGGTTGGTTAAAAAAACCATGAAGTGTCATTTTTTCTTGGCTAGCTTGTGTGTGTAGTTTCACCAATACATCGATCAATTCAGTCAGTGGGTAATCTGTAGATAATGCGCGCAGTAAATTATCCGCTTGTAGTGAGTTATTAATACTTTTTGATTGTGCCGCTTTTATTTGAGCCGTAACGATATCTGCGCTTTCATAAGCTGTTTTTGCATCTAATAGCAAAGCAAAAGCCTGTTGTGTTTCTTCGTATACCGCTTGCCATGTGGCGCTATCGTACCCACTGAGCGTTTTAAGTGCATTTGCCTGTGCTTCTATGTCTCTTTGTTGTTGGGCATGGTTAAGCGCGTGTTCGGTTTTTGTTATTTCAGCCGGTGTACAAGCCACGAGCGCTGCGAAACACAGGGTAGGGAGTAGTTGCTTCATGTCATTATTGTTTTGTATTCCTTTTTCCTAACGTTAGCATCATCACCGTAACGGAGCAATATTCCTAAATTGGGTATGTATTTCGATATTTGCCTACACTGGAGTTATTTAATGGCTGTCTGATCTGCATTTTGCTGGCTGTTGCTGAGTAATAACCCTGCTTATAAAAGTGAAGTGCATTGTCTTGCCAATCCAATTCGAGAAAGTGACAAAGCGATTGCATAGTCAATCGGGGCGCTTCTACTAGCGATTCATAATTCACCAATTTAATTTGAGTCGGATGCTTTTGTGTGGCTTTTTGTAAAAACGCATAAGTATCATCATACATAGTTTGAATATCTTGTATCCGGTATGAGTAGCCATGAAAGGGGCTGCTCGTTTGATAGAGTTGACGGAAGTTTGCGATACAAGTATCTGTTCTGTCTCGCTTCATCACGACAAACTTTGCGCGTGGAAACGCCTTAGCAAGCAAATCGATAAAGAAAAAATGAAATGGCTGTTTGTCTATAAAACGTTTGTCACCATCAACGGATTGCGCGCTAAAGAGACGATATTGCTCAATGGCGTAAGCCTCTTCATAGGCGCGGCTGAGGTGTTGAATATTGCTGTTATAATCATGACAAAATCTAAGTGCTTGAGGCAATATACTGGTCTCTCCCAGTGGCTGTAACAGCAGTTGCGCTAAAATTTGCTCCATCAGACTGGTGCCTGAGCGCGGCAGCCCAACGACAAATATTGGTGCAAGTGACCGCTCTGGTGCAAATTCAATAGGTTTGTCGAGAAGTTTACTAAGTGCTTGAAAGTAATCTGTCATCTGTTTAGGTGAATAGGAGATCTCAGCACTGATCGCTTGCTTACTGGCAATAAAGCTTTGCCATGCCTTGGGATAATTTTCTTGCTTTTCGTATTCGAGTGCCAGTGCATGGTGAAGCCGCTGTAATGTAAGTGGTGTAGTTTGCGCTGTTATCTCAGTAGCTAATTGAGTGATGCGAGTCGGTGCTAATTCCACAGGAGCAAGCTCTGAGTAGGCTAACTGGCACTTTGCATTACTTGAGTTTGCTTGCACTAAAGAGGCAAGCAGTGTCCGCGCTTGAGCTAATTCACCAGACATTTTCAAGTGTATTGCATAGTTTATCGCGATTTCAGGGCAGTGCGGTGCGTGCGTGTAGGCACGGTTAAAATGCCAACCAGCGTCAGTATATTGATTTAATCTCAGTAAGATATTTGCAAGCGTATCGTGCTCTGACCCCGATAATTGAGTGCAGCCTAGCAAATGCTGTATATAGCGCTTTGCAGCTAATGGTGATTGTGTAAACAGCGCAAGTTTGGCAGCGCTCAGAGAATAAAGGGCACAGGGAAATAAACTTAAGCACTTATCGTAAATTTTTTGCGCTTTATTGAGGTTGCCAAGAGTCATATTCAACTCAGCTAATAATGCGTACGCTTGGTGGTCATTGGCATTGGTATTGATGCGAGCGACTAATGCGTGATGCGCTGCTTGAAATTGGCGCTGTTGAATGTAGCTTTGGATCTGATTGTATGGTGTCATCGCAATATACAAGAGAGTGAAGGCGGCCTCACTCTCTATCTTGATTTTTACTGATTATAACTCAAACTGATAGTCTAGCTTGAGGCCTACAGTACGAGGTGCTGTGACATAGTGCCCGTACACTCGCTGTTGCTCAGGCAAAGCTTTGTTTAATGCCGCAAATTTAGCTTCACCAGCCCAAGATTTGTCTCGTCTTACCGAGGTGAAAGCAAATTTGTCAAACAAGTTGTCAACATACAAAGTGACGGCCCATTGCTCGCTTGACAGTTTGGCGCTGAGGTTAGATAAGGCAAATCCTGGCAGTACCTCTCCGTCAGCCTTTAACCCGACTTTAGTGTATACGTCACTCTGTGCGGTTACTCCATAATTCACGTTAAGCATTTTGTCGTCGAACACTTCCTGCTCGTAGCTTAAACCGAATGAAAACTGCTGTTTTGGGGCGCCAGGTAAGCGGTCGCCATCTGTACCGTCATAGTATGGCTGGTAAAGCGCGATTTCTTCAGCGCTGTAGTCACCTTCTTTGAATACCGCAAACAGGGCTGGTGCATCATCAGTCAGCTGCGCTTTTGCATAAGAATAGGTTGCGTAAACTGTCCAATGGTCGCTCAATATAGCGCGGGTTGATAACTCGATACCAGTCGAGTTCGCAGAGCCTGCATTGGAGGTTATGATTTCTTGGCCGTTTACCGTCACAGATGAGATCTGTGCATCTTCCCAATCAACACTGAATAATGCGGCATTAAAATGCAGCTTATTATTCAGCCATGTAGACTTTAACCCCAGCTCATAGTTAGTAGTGGTGTCTGGTCTATAGCTAAGTTCATGCGGCAGTGCACAGATGATCTGTTGCTCAGGCAATGTTTCTGGGCACGACTCCAAACCGTTACCACCGCCTAACCTAAACCCTTCACTGACAGTAAAGTACGTCAGTAGTCCGTCTTGCCAAGTGTAATTGGCATTAAACTTAAACAAGCTACCATTGTCTTTGGCACTGACTTGTTCAAACGAAATTTGCTCAAGACTTGACAGACCACCAGAATAGAGCGGGGTTTCAGCCGCTGATTTAGTGTTAACGTCATAGCGATAGAAACGCGCGCCTACAGTGATATTAAAATCCTCTGAAAATGCGTAGCCAACTTCGCCAAACAATGCTGACTCTTTGCTGGTGGCATTAGTCAGAGCGATATACTCAAGATCTTGCTCAATATTGTTGATTTCGTCGCCCCAAAACTCCGTGAGCCCTGGCGTGTACTCTCTATCATCTGAGCTAATTTCCTGTTTGCTGTAATATACCCCTGCAATCCAATTTAGGGCGTCATCCCCTTTTGAGACTAAGCGGATCTCTTGGGTAAACGTGTCTTGATCTGTAGTGTCTTTAGTCAAAGCGGTAAAACTAGGAAAGTCCGCGTAGCCTGGCCAAATATCATAAAGGAGATCGGTTTGATCTCGTTGGCCTTGCTGTTCTTTGCTTGACCAACCGGATGCCGAAACTAAATCTGCAAACTCCAAATCGGCGTTGATTTCAAGGCTAAGTAGGTCATCTTCTTGTTCGTTAGGTTCAAGCACACGATAGGCTGACTCGTATGGTTTGATAGAGTCGGCAAGCGGGTGTTGTGCGCCAAGGCTTTGATACTGTGAAATCGAGTTAGCACCATTTTCTTGTTTTTGATGGAAATAGTTCAGTGTGGTATCGATATTCTCACTCACCAACCAACGTAGAGAAACACGCGTAGTGGTGATGGTTTCGTCATTTGCATCTGCCACTGCGTTGATGTTCGCTTTAACATCCTCAGCATTGGACCAGTCGGGGTCTGGGTTTGAAACGCCAGGTTGTTTAACCACATAGCTATAATCCATAAAGCCGGGGTTATGATAGCGGTTAATGCTAGCGCGAACGGCCAACTCATCCATCACTATAGGCATATTGAACACAGCACCGATTTCATGACCGTTACTGTCACTTTCATTGATATTGAATACGTCGCCACTGAGTTTGCCCTCAATGACATCAAGCACAGGTGCTTTTAGCATGGTTCTAATCGCACCACCAAGCGTACCTGCACCGTATAGTGTACCTTGCGGACCAATCAAAACTTCAACACGCTCAATGTCAGTGAGTCGCAAATCAACACTAATCGGGATTTCGCCAAGGTAAGTCGCTACGGTACCCGAGTCAGAGGCTCGCTCTGATGAATTAGTATTCAAACCTCGGACAATAATAGGTGAACCCTCTCGGCCTCCTTGTTCTGTCATTGTAAGACCAGGAACCCACCTTGCTACATCTTCAAGGTCACCAATATTTTGGTCGCTCATCACATCGCTGTCTACAGCAGTAATATTTAATGGTGCTTCTTGAACTGTGCCAGCACGTCGAGTGGCAGTCACTTGAATTCGTTCAATTGACTTTTCTTGAATCTTGCGTTCTTCAGCGTGTGATTGATTAACAACAAAAAAACTCGAACTAACAGCTAGTGCGACTAAGCTTGGATGGAGCTTACTCATGAATGGTGAAACCTCAAATTAAGAATTAAACGTGACGAAATTTCAATCTTTAGAGATGGGTAACTATGCAAATAGTGCATTTTTTTCCCGAGCTTAGAGAGAATTTCATACAACTGGTGGCAAGTTAGCAAATCATACTTTGTGTATGTTTTAGGTAATTTACCCACCCTGAAACTGAATCGCATGCTAACATGCTTATTCGTTTGTTGTGAATAATTATTTTGATTTTTTGAATGGTTATTTCTTTTTTGGTTGTATCGATTTGCGAAAATTTTCAAATAGCTTAGAGTATTAACTCCGTATGCTTCTTTTGTACGTCAAATACCCTAAGGAAAAATAATGAAAAAGCTGATGTTTGCATTGTTGGCATCTTGTACATTACTTGGTTGCTCTGACAGTGAAGTTGGAGATGTATCACTCGGTCTGTTTACGCTTAAAGATATAAAGCTGGACTCTATGGTTGACCCTGTTGTTACAGGCGTGACTTGTCATGTAGCGAGTGTTGAAGACGACTTGAGTTTTTCGGACCCAAGCGATAGTTCTATCTCTTGTCGTCAAACGAGCGAAATAACACCTGCAATGCTGGCGAATATAGACAAGAGTGACTCTGGCGAAGTGGTATTTAAAAAGTCAAAAAGTGTGTTTTTTAAATCCATGAAAGTGAGAAGAATTTTTGACGCGAAAAATCAAACCTTGATGTATTTGGCTTACACCACAAAGGAAACCTCAGGCAGCTTTAAGCACAGCCTGTCGACAGTGCCATTATGGGGTACGCAGGCTTATCGAAATGCCAAAGCCGATTAACTCACGTTTGCTCAGGGTAAACTCATACACCTTGATAATTCTTTCGTACATTATTTTTGTTTGAATTAAACCTTTTTACTCACGATTTCGACTAAGCTTAATAACGATAATTTTAGGAGAAATCGTGATGCTCAAAACACGCTTTTTTGGTAAAACAGTCAATACTGCGTTTGCTGTGATGACCGTGCTATTTATTATTCTGACGTTAACAACGGATGCGCATAGTATCTCTTCCCACGAAACTGAGGTTGAGATCTTTGCGCAAGATAAGGTTATTTCAGAATCTAAATCTCAATAAACTTGCGCCTTGATTTATTTTGTTTTATTGATTAGTAAAACTTAAAACAATGAAAAAGGTAGAGTTAGTATAGTAATGGACTAGTTCCTTTTCTGGGTTGTTATGAAGGCATAAATTTATCTAACGTATTTATGACATATACTCATGACCGGCTTGCGTTGTGTATAACGTGTATACTCTAAATCTCCCCGTTTTATTCATCTCATTAATAGCCTTTATTCGCCTGCGGTCAAAATTGTAATTAATTTATTGCGTTATACTCAGTCTGCATTAGCTTTAATTGAGGACTCATATCAATTTGTTTAAATATTGGCTTAATCTGAAGTGGCAAATATGACGCTAATGATATTAAAAGCTTCCATCTTACCTTTATGGGTAAAGGTACCGTGGGAATAGCAGGAGGCAGAGTGATCGATAAGATGTGCTTGCCTCAAAATAGGCTGTTTAATTATCCGCAGCTCAGGTTAATTTAGCAAATTGGTATAAGGAAACGGCGCAGCTTGCGATTGGATACTTGCAGGTTGCTGCTCTAAAAACACGAATTTTAGCTGACTTGCTTTGTGCTTGTCTGACTAAAACAGCAATAACAAGGAAGATATATGGCACGCCAATTTGATAACTTTTATAGTCATGGGGCAATTAGCTTTGCTGATTTTATTAATTGTGTCTCTAGTTTGTATACGGGGCCTGATTGTATAGATGAAGGCACGCTAAGGTTGCTGGCAGAAATGCTTTACAGGCTCTCACAAAATAAACAGTTTTTAGCGGCGCAAGTTGCAGGTGGTAATAAGTACACGCACCACCCAAGAGGGCTGTTAGATAACGATGATTTATATGTACTTTATGAACAGCAGCAGCCATTTTTTGGTGTCTATGCTCAGATCTGGCACCCGACCCTCAAGCGAGGGAAAGCACGAGGTTTTAACCCACCACTGAGGGATTACAACTTTTCTGCGTTGACGACCAACTATTTTGGTCCAGGTTGCGGCAGTAAGCTTTATCAATACGAATACCGGCAAGATCTCAAGCAAGGTGAGCACTGTGCATTGTCATTTCTACAGTTTTATCAATTTACGTCGGAAAATGTGCTCTTTACTGAGGCCTCAAAGGATGCAATAGCTCAGGCGTTACCTAAAAGTTTGAGTATAACCATTAGCTTACGGTTAGAGAAGAACGAGCATCCATGCTTTATCTTCGATAAATCTTCGAAAAGAGTGCTAGGCGTTATAACTGATGTAAATTGTGAAAAAGCAGGCGTAACGTCAAAAATGGGATTGCTTGAAGTATAAGTCATTTCAAGAGTAGCATTTGTTCACCTTGATGTAGGTGCCTTAGCTGTAACAAGGGATGAGAGCGATGTTATCGACAAGGTGTTTTGCCTTTAAGTACCTGAGATGCGGGGTGCTTGAGCCCCATCTTTATACCAATTAGACTTAATACTTGCTCAATTTGAAGGAGTAAATCTGACACTTAACAACGTTAAAAATTTCTTATTTAGAACAAATAAATAGCAAAATTTTTGCCTTATCTATATAGAGGTAGGTACCTTAGCGATAGCAGGACGCGGTAGCGGAGTTATCGACAAGATTTTCTCGCTTCAAAATAGATCACTTAAATTAAGATAATTGGTATTATTTTGTTTAATTGAGCCTATATAGCTGTAACCGAAGTGCAAATATGTTAATTGTATCGAGGTAACTTGAGTTTAGGATAACACAGGCTGTTAGTATGCAAATATGCTTTGTATTAGGCAGTGTGTAGTTGTTGAACACAACAGGCCTATTTATTCTTTAGCCAAAGCTCAGGTTAATTGGTATTAAATATAAATATCTGCACGGGTGATGGTTGAACCAACATAATGAACTGTTTTGTTGGGTTAACTTCACGCCGTTTTGCTTTCATACCAGTGTCTTAGAGGCTGGTAATGTTTTTGCTCAAACAACAAAATTAACGGAGCGGCATAATAATGAAGAAAATGAGCTTGGTGGCCTTTGCTGTGGTGCTTGGGCTAAGTGGATGCGCTCAAGATAAGCCGGTTACACAAAAGCATTCTGAGGTTGGAGTCAGCCAATCTAGTATGTCCAGAACAGAGATAGATAAAGTTGTTGAACAATATACGAGACAATTTATTAACCACCAGCCGGCATTGGCAACATCATTAAAACTACCGAACAGTGAATACGGTGATTATCAAACAAAGCTACCTGACTACTCTGTCGTGGGTATGCAGGCACTGCAAGTCGACATGAATGCAGCGGCGCAGCGTCTAGCGGCAATACAATCGGCAATCAGTAACTCAGATGACTTATTACATGTGAAAGTCAATGAAGTGATTGCGCGTTATTACGCCGGAGATAAGGGGTTCTCAGCCGGTTATATTGATACGTGGGGTGGGCACCTGCCATATATTGTGAACCAGTTGTCAGGCCCCTTACTCGATATTCCAAATGTGCTAAAAGACCAACATGGAATAGAGAGTGAGCAAGATGCCAAAGACTATCTTGCTCGCCTGAATGCCTTTGTTGAAGTGACGAAGCAAGTGGCAAGTAAGGTAACAGCGGACGCCAATAAAGGCGTAATTTTACCAAAAGTATTGTTTCCAAACACGCTAGGTTATTTAGATAACTTCACGGCGCCACATGGTGCAGCGCATCCTTTGGTTACATCGTTTAAAGAAAAACTCGCAAATATCAATGATATTACAGATAAAGCTGCCGCTGATTATGTTGCACAGGCGATACAAATTGTTGAGCAAAAGCTTTATCCCGAGTTTAAAAATGTGTCTGCTATTATGCACGCTCTAGAGAGTAAAGCGCCTGAAAAGGTTGGTATTTGGGCTCAGTCAAATGGCGAAGCTTTCTATCAGCATGAGATCACCTACTTAGCGGATTCTGATATGAGCGCCGAAGAGATCCACAAAATTGGTCTTGCTGAGGTGGAGCGTATTTCAAAGCGTATGGACGAAATCCTTAAGCAAAATGGCTATTCACAGGGATCTGTTGGCGAACGCATGAAACAGCTCAATGAAGAATCGAGATTTTTATATGCGGATTCTGACGAGGGCCGTGAAGCGTTATTATCGTTCTTGCGTGGTGAAATAGCGACTATTATACAAAAAGCACCAGATTATTTTTCTACTATTCCACCGCAACCAGTTGAAGTCAAACGCATACCACAGGCTGTGGAAGCAGGTGCGCCCGGTGGTTACTACAATGGACCATCGCTTGATGGAAGTCGCCCAGGGGTATTTTCAATCAACCTAAAAGATATGAAGGCAGTACCAAGCTTTGGCATGAAAACCTTGACGTATCATGAAGCAGTTCCTGGTCATCATTTTCAAATTGCCCTGAATATGTTGCAAACCGAAATTGGTTTGATGCGTCAAAATGCGTCATTTAACGGCTATATCGAAGGATGGGCGTTATATTCTGAGTTGCTGGCTTATGAGATGGGCATGTATAAAGACGATCCATTTGGTGACTTAGGTCGTCTGCAAGCTGAGGCCTACCGTGCAGCTCGACTTGTTGTTGATACTGGGTTGCATTACAAAAAGTGGACACGCGACCAAGCGATCACCTATTTTGCTGATGCAACAGGTACGGCAATGAGTGATGTGGTATCGGCTATCGATCGTTATATTGCGTGGCCCGGGCAAGCGCTTGGTTATAAGCTAGGTATGCTCAAACTGGTTGAACTGAGAGAGCATGCTAAGCAGCAACTGGGAGAGAAGTTTGATATTAAAGCATTTCATGATGTGATCTTACTAAAAGGTGCAAGGCCGCTGAGCTTAGTTGAAGAGGATGTTAACGCGTGGGTTGAGTCGCTAACAGCAGCCTAATTTTTACTCTCAGCTTGGTGGTGATTAAACTACCAAGCTGATTTGCCTTTCTCTTTGCCTGTCTTTATGGTCTCTGGGTTAATACTTGATATTTGGTTTTGCTTTTGCCCTAGCAAGGATTTCTTCGCTGCGATTTATATCTTTACGTTGTAGATCGAGGCCCGTGGTATTTTCATTTTCTACAGGCTGATAGGCAAGTTCAGCATACAGTGCAAAGTGATCAGAGCCGATATTTGCCAGCCGCTTTATATCAACAACAGTGAAGTGATGACTTGAAAACAGATGATCTAATGGCCATCTAGCAAACGGGTAATCTGCGTGAAAGGTGTTAAACATACCACGACCAACCCTAGGGTCTAATAGTCCACTAATTTTACGAAAAAGCCTAGTGGTTGGAGACCATGCAACATCGTTCAAGTCTCCGGTTACTATGGTCGGTAAAGCGTGTTTCGCTATGCGTTTAGCCACAATGACTAACTCAGCATCACGTTCTATGGCGGTTTTATTCTCTGTTGGGCTAGGAGGAGCTGGATGTAAAAAGTGAGCTTGTATGATGGTATTGGATGGGAGCTTGATTTTTGCATGTATCGAGGGTACATCTTCTTCAACAATATACTCGCAGGTAGCGTCCTCAAGCGGGTGGCGTGAATATACATGCATACCATATAAATTAGACTGCGGGCACTTTACAGAGTAGGGCAGTATATCTAACAGTGAGTCGAGGTGTTGTTGCCATATCTCGTCACTTTCTAGTGTTATGAGTATATCAGGCTGATGTGCTCGAACTTGGCTGAGCAACAGGCTAAATTGGCGGTTGGTTTGTAGCACGTTGGCGGTGAGTATACTCATTGTTTGGGTATTTGATGTTGCATGTTTTACCTCTACTGGCCAAAGGGGCGTATAAGGCAAGATCCACCAAAGTTGAAAGCATAAGCACGCGGTGAGCACAAACATAGTGATCACGCTAAGCAGACTTAACTTTAAAAAGACAATGCACAACATTAGTGCTACGGCAGTCATTGTGACGAGCTGGAGCCTAGGAAACTCCATTGCTCTGACACTCCAATGCGGGTGTTTAGCCAAAGGTAATAACGTAGCTACCAAGATAACAACACTCAGTGAAACGATAATCCAAGTCATGTAATACCCTAACATAATGGAGGAATTTGCTCAGTATACTTTATGTTGGCTGAAATAACTGTGAATAGTATCGACGTTGAGTGGGTACTCATTGTCGATAAAATTTCTCATTTAGAACAACTAAATAGCAAAATTTTTGCCTTGCCTATATGGATGTAGGTACCTTAGCGATAGCAGGACGCGGTAGCGGAGTTATCGACAAGATTTTCTCGCCTCAAAATAGACCACTTAATTAAGCAAATTGGTATAATTTAGTTGATTAACTCACTTCTTACCCCAGATGCAGGTTAAATAGACAACAATTTGAAGGGAGAACTACCTTGTAAGCTTGGTAACACTGCTCAGTTGGTATGGTCAAAGCACTTTCTCCACTTCAAAAAAATTTACTTAACCTTATGTTATATAAAAATATTAGTTTTGATATGGCGTATTTTCCGCGAAGTATTCGTGGCTATCAGCATTTTGGATAGCTTGGCTTGGGTTAGAAATCGCAAGGCTTTTCGCTCCAGACTGTCCATACACAATATCGTCAGTACCGGCGACCACATTAAAGTGGCTTAGCTCATGCACAATTGTTCCTGCGCGCGAATCTGTACCAAGCTCATTTGCATTCCAAAATGCACGACATAGATATATCTTGTACGGTTGATTTGGATATACGTAAGCAAAGTACGATTGATTACAGCTACAGTCAAACGTAAGGTCTTGGTTATCAATTGCATCGTTAATGGCGTTAAAGTTTGCTTTTACCGTCGCATAACGGCTACTGGTTGCTGATCCAAACCAAGTATTGTAACGAGTCGATGGATTGTTTGCTGAGTGACTATTTAAATAAGCGACAGAGTTATTTGTGATTTGATCCGCCGCGTCCAATGCCGATAAAATGCTGTTTTTTTCGCTATTGCTACAACGGCCCGTGAAACACGTACCATCAGTACAGTCTGCTGCAGCGCCCGGCTTTGCAGCAGCCTGAATATTGCCTTTGCTTAACGGAACACCTTCAAGCCATAAGTTAACCGCATTGGAGCTTAGCTCTGCTACTGAGCTGGTAACGCTAGAGTGATGCTGCATCATACGGCTTTCCATACGCAGCTTGTCATTTCTGCCAAACAGATCGAAAGACTCAACATCATAGCTGATCTCATAATTTCCAGGCTTACTGAGGTCATAAAGTCCTGACAATTCAAATGATTTTGATAGTGTTTCACCTGATTTTAATTTGATGAAGTCTTCTTCTGTGGGCGCATGGCGTTTATAGTGAGGGCCGAAGAAATCTACTTCTTTTCCATCTCTGGTAATTTTAAATATATGTTCTTCGTCGAGATCAGTATACCAGCTTAGGATTTTTTGATTATCTTTGCCTTGGTTGGTGATGTTTAGCGTGGCGATAACGTCGCCATTTTTCTTTGTATCAACATCGACACTGACTAAGAGGTTTTCGTTCATTGCATTAGCATGTAGTGATGCGCTGATAGCTGTGGCGAGTAATCCAGCCGATACTGTGCGTGATAGTAGTTTCATTATTTCTTCCTGTTGAGGTTTTCTCAGAGCCTTGATCCTCATAAGCAATTAAGGACTGAGTTTACTTGTTGTCATTATTGTTTGAAGAACTTTAAATTTATCTTCACTTTTAATTAACAATAATATATTCAAAGTTTCAAGGGTTACTTGGAAACTTATTTTTATGTTTGAGAGAAGAGATAAATTACTAATAATTTCATGAGTATGTAATGTTATTGAAAAGTATGGATAAATTTTAATCGAATAGAGAGAAGACTTTTTTGTAAATTTATTGTTTTATTTACGTTGGTTTACAATGATTGGGGCGAAGTGTTACAAACACTGAGTGCGCAATGAGCGAGACTTTTGAAAGTTATTGAGTTTAGCTTAGTAAGCAGCCTAGCAAACCCTCACTTAATAAACTCAGATTTATACTCTATTTTGAGATTGAGCAACTTGCCTACTGGCCAGTAGGCAAGTTGAATTTAAACAGTGAGTACAAACATTTATATTTAAAAAAGCTTAACTCTCAGTCGCCTAGATTTCGGTAATGATGTCTTCGATTGCGAGGCGTGATTTAGGTAATTTAGCATTAAAATCAGTTTCGTCACGGTAGCCCAGTGCGACAATGGCAAGGGGATCAAAACCTTGTTCAGTTAATCCTAACTCTTTACCTAAGATTTCAACATCAAAACCTTCAATGGGAACCGAGTCAATGCCAAGTGACGCCGCACCGAGCAAGAACTGTCCAAGATTTAAGTACACTTGTTTACCCGTCCAAGCTTTGATTGCTTCATCGCTGGTTTGGTTTAAGCCGACAAAATAACGGCGGCCATCATTCATTTGTGCCTCGATTTCAGAGCCTTTTTCAAATCGGCCATCGGCACTTTCTTTGGCAAGCACTTTATCTAAATGCGTATCATCTATATTTTGTTTTGCAGCAAATACAAAAACATGCGAAGCATTGAGTACTTTTGCTTCATTAAACTTATAACTATCTTGTGTGCTTTTAGCCACTTGGGTTTTGCCAGCCTCAGTACTTGCGATGACGAAATGCCATGGCTGAACGTTGGTACTAGACGGGCTTAGTCTTAGCGCCTGCTTGAGTAGGTCAATATCTGAATCACTAATTTTTTTATTAGGATCAAAGGCTTTTGTGGAATAACGATTGTTAATTGCATCGCGTAACGTGTACATATCAGACTCCTAAAATTGCTTTAAAGACATAATATGGATTTACATAATCAATAAAAAGATGATAATGAGTTAAATAGTTTCAAAAATTTTTTGAAAATGAATACACAAGATTTAATCGTCGTGATGAAAACGGCTCAGCTTGGCAATATTAGTGCGGCGGCTGCGCAGTTAGATATGCAGGTTGCCACAGCGAGCGCCGCGATAAAGCGAGTGGAAAAGCACCTTGGCTTTCAACTTTTTGTGCGCTCTACGCGTAGCTTAAGGCTATCAAAGCAAGGTGAAACTTACTTGCCAATTTGCGAGCAGGCACTTGCGCTTTTGGATAGTGGCAAAAAACAGGTGCTTGATAACGACAACGAAATTGACGGTGAGCTAAGGTTAACCGCACCGTCAGATTTTGGCCGTAATATTCTCCTACCTTGGCTAGACGAATTACTTGACGAGTACCCCAAACTTGCCCTGAAGCTTATTCTTAATGATCACAATCTCGACTTTTATCGTGACGGTGTTGATATCGCGCTGCGCTATGGCGCGCCTGAAGACAGTAGCTTCTACGGCTTTAAAATTTGTGATGTGCCATTGCTGCTTTGTGCCTCTACGGAATACTTAGAAAAACAAGGCACACCAAAGAGCCATGAAGACTTAAGCGAGCATCAAGGGCTGTTCTTTTTGATCAGAGGCAGTAAGTTTGATACGTGGAAACTGACGAAAAATGAACAAACATACAAAGTGGTGCTTAAAGGGCGCAGAACCAGTAATGATGCGGATGTGGTCAAGCGTTGGTGTGCGCAAGGAGCGGGTATTTCATTGCGCTCCGCGATAGATGTAGCAGACCAACTAGAACAAGGTGTGGTGCAAAGTATATTAAATGACTACCGCGTTGACTGTAAGCCGCTGTGGTTGATCTGCCCGTCAAAGCAAATGATCAACCCAAGCGTGAGAGTGCTGCGCGATAAACTAAGAGTGAACTGCCAAGCGCTTGTAGAAAAGGCCGAGCGATATAAGTAATGCGCTAGGGCTTGACTGAAGCTGTACTCTTAGGTTTGTCGGGTAAATGGGTTGGATAACCAAATAGCGCCAACCATTTGCCCTTTAAGGTGTTTGCTTGTGAAAAGCTGTGAAACATATGACGCCACTGAGCAAAGTTAACGTCTACAGGGTTTTGCTTTGGTGCCGCACCTCTTATTCCATAGCAAATTGTTATGTCTTTACGCTCCTCAACAAAGGTGCCAAAAAGCTTATCCCAAATGATGAGCACCCCGGCAAAGTTTTTATCAATATAATCAGGATTACTGGCATGATGAACTCTGTGGTGGGAAGGCGTATTAAAAATCCGCTCTATCACTCCTAACCGATTAACCGTTTGTGTATGGACAAAAAATTGAAAAGCTAAGTTAATTGCGACGATGGCAAATACCAAGGTCGGGGTAAATCCAAGGAGTATCATAGGCAGCCAGAACAGCCACATACCGACAATTGGGTAAAGCAAGCTTTGGCGAAATGCGGTGGTAAAGTTCATTTTATTAGAACTATGATGCACTACGTGTGCGCTCCAAAGCCAATGAATACAGTGTGATGCCCGGTGAAACCAGTAATACAAAAAATCTTGCAAGATAAAACCAAAAAGCAAAGTGAAGAGATTGAGTTCGATTGTGAATAAGGCAAATTGATGGAGCCAGTAAAAGAGTGGCATCAATACAAGCAAAGCTAGCGCGTCGCTGCCTTGATGGAGCAAGGCAAGTAGGGCATTGAGCATTGAATCTCGCCAATCATAATATTCGTGGTGCTTGATGTACTCCCAAGCAACACAAAGTAAAAAGGCGGGACTGAGTGCCAGTAAAATTAGCGATACATCAATCATAGACCGCTCCTTCTTTAGCCAAAGCTTTGATACTTTATGCACTAGCGTAACGGGATAGCCATTGACAATCCTGCCAAACTGCGCCAAAAATTTGTCCAAATACGACAAAAGGAACTGCAATGCATTCAACTTCGTTTGTATATTTTTATAGTGCGTGGGTACATTTCCATGACCATTTTACTGATAACAAGAGACTGCTAGGCGAGTTTGCAGAGCTAGTAGCGTCACGGCCTGAACGTGTACCACTTGTTGAATATGAGCGGCTGCTTGAGGTAGGACTGGAGCTGAGCGGCGATCCCTTGATTGGTTTTGAGCTGGGTAAAGCCATTCAGTTGCATGACTATGGAGCACTTGGTTACTTGGTCGAAACCAGTAAAGACTTACAGCAAGCGATTACCTCTTTATTGCATTACGATGCCATTGTTGCCGATATTGGCCTCGCTGTATTCACAAGTGATAGCGACAATGCCAAGTTAACTTGGCAACCAAAAACCCCGCTGGGTAAGCAAGCCATTTTGCGTAATATGACCGCTTGGGTGAGCGCTGCACGGCAGCTCTTGCGTTCAACTTTATCGCCTAACCAACTCCATCTTAGCTTTAGTGTGTGTGACCAAGAATTACAGCGTTTACAAACTTGGTTTGGCTGCTCCGTTTTACAAAACTGCCCTGAAAATGCACTGTGGTTTCCGTTAGATTTTCTTACCATGCCAGTCGCTACCGTCGACAGCCTAATGCACGAACATATTGAGCAAGCGCTTGCTAAAAGCGTCTCAGCGTTTTGTGATAATCATGATTTAAAGACCCGCGTTGCTAATTTACTGGCAGCAAAGCACTCACTTGCTGGAGTCAACCAAGCAAGTATTGCTAAAGCATTAAACATGAGTGTGCGTTCGATGCAGCGTAAGCTACAAATACAACACACTAGCTTTAGAGTCCTACTCGATGAAGAGCGAAAGCTTCGATTTGAACAGCTCATCGGCAACACCAGGTTACTCGATATTGTCGATGCGCTCGGTTTCACAGAACAAAGTGCGCTCAATAAAGTTTGTATGAAATGGTACGGGAAATCACCATCAAAGCTAAAATGAAGAGCCGAAGGTGGGTAAGTTTGGGCTAGTTAGTCAAACTCCCAGCATCGGTGCAAATATGTATTGAGAATACATATTTGGCATCATCGATTTCTAACAACCGTTACCTCACCGCTTACGCGTTTTAATTCAATAAATCGAAGGGTCTTCCCCGTCCCATAATTTTAAAGCAGCCAATATTTCAAAGGTTGCATAAGTAAAGCCACTTACACTCAAGGACACCGAATTACACATTCCCACAACAGACGTTTTGGTGTCTGGCCTTCGAATGTAACTGGTGTCTGTGCCGACCCAGCCCCCGTTGTGGAAATAATAACGTCCATCAGTATTTTGCCCATTGGCGTAATACCATTTTCCTTCGTCACTCTCTGGAATATTGATATTTGGCTTGTTCATTAGCGCCATTAACGTTTCTGGATCTTTGCCTAGCTTAGGAGTTTGGAAGTGAGTATCCCAAATAAGCATGTCATCTATGGTTGTGAATAAGCCTCCATCACCAATAGTGTGTAAAGCGGTTAAATGATTGAGCTGTTTTCCTGCTTCAGGTGAACGATATCCTGAAGCGCGGTGAGGAATAACCTCTTCGGCGCTATCTGAAAAAAATGTGTGCTTCATACCGAGCGGCTTAAATATACGCTTGTCGGTGAATTCGCGTATCGTCATTCCGCTTACCCGCTCAATCAATTTTGCCAGAATGATATACCCGTGATTACTGTATTTCATTGTGGTGTAAGGCTCATGTACAAGCGGGAAATCTTTAATGACAGAATAGTATTCCGCATTTGGTATGAATTGTTCACTACCTATCATAAATCGGCTTAAAGGAGATTCACGTAGCGTGTCCAGGTGATCGTCGAAGTTTCCTAAACCAGAGAAATGACCTAGCATTGAATTAATGGTAATTTTTCTTCCATAATCTTTTAAATCAGGTAGGTGCTTGCGTATATCGTCTTCGAGCTTGATGGCTCCATCATCTGCTAATAACAAAACAGCAAACGCTGTAAATTGCTTTGATACCGACGCCATTCTGAATACCGATTGATTATTGAGGGGGATTTGGTGTTCTAAATTAGCCAGGCCATAGCTTTTTTTGAAAATAAACTTTTCGTTTTGGATAATACCTATAGAGCAGCCCGGTCCATCTGGGTTAATGCTTTTATCTGCAATTGCATCCATTCTTTTTTCTAAAAGCATTAGCTGCTTATTCTGTGCAACAGTTTGACCTGAACTGAGTAGTAAGCTAAAGGTGAACGCCTGAATTAATCTGTGCATGAGTTTTTCCTATTTTATTATTTATGCTTAGAAACATTTGCCTTCCATGTAAACTAAAACGTTAGGTGATTTTACATTCGCACTAGCATTGTCAAGTACTAAAACTCGTTATGTAACATTTTGTAACTCCGAAATGTTAATCGTTTTAGGCTGAAAAATATACTCTATGTTTGTATCGGAAAGAATATGACATGTCTGCTAAATTAGCTACGCTAGTAAAGGACTAAAGAGAAGCCTTGATGTCAGAGCCAAGGCTAGTTACAAATATAAACAACTACAACCCAAGCGTTCATTGCTCTTGGCGTTTTGAAGTGTGCCTATCGTTTGCTATTTCATTCTTCATTTTCTTTTTAAACACGAGAAATCTTAATCGTTTCAATCAAATCTGATTGTGAATGTTTTTATGGTTTTCAACCTTATGAAATTTAAGGCTTTTATTTTCACTCTCGACCGCAAGAAAGATTTATCTTGAGCATCAAAATTACTCAATTGCTAAGTGCTATATTTAAGATTACAACTACTTCACTTTATGTGGGTGCTCTTAATTTCCCACTTACCCTATGTTAACTCGTGGGGTGCTAAAACCATCAAATATTGGTGTTAAGCATCGCCACTCAAGGACTATTTAGATGCTATCTACTTTATTCGTTGTTGATCAAAGTACCGATGTGCTGCCACTGGCAAACAACGTTGTCACCTTTGAAACCTATTTACAGGAATATCCAAAGCTTGGCGAATCAAAACTTCGAGTGATTAATTTATGTGACTGTGACCGCTACTTAAGCCAAGGTTACTACTGCTCTTTACTTGCTGAGGCGCGTGATCATCAGGTGACCCCAAGCATCAAAGTGATTAATGGCTTAAGGGACGGTGATAACGCATTATTTTTATCCCAAGCTTGGTTTGATAAAAGAGATATGCGTGTTGCAGAGGATATAGAGCTTATCATCTGTATGGGTGAGACGCAGTCAACTGAGTTTGCTAAGTTAGCTGCGTACTTATTCCAGCAGTTTCCTGCACCATTATTAAAGGTGGGGTTACAACTTCAGGATAAAGGTGTACGTGTGCAGGTACAGCGGCGCGACTTTTCGACGCTACAGCCTGCGCAGCTTGCGTTTTGTACTCAGGTACTAGGACATGTTCACGCAACTCAGTGGAACAAGCGCAAGAGCCACAAAAAATATCGCTGGGATATTGCCATGTTAGTGGATCATGATGAGAAGCTACCGCCGAGCAATAAAGGTGCCATTAGCCGTTTTGTTAAGGCGGGTGAAAAGCTAGGAATGAAGGTGCATCCGTTGGAAGCGTCTGAGCTGTATAACTTAGGTCAATATGATGGCTTATTTATCCGTGAAACAACGGCAATTGATCATCACACTTATCGCCTTGCGCAAGAGGCAGAGCAAAAAGATTTAGTGGTAATTGATGACCCAAGCTCTATTTTGCGCTGTTGTAATAAGGTGTTTTTACATGATGCCTTTAATTACAAGAAGGTGCCAAGTTTAGAGACGCGATTTGTTAGCCAGTGCACTGAACAAGTAATTGATAAGCTCATTGACGACTTGTCGTTACCTATGGTGCTTAAAATGCCTGAGAGCTCGTTCTCAAAAGGTGTTTTTAAAGTGAAAACCAAAGAAGAGTTGACAGAGCGCCTAGAAGCACTGATGAAAGTCTCTGCTATTGTACTAGCGCAAGCATACTTGTATACCGAGTACGATTGGAGAATTGGTGTATTAAATGGCCGAGCGGTATACGCCTGCCGTTATCATATGGCACGTAACCATTGGCAAATTTATAACCACGGCTCAAAGCGTAACTTTTCTGGTGGCTTTGACACTTTGCCAACGTTTGAAGTACCAAAAGCGGTATTGCGGGCGGCATTAAAAGCGGCAGCAGTCGTAGGCAATGGTTTGTATGGAATTGATATTAAAGAGCACAATGGTAAGGCCTACGTGCTTGAAGTAAATGACAACCCAAATATTGACCAAGGGGTTGAAGACAAGTACCTCGGTGACGAGCTGTACATGCAGGTGATGTCTGAATTATTAAGACGCCTAGAAGCGAGAGGTAAAAAGTGATGTTACAACCGGCGTTAGTGCTTGAGAAGGCAGTTCCACAAGATTTGAATGATCTTAGCGCGCTAGAGCAGCAATGCTTTAGCGCAGACAAGCTTAGCCGTCGCCAACTCAAGCATTACATTAATTTTGAACATAGCCTATTGCTAACCGCTAAACTTGCTGGAGAGCTTGTGGGATATGGTCTCCTTTGGTTACATCAAGGAACACGCTTAGCAAGACTTTATTCGCTGGCGGTGTCGCCACAGCATCAAGGGCAAGGCATAGCACGCCAACTCATGTCAGAGTTAGAAGCCAAAGCGGGTGAATTTGGTTGGCTATACGTGCGTCTAGAGGTCGCTAAGCGCAATACCTCTGCCATTGGTTTGTATAAGCGTATGGGTTATCGGGTGTTTGGTGAGTATCAAAACTACTATGCAGACCAAGATGATGCGTTAAGAATGCAAAAGTGTGTACGCAAGCTATCAAAGCAGGCCGTATTACTTCCCGCACCTTGGTATCAGCAAACTACTGAGTTCACTTGCGGCCCTGCGTCACTGATGATGGCGATGGCGAGTATTGATTCTGGGTGTATGGGCGATCAAATATTGGAGCTTCAGATTTGGCGTGAAGCGACGACTATATTTATGACCGCCGGACACGGTGGGTGTCACCCGTTTGGTTTGGCATTGGCAGCTGAACGCCGGGGTTTTGCAGCAGAGGTGGCAGTTAATACATCTGGGCCGCTCTTTTTGGATGGTGTAAGAAGCGCGCAGAAAAAACAAATCATGACGTTAGTACATGAGCAATTTCAGCAAGAATGTGAGTATCGAGATATTCCGATTCATCAGACCGATGTGCAATTAGCGCAGGTGGAAAAATGGCTATCACAAGGCAGTGCAGTGCTGGCGTTAATAAGCACGTATCGGTTAAACGGTAAAAAGGCACCACATTGGGTACTAATTACGGGTATAGATGAATTATGTTTATATCTTAATGATCCTGATGTAGAGGACAATCAAAATCCAATTGATTGCCAACAAGTTCCAATTGCAAGGGCCGATTTTGAAAAAATGATCACCTTTGGTGCAAGTAAGCTAAGTGCCTTAGTTGTGTTGCATGAGTCATTTTGAGCAAACAGTACTACACCGCCTGAGTTAAAAGTAAAGGGGAGCTTGCTAACCCTTTACCCTAACTATCAGCAAACAGGTACTTCACTCAAAAAGTAGTGTTGATAAAGTAAGAGCATCAGTTATAGCCCTTATTTTTGTCCTTATAATGTCTTTAAAAACTCGACAAGTTGCCATTTTTCGTCGTTGCTTAACGTTGTGCCATGGAGGTGCCCATGATTACTATTTCCAGGCATGACATCACCATTTCCCTGCTTTACATTAAATTCATTCATGCCTTTATGGGTGATATAACCCACATGTACAGGATCGAACTGGCGACTACCAACCCAAAAGGTATCCGGACGTAATTCAGGTGATTGTAGTAATGACCATAAGTTGGGAACTGAGCCGTTGTGAAGATACGGAGCCGTTGCCCAAATGCCATTGAGTGGCCGAGCTTTGTAAACACCAGCATCATAAAAGCCATCTTGGCAATCTACATCCGTATCAGGGCTTAGATCATGCCTGTTTTTCAGATATACTTTGAGGCGTTCTTCAATGGACTTTTTGGCCGTAGTTTTTTTACCATTTGGGCCTGCACGTTCAGCTACAAGCCCAGCTTCAATGGCTTTAATGGGATGCTTTAACACTAGGCCGACAACCCCATTTACCGGTATATCAATCGCTCTATCAATGGCATCAAACTTATTTCCTATCAAAATATCTGTTTTCGTACCAGCCAAGAATAAGGTCTTAGCTTGATGACAGCTGGCATTATTGGACATCGTCGGGTCAGTGCCAATTGTTCTAACAGGTACGGTTACTGCCTGATAATCTTTAAGCACGTTTTTTCGGTCAATCAGTTGGTGACAATTGGCGCAATTATCCTGATATAACAATTTACCCTGCGCGGCTTTATTGGTATCAATGCCAGGTAAGTATTGCTCAGGCCAAGCTGGTGGTAATAAAGTTTTAACCCACGCCTCTAGTTGCCCAAGACCTTGAATATCGACGGTTGAGCTGTAACGAGCATGTTTCCCCCAAACTCGTTGCCAAACAGGTGCTTCCTCAATAGCTAGTGAACCGAACACACCGACGACTTCTCCGATGTTTCTGACCAAAGGACCAATCACGGGAACGTTTGGTGCAGACGCGTTCCACTGCACGACATTAGACTGATGTGTCCCCCACAAGAAGGGATAAGAGACAGGTGCCGTAGGTGCATTTTTATTATTGAGATCATCCAGCGCGAAAGCAGTACCAGCATTTTGAATATTACCAAAGGCGTCTAAGCGGGCGTAGCTGGTAAAGTCCTCAGGGTAGTGTGCTGGCAAAGCATTAACCGTTTGTCGCTCAGCGGTGGCAAGGGCAACATGTTTAAGATCTTCGCGCAAATCGTCAATTAACTCAGCAGATGTGCTTCCTTTTAATACACGTTTGGCAAACCGATTGAATTTCTGATTATCATTAAGCGTGGCTTCAAGTGCGGCATTTAAGCGGCTAAAAAAGAGCACAAAATTGGCCAGTGTCGGTGCACCTTCGATCAGGATTTTAGTGTCATTAAAATCAAGTTGATTGGTGTGACATGCCGCACAAGTCATACCAACCCAAGCTTGTCCGGTCTGTTGGTTGTGATGAAGTGCAAACCCAATCGGTAATCCCGATGGGTTATTTGCAGATGTTTTACTTGGCAAATAACGCAGCATTTCCATGTGTTCACTATCACGAAAAAGTGCGGTACTGTCGGGCTGTTCTAACCACGTAAACCATGAATAGGGGATTATCTGAGAGCCTTGACCTGTAAACCAAAAGTCCTGTCGTAACTTATCAGACCACCCTTGGTTTAGCCAAACCCGCTTAGGAACTTGACCTGAATGTGTTACTTGCTCAACGACTTCTTTTGATATTTCAGGTTTGTTAGTGGGCGACGTGCAACTTGCAAGGAGCAAGGTACAGATAATTGCAGTGTTTATATATTGTAATACTGGTGGCTTATCCATAATTTTCTTTGCTTTGACGGTAAAAGTACAGACAACCTTAGTACATGGCTTTTAACAATCAAGTTACATCACATTACACCAATCAAGCAGGTTTATAAGTGACTTTGACGCTGAAATCGAGAGTTGGTCAAGCTATTGTTTTTAAAGCTTTCCTAGAGATGTCTTTTTACCATATTAGTGTTTTTTAGTAACGGAGAGCTTACAGATTTTTTCTATTCTATTTTTTATCTGTTTGATATTTATTGTAAATTCTATTTAACAAAGCACAGGCTAAGTGCACCCTTGTTATTGCTAAAACATGACTGCTCAAGCTGCTTTAGTTATTCAAGATGCTGATTATTTGTGAGACTTTACTTTTCAAAGATGAAATATTTATGTAAATTTATTTGTTTACACTGTATTTACTTTGTTTGTTGGGGAGCATTTGTGCGTCGAAGTAGTTTCGCTATTTTCCATTTGATGGCAGTGGTAGTTATTTTGTTTGGGCTGATCACAGGCCCTCGTTTGGCTATTATTAACCATGACTTTCTTGCATTTTTATCGCCGTTATTGCCCCAAGGTGCAATACTCTCAACGCATGTACTGTCCGGTTGTGTGCTGACCTTGATTGCGATTGCATTTGCATTTGTGAGTCTTCGTAACCCCTTTTATGGTACGCCCAGCAAATTTGACAAACTTATTAACTGGTTTGGTTATATCAGCATCATTCTTGCCATTATTACGGGCTGGTTATTATGGTTAAGCCCACAATCTCTTGGCCTCATTGTTCATGGTATTTGCGCCGCAGCCATTATGGTTTATTTACTGTTACATGGGGTAAAGCATATTGTCTATAAAGGTAAACGAGTTCTGAGTGTGTTGATACCGAGAAACGCCTTAGTACTGCTAAGCTGTTGCATGGCGCTTGTGTATTGCTCAGGGTTAGGTGTGCAATATTTTATGTTGACGCAGCATTTACGATTAGAGATAGCGCCCCTGTCTGAACACAGTTTTCTTGAAATCGATGGTCTTGGTGACGAGCCTGAATGGTCTCGAGCAAAACCCGTGACATTAACTACGTTTGGTGGGGCAAACTTTACCGATGGTAGTAGCGAGGTGGAGATAAAGGCGCTGAGCAATCACAGCGAAACCTTTTTCCTGATCCGTTGGCAAGATCCAACCCAAAGTCTCTCTCACTTACCGTTGGAAAAAACCGCAGCAGGGTGGCAAGTTCAAGAAGATGGTTTTTACCGTTTTGATGAGCGTACTTACTATGAAGACAAATTTGCCATCATGCTGTCGACAACCTGTGAGCTGGGAGGAGATGGAACTGTCCATTATGGCGATACCCCGTTAAATGATAAACCGCAAAATTGGCACGGCAAAGGATACCATGCCAGTACAGACGGTCGTGTACGAGATCTGTGGCATTGGAAGGCCCTAAGAACCAACGATATGTACTTGGCAGATGACAACTTTGTTGGAGCGGCAAAAAAGGTGGCGCTAGGAGAGCGGCGCTATACCGCAGGTTACCAAGCTGATGGTAAAGAAAGTGGGGCTTATGTAATGAATTGGCGTTGGTATTCACCCGACACAGTGACCCCAAAACGGCTGCCAATTCCTACCGCTGAAGAAACACCAAATAAGGTACTTGATTGGTTTTCTAGTACAGTCTACACACCACAATCTGATAGCGCGAAAATAGGTGAGCAACTTCCATCGGTGTTGTATCGCTCAAATCGTTTTGAAGGGGATAGAGCGGACGTAAGAGCGCGTGGGCGTTGGCAGGATGGTTATTGGACACTGGAGCTGGTCAGGAAACACCAAACTAACTCAGCCCTTGATGTAGACTTACAGTCAGGTGTGTGTATGTGGGTATCGGCCTTTGATCATGCACAAATTGCACACACTCGACATCACAGAGCCATCCAGTTGCGGTATATGCTATGAATATCACTTCACGCTTTATTTTGACGCTGATAATCGTGGGGATGACCTTCGCTTGTTTGTGGGGAGAGCCTCCAAAGCGCAAAGCGCCAGCGCATAGTCGCTTTATCAAAGTAACGAGTGATATGCAGCCGTTATCAGCATGGCAAGGACCGTGGCATTGTGTATACGACAAAAAGTTAAATCTCATTTGGGAAGTCAAACGTGACGATGAATCTATTCATGACGGTTACTGGAGCTACTCTTGGTACGATGGTAATACAGGTATTGCTGATCAAGGGGATTGCTACTTTGAAGCATCTCGTTGTGATAGCCAAGACCTTATTCGTAACACCAACCGTGCTGCACTGTGCGGTAGTACTATGTGGCGCTTGCCTACCCCCGCAGAGCTGCGCTCGTTAATTCAAACACCTAATAGTCCAGGTAGTCCGCATATTGCGAGTGATTTTTTCCCCCATATTAAAAATGGTGATTACTGGAGCAATGCAGCTGATGCCCAATTACCTCGTGCATTTAGAGGTAAAAAGCGAGGGGCTGTTGCGGTGAACTTTCATACAAAAGAGTCGCTTTCATTGCCTTATGACAATGCTGCTTTTGTGATGCTGGTGGCAACGCCACCAATACAACTCTCTACGGCTCTAAGTGGTAATGAGCCTATTACGCTTAACTAGGACCAAGGAAATGAAATACACGTATACAGCAACATTATTACTTACCACGAGCCTCTCTTTTGGCAGCATGGCTGCCAGTGATTATCATCGGCTTGTTTGGGATGCAGAGCCTAGCACCTCAGCCACAATCGGTTTTACTGCCACATCGGGAACCGGTCATATCGTGAAATATGGCAATACGACCGATGAACAAACTTGGCGCAGTGGCGCAGTTAGTGCGACCCATACTTTTGATAATGGCCTTTCAAGTTCATTTGTAAAGTTAACGGGCTTAACACCCAATAGTGCCGTGTATTATCGCGTGTGTGATTCTGAAGGGTGTGGTCAGCGCCTTTGGTTTAGAACGGCACCACAAACTGCATCGGGGATCACCGCTGTGGCTGGTGGTGATACGCGCACCGGATGGACAACGCGACGCAAGGGGAATGCGTTGATTGCCAAAATTAGGCCGTTATTTATTATGCACGGTGGAGATTATACCAATGCAAATTCAGCTTCTGAAATGCGTGAGTATCTAAAAGATTGGCAATTAACATTTTCAGATGACTTGATAAATGGGCTGGCTTATAAACGTATTTATCCGTTTGTCGCGACGCATGGAAATCATGAAGATGATAACTATAAAACGCTCTGCCAAGTATTTGGCGTGGATTATGATCAAGATGGGACGTGCACCGCAAAGGACACCTATGGTGCGTTTAATGTCGCAGGCCTGTTGCGGGTTTATACGCTAAATAGTCAATTTAAAAACAGTGGTTGGTCGAATTATGCAACAGCCATGAATAATTGGCTAAAAAGTGATTTACAGTCGCAGGGAGCTGGCGCCAAATGGCGTGTTGCACAGTACCACAAACCTATGTATCCACACTACTCAGGTAAGTCTGACAATACCATATTACACTCGTGGTGGGCGCAGACTTTTTATGACCATGCGATGAACCTCGTCGTTGAGTCTGACACCCATATTAATAAGCTCACTTATGCACTTAGCCCCACCAGTAATGGATTCAGTGCAACTACACAAGGTGGTACGGTTTATGTGGGTGAAGGTAGCTGGGGAGCACCTGCAAGAAGTGCGAATGATCCAAAAAGTTGGACGATTGACTTGGCTAGTATTCAGCAGTTTAAAGTATTGAGTGTGACTAATGACAAGCTGACAGTACGTACCGCAGAGTTTTCTAGTAATGCGACGGCGTTGACTAAAGCTGAGCGTGACGCCGATCCGCTGGCGCTGCCTATGAATATGACATGGTGGTATGCCACAGAAATTGGTGAGGAGCTAAACTTACTTAAAGCTGCAAATAACCTTTCGGTAATAGATACACCGGTGATAGAGCCTCCTTTGCCGACAGAGTTGATCAGTGGTCAAGCTGAAACCAATTTAACAGGCGCACAAGCATCACAGTCACTCTTTTATATTGCAGTGCCTCCGACGGCGACACAATTGACGGTAGAGACGCGCGGCGGTCAAGGTGACGTAGATTTGTACGTACTCTTTAATGCACCACCCACCACAAACAACTTTGAGTGTCGCCCCTATAAGTCTGGCAATAATGAAGTGTGTACCATCACACCGGTACAGTCAGGCAATTATTATGTGATGCTTAATGGCTACCGTGATTATTCTGGTGTGTCTTTGACAGCGACCTATTCGACAGACACACCGCCGGATCAAGGCAAGCAAAAACAATGGCCAGATCAAGGTGGAAGCAAAGGACAATGGCAGTATTATACATTTGATGTTGCACAAGGAACGCAAAGCTTACAGATCAGTGCAGCAGGAGGGACAGGGGATGCCGATTTATATGTCCGTTTTGGTCAACAACCAACAAGCGAATTGTATGAGTGTCGCCCTTATGAAAACGGCAATAATGAGCTGTGTACTATTACAGCGCCGGCCGCAGGGCAATGGCACATTGGACTTTACGGCTACGCCGCCTATTCTGGCGTAACAGTGGAGGCTAATGCTCAGTAGTCATGGTAATAATATGCTTGAGCTTGGAACAAACACTTGTTTTTGGCTCAGGCTATACGTTAGGCCGGGTTAAGTAATTATTTTGGCGTGTGATCACAGAGGATAGGCTTGTTGCAAAATAGAGTGAATTGATGGAATTGCGACAATAATCAGGGTACAATTACGCTGCTTTTTTGGACGCATTCATGCGTTCTGGCAACGACCTCTGAGGCTCGCAATCGTTGCGGTTCGTAGGGAAGAATAATTGATCACGAGCTGGATTTAGTCTCGTGGTGATAACAAGGATCATATTATGAATACAAAACTTCTCGTTGGCTTAGGTGCTGTGGCTATTGCCGTTGGTGCTTATGTTTCTACTCAACCTTCTTCACCTAGCATAGCCATGGAACAGCTAGAGTATGTGCCTGCTGACACTGCAGTTTTTTGGGGGCAGTTGCAGCCTTTTGAGCAGCAAAAATACCTCTCTTTCATGCCACAGGAACTAAGGCAGATCCAAGATATTGAAGAAGTAACTGCAATAATCAGACAGGAAAATAATAAGCATCTTAACTTCTTGGCGACATTATTAGAGCAGTATAATCAAGCGATGACTTCGCCTGAGCAAATGAAAGCTATCCTTGGTATGGGTGACACCGTGAGAAGTGTGTTCTATACCGTAGGTTTGTTACCTTCAATTCGCTATGAACTTGCAGATCCTGAAGCGTTAAACCGTACCATCAAAATGGCAGCTAAAGACGCTGGTATTACATTCGAGGAAGACACGCTAGATGGCGTGGCGCTGACGCGTTACAAACTTGAGGTTGCCCCAGATGCCAATATTGAGCTGATCACCTCTATTCAGGGACAGTGGATCACCACTACTTTCAATACACCGATTAACACTGAAGCCGATCTAAAAATTGCACTAGGTATTGCCAAGCCTGCTCAATCACTTGCACAATCGGGAAAACTTGAGAAGTACAACGAGCAATTTGGCTTTGATGGTGCGTCAATTGCATTTTTAAATCACGTGGCGTTAGTTGATGGGATCACAGCAAATAAGCAGTCTGATTTGGCACGTATGCTGAACAACATATTGCAGTTAGGTGGTGGCGCAGAAGAGCTTGCAAGCATCAGAACGCCAGAATGCCAAGCTGACTACAGCGCAATTGCGAATCAGTGGCCTGCAACGGTAATGGGTACTAAGAAGGTTCAATTTACTAATTCTGAAATCGACTTTGAAATTGACACTGTGGTTGTTGGTAAAGACACAGAATTAATGAAAGCGCTTGGTTCTATTCGTGGCTTTATTCCTGCGCATGTCACTAATGATGAAGACAAAGTGCTAGGGTTTGGATACGGCGTGGATGTTGCTAAGATTGCACCGCTTGCTAACACCTTATGGAGTCGCTTTACTAAAGCGGAGTTTTCTTGTGCAGAGCTTGTCGCAGCGCAGCAACAAGCTAAGCAAAATAGTCCAATGGCAGTGGCGATGATGACTGGTATGGTTAACTCTGTAAAAGGTGTAAGCGCATCAGTGTTTGATTTATCAATAGATCAGAATGCTCAAGGGATGCCTGAGCCAAAAGCGGTTGATGCACTTATTACGCTCTCAGCAGAAGACCCATTAGTATTGGTGAATACTGTTAAAGGTCTTGCTCCTATGCTTGCACAAATTGAAATACCTGAAGATGGTAGCCCCATCTCAATTAATCAATATATCCCTTCTCCGCAGCCGCTAGGAATAGATATTAAACTGGCGCTAAAAGGAGATCACTTAGTATTATTTACTGGTGAAAAGTCTACTGTTGTTGCACAGAAAATGGCAGACCAAGCACTTGAGAGTAATGGCATGACGCACTTTAGCATGGATATGCAGGCCTTTTTGACACCAATGCTAACTGCACTGAAGTCAGCAGGACAACCTGTCCCTGAAAGCCTCGATGCGCTCTTGGAGCAAAATATGGTGTTTGAGTTTAGCATGGATGTGGCTGAACATGGCCTCGTATTCGGTACTGATATGAAGCTAAAAAAGCTATAAAGATTAAGTACAAATAACACGTAAAAAATGCCGGCTTACTGTCGGCATTTTTGTGTCTGAGGTTATACCAATTTGACTTAATGCTTGCTCAATTTGAAGGCGTAAATCTGACGCTAACAGCGTTAAAAACTTCCTTTCTAGAACAACTTAATAGCAAAATTGTTACTTGGTAATCGACAAGATTTTCTCGCCTCAAAATAGACCGCTTAAGTAAGAAAATTGATATTAAAATTGGTATCGCACTGTCATTTTAATATTACGACCAAGCTCCGCAGGATCATTGGCTTCACTTGCAGGTGCACGCAAATAGCGCTTATCAGTGAGGTTGTCTACCCCTAAGCGAGCGGAGAAATTTGATAAGCTTCCTGTTCCTTGATACTTGGCATTGAGATTGTAAACAGTATAGGTTTTTGTACCAAACCCTCGCTCTAACATCGCATCATCAAGGCGTTGCTGTGCTCGGTAGTGTAATAGTTGCAGACCTAGGTTAATGTTTTCATTAAATTGATAGTTGCTGTTCCAAGTGAGCTTGTCAGCTGGCGCTTCTGAGTAGGGTTGCGACTGATAATCGATTGTGCCGAGATAGAAGTTAGGTACCCCTTCTACATCCATATTCATAGACGCGTACCCCAGGTACATATCAAGTGCAGCAAAGGAGTAGTGCGCCTCAATCTCAACACCATGACTAAATAATTTACCGATATTTTTGGCACTATAATCACGGTGTGTTGCGACGGGAATACCGTTGCTGGGCTCTGGACCTAGCGACCCAAGTTGTTTGGTACCATTGGCATCTATGTAATACATAAATGGAACATTATCGATGTAGTTATCTACTTCGGTATCAAAATACATAACCTTGATACTTAGGTTTTCAGCATAGTGTAAATTTTGCCAATTTAGTCCAAAGCCTATCTCGTAGTTTTGTGATTCTTCCGCTTGTAAATCTGGTTGCGGTTCACTGAAACATATCTTTCCACCAATGTGGCAACGCCATTCATCTTTTTTGTACAGCTCTTGCAGTGAGGGGGCTCGAAAGGCCTGCGCTGTTTTTGCGTACAAATTAAGGTGCTCAGCAGCTTTAATTGTGACACCAAGTTCACCTGAAAGTGCGGAGTCGTCATTATCTTGATAGCCGGTAAAATGATCACTAGAGCGGCTGTAATGATCGAATCTTACACCCCCTGTAAGTAGCAATTTGTCTTGCCACCATTGGCTTTGATCGATTATAGAAATTGACCAATTGGATGCGTCGCTATCACCGTAGTAGGTTGAAAGGTTGGCAGGGTTATCATCCCATTGTTGCTGGTCAAAGCTCTCCGCTTCATATTGGGCCTCAATTGCGAGCTTGTGTTTTACCTTGCCGGTAAAGGTTGATAAGTTCGCCACGCGCAAGCCATGGCGTTTACTCTCGCCCGTTTTAGCACTGTCGTAATTGATTTTATTGCTACCACGCTCGATAAACCCTTTGGTGATTTCGTCATAGGTCTTACGAGAGAAAAACGCTTGGACATCTAGGTCGATTAAGTCATTGTCGGCCTGATAGGTATAGTTAACCATTCCTTCAAGATAATCATTTTTGTAGTCTTCAGCGAGCGTGGGGTAGGCAATTGCCAAGTCCATACGCTGCGCATATGGTTGATCGATTGACTCGGTTTTACTGTAGTCGACTTTACTTGTGAGGCTGTGGTGATCGTTAATGTACCAAGTATTTTTTAGCGCAACGTTTTGTCGTTTGGATTCGTTTTTGATTTTACTGATACGTTGAATATCATCTTCTTCATCAGTATGTTCGTCAGCGACAACATCAATGTCACTATACTTTACTTGTCCGAAAGACAATACGGTATCGCTGTGATCATTTAAGTGGAATATACTGACATTGACATCATTTGCGTCAGCAACAGATAAGTGTGTTACAGACACACTAGCTCCAAGCCCTTGATTATCTTGCAGGTAATCAGCTGCACTTTTAGTGACTAAGCGTATGCTGCCGCCAATGGCACCTGAGCCAACAGTTAGCGAGTCAGCACCTCTTAACACTTGTATTTGTTTAAGCTGATCAGGATTAATGCCAAGGGAGTTAATTTGTGCAATATTTTGGCTACCATCAGAATCAATCTTACGTTTTACATTATCGACGGAGATATGAACCCGCTCACCGTACAATCCTCTAATTGCAGGCTGTCCTGATAGCGGCGTCACACTGCCTGAAAACTCGACATTGGGTAGCGTTTTAAGTATTTGATTTAGATCTGCAGCTTGCTGCCTTGCGATTTGTTCTTTGGTTAGTGCCGAGACTGATGCGGCAACATCATGATTTTGGGTGGTTAACTTATGACCAAGTACCTCAATTTTTTCGATAGTAGCTGATGAGGTGTCAGGCGCTGCTGCATCAGCGGTGGCACCATAAAGCGCTGCAAAAATGCAGAAGGAGAGAGTAGAGTATTTCATTTATTAATCCTTAATAAAAACAATTACCATTTGCAGTTGCGGCGTGGATGTTAGATGTTATAAGATCTAATTGCAATAATTAATTACTTATAGTTATATGATTTGTAAGGTAAACAGAATTTATTTTTAAGGAGAAAATATGAATAAAATACGTACACTATGTGCGCTATCAGTACTGGTACTTAGTCTGGCAAGCGAAGCTAAAAACATTGAGTTTGGTGGTGGCGCTGATTTGAATAAGCTTGTTGCGGCTACAGAGGTACTTGAAAACGTGAATGAGTTTAAAGAACGTGAGATCACAGTATCAGGCAAGGTAACTAAAGTCTGTAAGAAGCGTGGTTGTTGGATGACACTGCAAGTCGATAACGGTGAAAGTTTGAATGTTAAAGTCCGAGATGGTGATATGGTATTTCCGATGTCTGCAATCGGTAAGCGTGCTTTTGCGACCGGTAAAGTTGAACATTTTAAGCTGGATATTGCAAAAACTAAGCGCTATCTTGCGCATAAAGCGCATGAAAACGGCGAACAGTTCGATGAAACTAAAGTCATAGAGGGAATGGAGCTTATCAGGCTAAAACCGGATGCAGTAACAATTATTCAAGAGAGTGAGTAGGCTGACATCACTTCACCAAAACAGCGTACTCGAAGTCGGTGCGCTTAGACGTGGGGCTGATGACAACCTGATAGGTTTGTGCCCCTAACATAACGTAATTTACTTTGCCTACTTTGAGTGGCTTTGGCGTACTGTCTAAGTCCATCAACCACACACCAGTTTCTGTATCTGGGGCTAAGTTTATTAACGTTCTACCGACATTATTAGGTATGTACAAAGCCGCATTACCGCTTTTGCCCCAAATTGCTTTTAGCTTACTACTCTCAGATACCAAGGTGTAGTTGGCAGGACCTGAGGGGCGCATATCGGTTTGGTTGACGATTTCACACTGTTCACATTGTATCGAGGTTGCCGATAGATGGGTTTGCAGTTGGCCATTAAAAATAATACCTTCAGCCGCAATTTTCCATATTGGCTGCGTTTCGCTCAGTTGATTGCATCCAAAGAGCAGCAGTGCAGACAAGGCGAGGCTGTAATGTTTATTTATAATGGACACCGGATCACCAAATTACAATAAGTTAAACCGGTACAAATAGTAGCTAATCTTTGCTGTTAATATAAGTGTGCAACGTTAACGAATGTAAAGAGCCTCTATTTTAGTGGAGGGATCAAGCTAGCTGCTACAACCACTACCACAGCTGGAACCACTACTACAACTGGATGCTGAACTATCAGCGCCATCAGCGTTACCATCACCACTTTTTAGTGTCGTACAGCCGATGTTTCCGGCATAAATGGCGAGCGTATCGTCATGTTTCGGTTCAGTTTGATCTGATTGAAATTCAGCTGTTGTATAGTAATACCCGTCGGGTATGTGTAGCTGTGCATCTAATGCAAATAGGATGGGCAGTTGATGTGGTTTTCGTGGCGAAATGCTGGCAATACTGCAACAGGCTCGCCAAGTTTTACGAATACTGAGCTGTGCTTTATTACTGCCTTGCATTGCTTCTGATGGGCAATGGTGTAAAAACCTGCCAAAAGCTTGTTGGCAGAACTCATGGTACGTTTTGGTATGCAATATAAACTCATGCCAGAGTGTATCTACTACTTTTGAGGGCATAGCGAGAGATTGGTCTTTGAGCAATAAATTAGCAAGAAAAAATTGCTTCAAGCCGGATTCTACTTGCGCCAGATCCGTATCTGATAGTGCGGGGTGATACTTACGTAATTTAGGTCTAAGGAAGGTTAGATTGTAATTTTGAATGTACGTACGACGACGTGTGTCAGTTTTTACCTTTTTATAATGTAATAAGGCAATTAAAACAGCCACTCCAATTAAAGCGTAGATAAAACCTAACATGTACTTTCCCTATATTTTTGAGAGTTAGCATGACGAAACTCACTAAGGGTGTCAATAATGAAAGCATTTGGTTGAGGGATAAAACTTGAGAGGCTGAGTTTATAGCAGTAGAGATTGGATGCTGTAATACCAATTAGCGTTAATACTTGCTCAATTTGACGGAGTAAATCTGACGCTAACTGCGTTAAAACTTCTTATTTAGAACAACTAAATAACCTGAGCACCTTTTGTAAATCCAAATTGCTAGGCACGCATGAATTACTCATGCTCAGGTTACTTATCGTTGAGACTAAATAACGCGTTTGACATATTCGCCTGGTGCATCATAAATACCAGGCTGTTCATCGCTTTGCGCAGCCCTTGCTGGTACAAGTTCTGGTGCTAATTGGTGTAACCACTGTGCCCAGTGCGGCCACCAAGAACCACTTTGGTGCTGTGCTGATTCAAACCACTGAGTTGGGTCGTCGTTATCTTGCCCGTCAAACCAAAAACCGTACTTATTTGCACCTGGCGGATTGATCACTCCTGCAATATGACCTGATTCGCCAAGCACAAAGGTCACTGAACTACTGAGCCTTTTAGCCCCTTCGTATGTCCCTTGCCAAAGCGCAATATGATCGTCACGCGTAGAGAGAAAGTAGACCGGTTGCTTTACTTTGCCAAGGTCAATTTTAGTGCCTCGGATACTCACTGCTTTGTCTTCGATAAGACAGTTATTGAGATATAGCTCACGTAAGATAAAGTTGTGGCATGCTGCGGTTAGGTTTGTACTATCACTATTCCAATAGAGCAGGTCTAAATCCGCAGGTGTTTTGCCTTTCAGATAGTTGTTGACGAAGTAATTCCAGTACAGGCTGTTTTCTCGCAGCATACTAAAAGAAGTGCCAAGCAAGTGGCCTGACATTACACCATGCTGGTTGTTGTACTGCTCAAGTGCACTAATGGTTGGCTCATTGATAAAAGCGCCTATCTCTCCAGGTTGCGAGAAATCTAATATAGTCGTTAGCAGGGTGGCACTTTTCACTCTTTGCTTCATGCGCTTTGCTGCAATATAAGCCATGCAAGTCGTCAGTAAAGTACCACCAATACAGTAACCCATAGCATGGACTTGGGTTTCGCCGGTTTGTTTTTCTGTTTGCTCTAAAGCGCATAACACGCCGTCAACAACGTAGTCATCAAAAGCAATGTTAGCCATACTTGGATCTGGGTTTTTCCAAGAGATCATCAAAACCGAATAACCCTGTTCGAGTGCCCATTTGACCAAGGAATTGTCAGCTCGTAAGTCAAGTATATAGTACTTATTAACAAAAGGAGGCACGATCAATAGCGGTGTTTTGTGTACTTCTTCAGTACAAGGGTGATATTGGATCAGCTCAAATAAATGGTTTTGAAATACCACTCTACCTGGGGTACAAGCGAGATCCTCGCCAAGGGTATAAGCATTCTCATTGGTCATGCTTATACGCAGCATTTCTGAACTTTTGGCCAAATCTTTTTTCAGTAGTGCTAGACCGTCAAACAAGTTTTGGCCGTTACTCTCAAGCGTTAGCCTAAGCAATTCAGGGTTGGTTGATACAAAATTGCTTGGTGACATCGAATTTACTGACTGTCTGGCAAAAAACGCCAATCGCTCTTTGAGTTTAGGGTCAAGGCCCGGGGTATTTTCAATGGTATTTTGCAGTGATTGCCCAAACCAAAGGTAGCTCTGTTTTAGGTAGTTAAACCACGGGTTTTCCTGCCAATCTGCGTCAACAAAACGTTTATCTCCACGCTCTGGACTAACAACCTGCGCTTTTTCTCCTGTTGTGTGTGGCATAAAACTATTTTGGAAAATAGCAAATTGAGTTTGCCACCATTCACTTTGTTGTTTTAAGAAAGAATCAGGCTGTTGGTTGATGGCACTGAGCCAGCTCTGAAAATCAGCTTGGTTTTGTTCATTCAATGCCTGTTGCAATGGATGCGCTTTACCTAGGTTGGTGGCGGCCAGTTGCCACAATTCTTGATTATATTGCCACCATGCGGTCAACCCTTGCTCAATATTTGCTTGAGTGCCCATACCGGAAAATCCTTTATTTTTTGAACGGGTAAGGCGATCGAGATCGCCCAGTGTTAGAGGTTATTGCGCTTTTGCTGTTTTTAGTGTTTCTTTGCTTAGAGACTCTAGGCTGTCTTTAAACTCTTGACCTAATTGCGAAAGCTTTTGACCGTCTTGGATCATTTGCTGGCTGAGTACGTTTAGGGCAGTTAACTGACTTGCATTAAAGTCCATCATCGACTTTGCATCTTTGATTTCAGTCGCTTGCTTTAATTGCTCAATTGAGGTTTTAGTGAGTTGCTCTGCACTATGAAGCTGGATTTTAGAGAGCGCTTCGATATTTTTTGCAACAATTTGATTGAACTGTATTGCTGGCGCGAAAAATTGCTCGGTTTGCTCGTTGAATGTTTTAAATAAATCGCTGTACATGATCGTTTCCTTGTTTTGGATTGAGTTAACGCAATAAATCTTGTGAAATCTGGGCTTTAAAAAAGCCAGTACATTTCTTCTCAAAATCTCAGAGTAATAAATTGGTTTTATATAAACCACAATGCCACCAAACATCAGGTACAGCTCATTCCTTTGGTGGTTGCGATATTACTGCATGTATAATCCGCCATTAAGAGAGAGTGTCTCTCCTGTGATATAACTCGCCTGTTTTGATGCCAAGTAGGCTACCGCAGCGGCAACTTCGTCAGGAGTCGCCAGCCTTTGCATGGGCACTTGTGCTTTTATGCTGTTCAATACATCTTCACGCATAGCGCTTACCATGGGCGTTTCTGTATAGCCGGGTGCAACAGCATTGACGGTAACGCCACTTCTAGCACCTTCGTAGGCTAGGGCTTTAGTAAAGCCAATCATGCCGGCTTTAGCGGCAGAATAGTTTGTTTGACCAAACTGGCCTTTTAGTCCATTTACGCTAGAGATGTTTATGATACGACCTTGGCGGTTGGCACACATTGCAGAAAAAACAGGGTTTGTCATATTAAACAAAGAGTTTAGGTTAGTGTTTATGACTTCGCTCCACTGCGTATGTGTCATCTTCTTAAATGCAGAATCTCTGGTAATACCCGCGTTATTGACCAGTAAGTCTATGTTGCCAAACTCTTGTAACACTTGCGTCATCGCAGTGTGGCAGTGTTCAGCATTGGTGACGTCTAAAAATAACGGCTTTACGTTTACTGGATTGATTTGCAACGTATTAAGCCAATTATCAAAGTCAGCCTCATTGCGTCTTTCGCTCGCAACGGCGATAACAAAAAAGTCTTTTTCAATGAGTGTTTTTGTAATAGCAGAACCAATACCACCAAAGGCACCGGTAACTACTGCAATATGCTTGTTTTCCATAACGCTCCCGCGAAAAAAGAGGCTATACCAACATACTTCCTAGCCGAGTTAGCTTAACTATCATTTTTGCGCGCTTTTATGACAAATTAGTCGCGAGTTTGTGTCAGTTTGAAGACAGTGGAAACTAAATTAGGAACGAAAATTTAAATAACCCGAACGTGGGGTAAAAGTGAGCTAGTCAGCTAAAACACCTAAGCGCAAAAGGCGTAATAGCTGCTAGAGAACAAGTTACTACCCCTAGTTCAGGGTAAATAGTCTTAAGTTTATTTTTGATTGACCGATAAAGTAAAGCGGAGCTGCGAGTAAACGGGGCATAAGGAGATCTAACATTAATTACTTACCCCTGTCGTCAGCATCAAATTAATCGTATTGATCCCAAGGAGTGAAAATGGATATTCGAATACATCAGGGAAGCTTATCACCAAGAGTACCTGACGTTATGTCTAAATCATCAGCTGCATCTCAACCTGTGTCACAAAACGCTCAGTCATTACCTCAAAGTGAAGTTGAAAATGAGAATGAGCAAGATCAGCGTGTGGTGCTCTCAAAGGAGCTTGATGAAGAGGCAACGGGTTATAAGGAAGATAATCCAGTCTTTAAAGAAGACTACGAAAACTTAGAAAAAGCGATGGATCTTATTCAAGCGCAAATTCATACATTGCAAGAGCGTATTGATAAGCTGATGCAATCCCGAGAACAGCGTTTTATGAAAATAAACCACCAACAAGATATTACGCCCGATGACGGAGCCGTTATTGCAGAGCATGTCGGCAGCAAAAAGTATCGTGATAATACGGTGACCGATGAAGTAAAAGAACTTGAGAAGCAACTATCAGAGTTAAAAGGGCAAGAAGCGCAGCTGCGTACTCAGATGTTAAAGATGATTTTGGCAGAGCGAGAGCGGTTAGAAGAGCTCAAACGTAAGGGTAAACTGTAAAGTACAGCGAAAAGCTCCCTGCTACTAGTGAATTATTGAAAGTGAATCAGCCTTGCCAACTAGAGACAAGAACTTGGGCATATAAGAGCAGGACTATCCTCAAAATGCCCTAAAGTGAGAAAGAAATAAGCTAATGTATAGTAGCTTACCCCCAAATCTTACCGTCTAAATGAGTGGGTTTATTAGACTCGCCTGACAGGCCGCTTTAAGCGCATAGGTGATGGTTGTGAATGCTACCGCAACTCAACAAAGTGGCCGTTCAGCCAACTCATTTTTGCCCCAAAACAAGCTAGAAACCTTTGCTCAACGGGGTATCATCGGTTCTGACCGAATATTGCTTAGTCAGCATAAAGTTGACGATATGGTTTAAAAATGGCGAACGAGCTTTCATTGAGTTAGCTCTAAAAGTTAACTGTATTTATATACAGTTTCGCCGTATTTCTCCTATAGCCAAGAAAACGACCCACTGGGTCGTTTTTATCCTTTTCATAATGATGAAAAATATCTGTATAGCAACAAGTTAGCTATTATGATAAAACTGGTACAATGAGATTAATGACCCATGACTCGGTAGAGAAACGACCCATTGGGTCGATATTAAATTGTTATGTGTAAAGGGAAGTATGGAGTTTAATGATAATTACGGGGTATATGTTTGCCCTCATGTCTTTAATAAAGAGTCACCCGCATTAGTAGGTATTCGAGATCCCGAAGGTGATTGGCAGTTTTTCTGTGATGATGAGGATTGTCCTGAGAACTCAGAGCCACATCTTATTTGTGTTGGCCATTTGACGAAAGCTGACCCAACTATTAACGAACTAACCTGCTTAAAACCCGGTTCATTCGCACAAAAAATACACGCCAATGCAGATTGGGAATATGGTGAGTTCGAGTAATTTACACATAACAAATTAATTAAACAATGGACGCAAAACAGCAGGCTTGCGCTCATTCTTCGCTTAGTTTAGCCTGCTATTTTTCGCCGTTTATTAAGGCGTTAGGTTTCTTGAGGGAGTAATGGAATACAGTGATTTTATAAAAGTCGTAGTTGAAGGTTATCTTGAAGACCAAGAACAAACACAGAATGAGCGTGTTAAAAGACTGGTTGAATTGAATGAATTATTTGGCCCCCAAGGAGACAAGTTACTATTTGGAGGTACTCAATCTGAATTAGCTTTACATGAATTGGCAAATAGCTACGTTTCAGGAAACTATATGGCTGTAATCCAGCTTTGCCAAGCGTTCATTGAGCATAGCTTGTCTGGCCATTTTACAATGAGTGGGCAAAATAGCATCGCTGAAGCTTCATTCAAAAAATACTAGACTCTGCTAAGCAGCAAAACTATATAAGCTTCGACTTATATAGTCGGCTAAACGAACTAAGGCTTATTAGAAACCCTTATGTACATGCTAAAGCAGGCTTCAAAGACAACTCCTTGGACAAAAAAATACTAGAAAGTAAAATTTATGATCCTGTTGAATTTGCCAAAAAAGATTCACTTGAGTCGTTGAAAATATTAAAAGAGTTTATGGAAGCACACGTCCCAATGTGGTTTTATGAAGACGAAACCTAACAAACGCATCAACGAAATGGACTTTAAAAGTTTGGCTTCACTCGCTGCGCTCGTTATTATAGCCAAAACTTTTAAAGCCCGTTATGCGGAGCATTAGCAGTACAAGAGTATGAATCGAATTTTAGTGTTAATTTTAAGTCTTATTTCTTTTGATGCATTAGCATGCTCAATGATGCCAACTTCAAAGTACTTTGAAGTCACAGGAAATGGTACTACCGAACCTGTCAAACCTGTTTTTGAGGTAGATGGAGTTCACAGAGGCACTGATGATGGAAATCATGGTTCATGTTCTGATGTTGGCTCTATTGTTTTAAAACTCAAAAACATTCCAACTATTGAACAAGGTTATATTTTTGAGTTAGTAGAGGGGACATTTGAAGACACTCTATTTTCCGACAAAGCAATTACGCTTGCTGATTTCCTCGAAGAAAAGGACGAGTACTATTTCGTCTGGTTTGATGGCAATTCGGAAGAACAAGAGGCTTTTGATATTAAAATAAAAATAACAGCAGTGTCAGAATCAGGTATTAAAAGTGAGCCGCAGTATTTAAAAGTATCTCATCCTGGTGTTCAAAAGCTTTGGTGGAAAGTCTGGTAAGTACTGCTAACAAACAGTTTAAAAGCGGACAAAATTCAGTTGGCTGGTTTCGCTCCGCTTCACATTATAGCCAATTAAATTTTGCCTTTTAACTGAGGCGTTAGGCATACAAGGAGAGTTCGGTGATAAAATTAACTTTAGTATTCATATTCCTTATTTTTTCTTTCTCAATTTCTGCAAATGACAAGTTCACGGCAGAACAATTAATTGAAAAAGCAAAGGCATTTGTATCAGCCAAAAATTCACGTCAACAACCAAATACAACCACTAAAGAAATCGACCATTATATATCTTTATTGTCAGATAACTTTATCGATGAACATGTTAAATTTAAGTTTACGTATACTGATAAAACGAAACTCCGTTCAGACATGGTTGGTAAACTAAAAGATGAAGTTATAAACAGTAATATTGAAATAAAGGAAATCATGGTAGGTGCTAATGTTGTTTTTATCAAAATGACTGAAATGGGTAAAGTTAAGCCTGCACATTTAGATAAAACCATTGAATATAGTAAAACGAATATTGTTTCATTAGAATTTAACGAAGCAGGTTTAATAAAGCATATCCGCCGACACCACGGTTAATGTATGCCTAACAAACGCTTTAACCAAAGGACGCAAAACAGCAGGCTTGTGCTCCTTCGTCGCTAATTTTAGCCTGCTATTTTACGCCGTTTATTAAGGCGTTAGGTAAACATGAGATACCAATGAAAACTATTACTTTAATAATTATTATTCTGTTATCCCCAATTTTGAAAGCTAAGGAAGTTAACTTGAGTGAGTTAGAAAGTGTTTCACAGAACCTACAGTTCTTAATTGCGCCTACCAGTGAAGGTGAATTTGAAAAATTAGAAAAGCTATGTAGATGCACCGCAAAAATAGCTCAAGAGAAATGGGAGCCTGCGAAGTATTCAGAATTTAGCAATGCACTAAGTGAACATGCCGAACTAGCAAATTCAGTAATGGAAAACATGGAAGAAATGCTTGAAAATGGTCCTCCTAGGCCTTCAGAAACAGTTATATCTGGCATGCAAGACATGGTCGAAATCATTGAGTCTTGTGAAGAGAGGTATGGAATTAGAGTTGAATTCTAGCCAATACGAATAAGTTTACCTAACAAGCGCATTATGAACGGGATCAAAAAGCTTGGCTTGGTTCGTACCTCACCAATTATAGCCAAGCATTTTATTCCGCATATGCGGGTGTCCACTTCCCTTAACATGAGACATGTTTAATTAGAGTTTTCTGTAATACCACAAAAAGGAGACAACGATGAAAAAGTCACGTTTTACAGAATCTCAGATCATAGCTGTGCTCAAAGAAACCGATGCGGGTATGAAGGTTGAAGAAGTGTGCCGCAAGCATGGGATCAGTAGCGCCACTTACTACAACTGGAAAGCTAAATATGGCGGTATGGAAGCGTCAGATGTTAAGCGCCTGAAAGAGCTCGAAGAAGAGAATGCCAAGCTTAAAAAGATGTACGCAGATGTCAGTTTGGAAAATCATGCGATAAAGGAGTTATTCGCAAAAAAGGGTTGGTGACAGCGCAGAAGCGAAGTTGCGCCAGCACAATGGTTCAAGCGGGTATAAGTATTTTAAAAGCGTGCAAGTTTGTCGGTATTGGTCGCGCTACCTACTACCGCCCAGAACGAGACTGGCGAAAGGCTGACGCAGCTGTCATTGATGCCATCAATGCAGAATTAAAAAAGTCCCCCAGAGCTGGATTCTGGAAATGCTATGGGCGTCTTCGTTTTAAAGGTTATCCGTTTAACCATAAGCGCGTTTATCGGGAGTATTGCCAAATGGGTTTGAACTTAATACCTTTAAACCAGACACCCACTACCTTTAAACCAGACACCCACTACCTTTAAACCAGACACCCACCACTAATTTGCACCTTGATGAGATACCGCCTAAGCTTTAGTTCTGCACTCAATGGATTGAGGAAACCAAATGATGGCGACTGCCCGTAAAAGACAAATCAGTTTAACCGACACCAAATACTATCACTGTATTTCTCGTTGCGTCAGGCGCGCATTTCTCTGTGGCGAAGATAAATTTACTGGTAAATCATACGAACACCGCAGGGATTGGGTTGAAGAAAAGCTATTGATGTTGGCTTCCGTATTTTGTATTGATGTCTGTGCTTATGCCGTGATGAGTAATCA
>NZ_RDBW01000041.1:0-41721 GCF_003934235.1 Pseudoalteromonas sp. J010 | reverse complement strand
GCGGTGTTGATTATTTCACGCTTTGACTATGCGGTTTGGTGTAGCTCTTGCTCCATCTGATCTCGCATTTTAAATTTCTGTAGTTTCCCTGTTACAGTCATGGGATAAGCATCTACCAATCTAATATGTTTTGGTATTTTAAAGTAAGCGAGCTTTTCTTTTAAAAATTCACGAATATTATCTTCAGAAATGTAGTGGCCGGGCTTGAGTTGCACCCAGGCGCATACCTCTTCACCATACCTGTCATCTTGAATACCAAATACTGCGGCATCCTGAATGTCTGGGTGGTGATACATTACCTCTTCAATTTCGCGAGGGTAGATATTTTCGCCGCCGCGAATAATCATATCTTTAATACGGCCGACAATACTCACAAACCCTTGCTCATCCATTACCGCTAAATCGCCGGAATGTAGCCAGCCATCAGCATCAATGGTCGCAGCTGTTTTTTCAGGGTCTTGCCAATATTCTTGCATTACACAGTAACCTCTCGCACATACTTCTCCGGGCGTCCCAATGGGGGCGATATGTCCAAGTTCATCAATAATTTTAACTTCGGTGTGCGGCATGGCCCGACCGACAGTTTGGACGCGCTTGTCGATGGGAGAGTCAATCTCGGTAATGTTATTAATGGGGCTACACTCAGTTTGGCCATAGCCAATTAGCACATCAGTCATGTGCATTTGTGTTTGTACTTGGCGCATTACTTTTTCAGGGCAAGTTGAGCCTGCCATCACGCCTGTGCGCAGCGAGGACAAATTGAATTCGCTAAAATTAGGATGCTCTAATTGAGCAATAAACATCGTTGGTACACCATGAAGCGCAGTACACTGCTCCTGATCGACAACCTGAAGTGTTTTTAACGGGTCGAAGCTATCGTTTGGAAATACAGCGCAAGCGCCTTTACTTAAACATACTAAGTTGCCAAGTACCATGCCAAAGCAATGATAAAGTGGGACAGGAATGCAAAGCTTATCTTGCTCTGTGAGTTTCATGGCATTGGCAACCAGTAGTCCATTATTAAGAATGTTTCGATGTGTCAGTGTAGCGCCTTTTGGGTTTCCTGTGGTGCCAGAAGTAAACTGAATATTGATTGCCTGATCTGCATTTAAGTTGGCTGCGATTGCGCTTGCTTCTAAATAGTGGGCCTCATTTGCCATCTCTAGCAGAGCTGAAAAATTCATGAACCCAGGTTCACTATCCTCATCAATCAGTACAATTTGTTTCAAAGATGGAAGACGTTTGGAGGTTAGCTCACCAAACATACAGTCATAAGATTCTGGTGCTAGCTCTCTTATCATATCGACATAATGGCTATGCTTAAACGATTTTGCCATCACTAGCATCTTGCATTCTACATTATTGAGTACATACTCAAGCTCACTTGGTCGATAGGCGGGGTTTATGCAAACCATAATGGCACCAATTTTGGCTGTTGCAAATTGTACCAAGCTCCATTCAAGGTTATTGGGAGACCAAATACCAACTCTATCTCCAGGTTGTATGCCAACTGCCAATAGGCTTGCGGCCAATTGATTGATTTTATCGAGATACTGGCGGTAAGTCAGACGAATTGATTGATGAGAAACAACAATCGCTTCTCTTTGTGAATGATTGTCGACAATGCTGTCGAAGTACTGTCCTATCGTCAGATTGGTTAATGGTGTTTTTTGAGATCCTGTAAAGTAACTTTTTGTAAGCTTATAGTTATCTAATTCTTTACTCTCTGTAGTCATGACTTGTCCTTGCTGTTGATCGGTAATTATTATCGTTATGTACATTCAGTGATAACGTAATTGTCGACAAAATCAAGTTTAATTGGATGAAAAGCATGAATTTACGACTAATGGATAGTAATAAAGCATGGGAGTAAAATAATAATAAGCTTGTTATTTAACCAGAGGTTTGGATAAGGAATATTCCAACTCATTGTTGCTAAAGCGTAACTTAGTTTTTCCTTGTCTAGTCTGAGAGGTTTGGGCATAACAGGGCGAGGTAGCGGAGTTATCGACAAGATTTTCTCGCCCCAAAATAGGGCTCTTGATTAAGATAATTGGTATTAATCCATTAATTTGACTTAATACTTGCTCAATTTGAAGGAGTAAATCTGACGCTAACAGCGTTAAAAATTTCTCATTTAGAACAACTAAATAGCAAAATTTTTGCCTTGCCTACACGGATGTAGGTACCTTGGCGATTGCAGGACGCGGTAGCGGAGTTATCGACAAGATTTTCTCGCCCCAAAATARACCGCTTAATTAAGCAGATTGGTATAATTATCCGAAGCTCAGATTGCTTAGGATAAAAAAACGCCTGAGAAATTCAGGCGTTTTACTTTGGCTTGCGATTAAGGCGGGTTACACCAGCCCTTCATCTGTTTCTACATGCTCTTCTTTGTGGTGTTTAGCAATCTCATCTGAAAGCGCTTGTTTGGAGCGTTTTTCTGATAGTCGCCTTGCCATTAGCCAATAGAAGAATAATGGTAAGAAAAATACCGCGAGGAAAGTCGCAGAGAGCATCCCACCCATAACCCCTGTGCCAACACTGTGTCTTGCTCCTGCACCTGCGCCTGAGCTCATCACCAAAGGAACAACACCAAGGATAAACGCAAGTGAAGTCATAATGATGGGTCTAAAACGTAGTCTAGCGGCTTCTAGTGCTGCAGTGGCAGGACTCCATCCTTCTTGATATTTCATCAATGCGTATTCAACGATCAAGATAGCATTTTTACTGGCAAGGCCAAGTAGCGTCACCAAACCAATTTGGAAGTAGACATCGTTGGTGAGTCCTGCAATCCAAATCGATACTAGTGCGCCAAAGGTGCCAAATGGTAGTGCTAGCATCACAGAGACCGGTAATGACCAACGCTCATAAAGTGCTGCGAGGATCAAAAATACCATGATCACAGCCATACCTAGCGCAATACCAGTGGTACCAGAGTTTTGCTTCTCTTGAAACGCAGAGCCTGTCCATTCGTAAGTCATATCTGGGGGGAGTACTGCATTAGCGATACGCTCAAATTCAGCAATAGCTTGTCCTGAACTGTAACCTGGCGCGGCTTCACCCATTAACTTCACCGCTGATAAATTATTATAACGGTTCATGGTTTCAGGACCTCGGCTGTATTCAATATCTGTAAAGGCAGAGATAGGAACCATTTCGCCACGGTTGTTTTTCACATATATGCGTCCAACATCTTCCGGTGTCATTCTAAACTCGGCTTCTGCAGACATAATTACTTGCCATGCACGACCAAACTTATTGAAATCGTTAACGTAGTAATTACCCAAATTAGCTGCCAGAGCGTTAAACGCTGAATTGATATTAACTCCCATGGCACGGGCTTGTTCACGATCCATATGCACTTTCAACTGCGGCGCATCAGGACGCCATAGCGTTTGAATACCTGTAAGGATTGGACTCTTCTGGGCTTCAGCCATGATCATCTGCATGCCTTGCTTCAATTTAGCAGGATCAGAGCCGCCTTTATTTTGCAAGAAGACTTCAAACCCACCTGTAGTACCCAATCCAAAGATAGGAGGCGGGTTAAAAGCAAGTACCAATGCTTCGTTGATGTGTGCGGTCTTCATAAATAGCTCACCAACAAGTTCTTTCGCTGACACATCTCGCTCATCCCAATGTGTTTGTGTCACAAACATCGTCGCGGCGCTATTTTTGAAACCTCCGCCGATGAAGTCCATTCCCGTAAACGCCACAACGTTTTCGTTAGCTGGGTTTGATTTAGCCGCTGCGATGACTTCATTGGCTACTTTAGCGGTGCGCTCTAGTGAAGAGCCATCAGGTAAAAATACAGCAATCATGTAGTAACCTTGATCTTCGTCAGGTACTAAAGAGCTTGGTGTTTTTTGCCACAAAAATACCGTTGCACCAATCATGGCTGCCATCAATGTTAGGCCAACAAAACCACGGCGAACCATAAAGCTAACCGCACCAACATAGCGTCCGGTTACACGATGGAACCAGTCATTGAACCACAGGAAGAACTTGGCATCTTGTTTGTGCTCGTGCTTTAGCAGCAACACACAAAGTGCAGGCGTCATCGTCAGTGCAACCACACCAGACAAGCTAACCGAGATCGAAATCGTGATCGCAAATTGGCGGAATAGTTCACCTGTTAAGCCACCTAAAAAGGCGATAGGTACAAACACTGAACATAGCACCAGCACAATCGCAACGACAGGGCCACTTACTTCCTGCATGGCTTTAACCGCAGCCTCTCTAGCCTGTAAGCCCTGCTCGTGCATAATACGCTCAACGTTTTCAAGTACTACGATGGCATCGTCTACCACAATACCAATAGACAGTACCATGCCAAACAGGGTTAATGTGTTAATTGAATAACCGAGCATATAAAGACCAGCAAATGTGCCAAGTAAAGATACTGGTACCGCAAGTGTTGGAATTAGCGTTGCACGCCAGTTTTGCAAGAATAGGTAGACCACTAAGAATACCAAGATCATTGCTTCACCAAGGGTTTTTAACACCTCTCGAATTGAAACTTCTACAAATCTAGTGGTGTCATAAGAATTGACGTGAGCAAGACCTGTAGGGAATTGAGGTTTGATCTGTTCAATTTCCGCTTCTACAGCCTTTGCTACATCCAGTGCGTTTGCACCTGGTTGTAAGAACACACCGAGTAATACGGCCTCTTTAGCGTTGATAGTACCTTGGAAGTTATAGTCTTTTGAGCCTAGTTCCACGCGTGCAACATCTTTAAGGCGAAGTGTTGAGCCGTCAGGGTTTGCACGAACAATGATATTCTCGAACTCTTCTGCGGTAGATAAGCGACCTTTTGCGGTAACACTGTATACCAAAGACTGCGCGTCTTGAGAGGTTGGAGTTGCACCGATACTACCTGCCGCGTACTGAGAGTTTTGCTCTCTAATTACACTGGCAACTTCATCCGCTGTAACTTCAAGCTGACTCATAATATCTGGGCGCAACCAAATACGCATGGCATAATCTTTAGCACCAAAGATCTGTACGTTAGTCGTTCCAGGAATTCGCTTAACACGGTCGAGGATATTCATCGTTACGTAGTTTGACGTCCAAAGACTATCTCGAGTTCCATCTGGCGAATAAAACGCATGAACCTGTAAGAAGTTAGAAGAGGTTTTTTGAACAACCACGCCTTGACGTCTCGTTTCTTCAGGTAGTCGAGCTTCAACCTGCTTTACACGATTGTTTACGTCTACCGCAGCCTGGTCGACATCTGTGCCAATCTCGAATGTCACCGCTATTGTTGTGACGCCAGAGTTGGTGCTTGTCGATGTCATATACATCATGCCCTCGACACCCGTTATGGCATTTTCGATAGGGGTCGCGACAGTTTGCTCTAACACATCAGCGGAGGCTCCAGGGTACACTGCTCGAACCTCGACTTGAGGTGGGGCAATTTCAGGGTACTGAGCGACTGGTAAGCTACGCATTGCTGCCAGACCTGCCAGTACTATCACAATTGAAATAACAAAGGCGAAAATAGGCCTATTTATGAAATATTTGGAGAACATCAGGTTATTCTCCTTGCTCGCTCACAGAGACCGGCATACCGGGGAAGAAAATTCTAGCCATCCCCTCGACAATCACAGGTTGACCTGTTTGCAGACCCTCACGGATCACCCACATATTTTCGTTGTTAAGTTTAACCCATTCGCCAACTTTAACTGGTGCGGGTAGGGCAACGGTCGTAGCTTGTTCGTTCTTAGTTGCAATGTATACAAACTTACCTGTGCCGTTATCCAATACGGCTCGTTGTGGCAACACAATCGCATTGTTTCGCACGGCTCCAGATAACTTGACTCGTACAAATTGCCCCGGTCTTAGTTCACCGTTTTCGTTTGGGATACGGGCTTGCAGTTCACTGGTGCCAGTAAAGCGATTTACGCGAACATCGCTAAAGTTTACTTTGCCCACTTGAGCGTATAACGACCCATCTTGAAGAATAATTGTGGTATCAAACTCATTGTGCTCTGGTAAAGACAACAAGCCACTTTCCACGTCTTTTCGCATCGCTAACTGCTCACGCTCTGAAAAACCAAAACGAGCGCGGATAGTGCTAGTATCAGTTAGTTCTGTTAACAATACGCTAGGTCCTGAAACATAACTGCCCTCAGACATCAGTTCTCGACCTACAATACCAGAAACCGGCGCTTCAACTTTTGCGTATTCTAAGTCTAGCTCAGCTTCCTTTAATGCCACTTTGGCTGACTCAAGGTTTGCAATCGCAACATCATATGCTGAAACAGAGTTATCAAAGTCGCGTTTGGATACTGAACGCTCGTTTTTTAGTCGCTCAAGTCTGTCACGTTCGCGTTTAGTTTGCTCTACGTTTGCTTTTGCTGCTTGCAGTGCTGCTTTTGCTTTTTCTACGGCTAATTCAAAAGGTTTAAGCTCAATGGTAAATAGCGATTGTCCAGATTTTACAAACTGGCCTTCTTCAAAATTTCTTGACTCGATAATCCCTGACACCCGAGAACGGATCTCTACTTCCTTATCACCAGCAAGTGTTGCAGGTAACTCGATATCAAATGGAACCGACTGGGTGGTAACTTGTTGCACGCTCACTTTTGCAGGAGGCATTGCATGACCACCTCCTTGTTTAGGTGCTTCTGAACACGCAGACAAAGCGCCAAGCGTGAGCATTAAAAAAGATAGGTGTTTTGCACGACTACGTATTGATGTTGGATACATGAACACTCCAATTCCTATATTATCATTTTATGCTGCCCAGCGGGTTTACTGGGAATATCTTGCAATTTGCCTTTAATAACAAACAGTTGCCTATAAGTGCATAAGCAGCTGACGCAATTTCATGTCTCAACCACACCAAAGTTAAGGCACTTTGATCGACAATTAAGCAAGTAAACGCTAGTGTATACTTAAAGAAATAAAAGGTAAACGACTCCGTGTACTTTTCTTTTGTTTAGGTATACGATCATGTGTACTTTTTATTAACGGCTTTATTGATTAAAATAAAGGGAATGTTGATTTATTACGAAGAGGGCTTATATCAGCCTTACTTGGTATACAACTTACCATGTGATTTAGCAGCTAAATAACCTTTGCCCATTGGTGTGGGCGGTGCTTGAGCGAGTTTTTAGGTCAACTGTTACCATTTACGTTTTATCTGGTATTGATAATTCGTAAAATTCAGTAGTCAAAAATGCACAGGCTAATAAAATAAACCATGAGATACTGGCATCCTAAGTGATGACCTTTTGCTTATCCAAACGTTAGGTTATGTAGATGGCTCGCTTTTCCCACTATTAATTAAAGACAGAATAAGTAGATGACGCAACTTTCACCAAAACAGCAGTCAATTTTATGCGCAGCGATTGAAGAATTTGCGCAAAAAGGTTTACAAGCAACCACGATGGAGTCAATCAGCCAATCAGCTGAAGTATCCAAACGTACACTATATAAACATTACTCAACAAAAGATGAATTGTTTGATGCTGTTGTTGAATTGTTGATTGAACGGATAAAACCTATTACAGCAATACAGTTTATTCCAAATTATGATTTTTCTGTACAACTACAGCACCTCGCAAAAAGCGCGATGACGTTGTTAAATGATGAAGATTACATGCGCTTATCACGAATTGTGATGATTGAATCTATGCGCAGCTTTGAACAAGCTCAGAATTTGAATGGCAAATTTAGCCATTGTGAAGCTGAAATGATCCAGTGGTTTGAGGACGCAGCAAATGCAGGCTGTTTGGGGGACTTTGATGCAGATCTTGCGGCCGCGTACTTCTGGGGAGCGCTTAAAAAACTTGGGTACTGGGAGCGGGCGATTAAATGGCAAGCTCCACTTCCTGAAGCAGAGCTTGACAAATTAGTTGAGAAGGCAGTGGCACTATTTTGTAACGGTGTTACTCAACGCCAATAAAGCCGCCGGTTTGGTGGGACCAAAGTTTGGCATAAATACCACCCAAGGCTAGCAAGGACTGATGGCTGCCTTCTTCAACAATCCTACCTTCGTCCATTACGATTAATCTATCCATTTGCGCTATGGTGGAAAGACGATGAGCTATGGCGATTACGGTTTTGCCTTCCATCAGTGCATCTAAGCTTTCTTGAATTGCCTGTTCAACCTCTGAGTCTAAAGCCGATGTTGCTTCATCTAATATCAAAATAGGCGCATTTTTTAACAACACTCTGGCAATTGCGATGCGCTGCCTCTGGCCGCCTGATAATTTGACGCCACGTTCACCGACTTGAGCATCAAAACCTGTATTACCATGACTATCTTCTAAATCTTGAATAAAGTCGTACGCTTGAGCTTCTTTTGTTGCTGCAATTAATTCTGCTTCTGAGGCATCTGGGCGACCGTAAAGAATATTGTCTCGCACGCTGCGGTGCAACAGTGACGTATCTTGTGTCACCATGGCGATATAACGCCTCAAACTCTCTTGCTTAACCTCTGCGATATTCTGATCGTCAATGTTAATGCTACCATTATCAATATCATAAAATCTTAGTAATAGGTTGACGAGTGTAGACTTACCAGCACCTGAGCGTCCAACAACACCTATTTTTTCCCCAGGTTTAATATTGAGGTTAAGATTTTCAATAACATTATGCTGACGTGCAGCATCTTTTCGTTTATAAGCAAAAGTTGTGTTACAAAAATCTATTTTTCCTGCTTTAAAAGCCAATGGTGCAGCGGTCTTTTGATCGACAATCTCAAGTGGTCTAGAGAGAGTATTCATGCCATCTGCAACGGTACCTATATTTTCAAATAGGCCGCTAATTTCCCACATTATCCACTGTGCCATGCCGTTTAACCGCAGCGCCAGGCCAACAGTTATGGCAATTGCACCAGCGCTAATGGCATTAAAAGACCAAAGATAAATAGACAACGCAGCAACCGAAAAAACGAGAAGGTAGTTTAACGTCTGAATACTTACATTAAGGCTAGTTGCTAAACGCATTTGTTTATAAACAGGCTGGATGAATACATCCATACTATCTTTGGCATACTCTTCCTCACGTTTAGTGTAAGAAAATAGCTTGACTGTCGAGATGTTGGTGTAGCTGTCAACAATTCGGCCTGTCATTTCTGAGCGTGCATCAGCTTGTTCGCTAGAGACTTGTTTTAGCTTAGGTACAAAATAGAACTGAAAGCCTATATAGCATCCAAGCCATACTATAAGTGGGATCATCAAACGCATATCACTACTGGCAACGAGCGCAAGCATAGCGGTGAAATAAACCAATATGTATACCAGTACATCAAGTAGCTTCATGACGGACTCTCGCACAGCTAGTGCTGTTTGCATTACTTTAGTTGCAATACGCCCAGCAAACTCGTCTTGGTAAAATGTCATGGACTGCTTTAGCAAATAGCGGTGTGCTTGCCAGCGGATCGCCATCGGGTAATTACCCAGTAAACTTTGGTGCAAAATTGCGCTATGGAAGAAAACGATCAACGGTAAAGCAACTAAGGTGACCAAAGACATTCTGATCAATTCGGTTTGTTTTTCAGCGAATAACGTTTCTGGCGTATAACTGGATAACCAATCAACTAAGTCACCCATAAAACCAAAGAGTGTAACCTCCAACACTGCTAATATCGCAGCACTAAGTGACATAAAGAAAAGCGGCCATCCCATACCTTGGGTATAAAAACGACAAAATGCCAGTAAACCTTGTGGCGGCTGACCGACCTCTTGTTCTGGAAATGGGTTGGTAAAGCGTTCAAAAACTCGATACATGAATAATCCCTAAATTTGTTCAGTAGCTAGTCTACCTTGATAGTGCGCCATGCGCGAGTCACAGATTGGTGCTAAATTTGCACAAATAGCTTGTGATTTATTCATTTGATATTGGGACAAGGAGCTAGTTGACTTATCGTGTTACAAACTCAAAACCGGTTAGTGTGTGAAGCAAATTGCTATGACTCCGTTGAGTTGCAAGCATTCATTATTACAAGTGTCCTAAAAATGCTATTTAGCAGTAAAGCAAAGAATTTAACTATCTTGAATTAATTAGGAAGAGAGTTGCAATGAAAGTGTCTGGTCTGTCGAGAAATGTTGGTAACGCAGTAGGGTACAAAGGTCAGCGTACTGACCTTTATCGTTTTAGCTATTCATCTTTTGCGTATGTTTTACGAAGGATATAAACGTATGCATTAGTAAAAGCCTGCTCTTGGAACTTTTTTAATCCAGTATCTTCAAAGTCCACAGGAATAGGGTTTCTTTTTAGTTGCTCTTTTACTTCGTTTCCAGCGAGGAGTTGCACATCTACATCAGAGATAAGTTGGATAGCGGCTTCCATCTTAAACCCTGCGGCGCTACCTGCAAATTTACCTTTGTGCGGACGCTGGCGAATGGCAACAGAGTCTACGCCATAATCTTGTATTAGTTTTGCAAAGTCGAATTGAAATTTGCGCATTTCCTCAAGGTCAGCTCCTTGGTTGCCCAAAGTAAAGCGTCGCTGACGAATATCTCTGATATCAAAAACATCATCTTCTTTAGTTAGCAAACAAAGAAGCGCTTCGCTGCCAGRAATTTCAACCCCAAGTGTTCTCATTTTCGTGTCCAGATTATGCAAAAATTGAATTATCTCACAGTGTTATTTCTATTGCTATTGCTGCATGGTCAGAATAACAAATATCTTCATCTATACGCCTCGGATCTAGGTGAGCATCATAACTATAGTAGTTCAGCGAGGTCACTTTTTGTTCCGCGCGATTGGGATTAAACTCTTTGGAGCATAAAATGTAGTCCAGCACATTGCCTTCCCCGCGATAGTAGTGGCTAGGCGGTTTTTTGCCGTTGCTGTTATCAGCGTAAAAAAAACTGTCAAATAATCCAACGCTATCAAAACTGCTATTTGCCAACGGCGGAAAAGCTTGAGTCATAAAAGACAGGGCAGGGTTTTCTAACGCATCATTAAAATCTCCCATTACTAATGTGGCTGCCTGTTTTTCGCGTTGTGTTTTCAAGGCATCGTAATAAATAATAGAGGCTTCTAGTGACCGAGATATTTGCGATTGCATGGTGCCTACAGTTTCATGTAATAGCGTTAATAGTGGGTCATCCTGATGTGATTCTCCCAACATGTGCGCCATGGAGTGAACACGTTGTGACTTTAGATGTATGGCATAACATGCGAGTAACCCAAATCCAGGAATATCAAATTTACATTTTATTGGCGTACGGTTGAACTTGAACTGATGTTGGTTATTTAGGTATTCAAGTAATTCAGGGCAAGGCTCAAGCGGAGCGAAAGACTTTATAGGTAACTTAGAGGCGATAGCGACGACAGGTTTAAATAGAACATTTGGGTAAACGTGGTCTGGACTGGGTGAGTCTACCGTGGCGAAGTGAACTAACCCTAAATCTTCACAAATTATCTGTAATGCGTCGGGGGTGAACACTTCTTGAAATACAATCACATCAGGATTGATATGTTGAATAAGACCAGTGATGAACTGGGTCTTAGTTTGCCATTGCGTGTCGTTATAATGCTCATGAAGTTGATAAAACGAAAAAGGTGGTGCTGCAAAATTCAATAGATTAAAGGTTGCAAATCGATATCGCTTTTTGGCCACAGAGTATCCCGAAATAGTTTTTGTAAATTAATAGATTAATTTTAGCCCTAGGCTTGCACTTAGCCAAGTTACACGCGAGAATAGTGTCTCTCATACGAAAGACCTTGAATGAGCCGCGATAAGTCGCGCAAGACAATGCTTATTCGTAAAAGCGTTGATAGGCACACTTTACATTTAAAATTAATTAAATACATGTGGCGCATTGTAGGTGTCACCACTGTAAATAGGATTTATCATGCCAGTTATTACTCTCCCTGACGGCAGTCAGCGTATTTTTGAAAACCCAGTAACTACTCTAGACGTCGCTCAAGACATCGGTCCAGGACTTGCAAAAGCAACTATCGCTGGTCGCGTCAATGGTGTGCGTGTTGATGCGTGTGACATCATTGAAAATGATGCTGCGCTTGAGATTATCACCGCTAAAGACGACGATGGCCTTGAGATTATTCGCCACTCTTGCGCGCACTTAATTGGTCACGCAGTTAAGCAATTGTTCCCTGGAGCAAAAATGGCGATCGGTCCGACTATCGACAATGGCTTTTACTACGATGTTGATCTTGACCACTCATTGACGCAAGAAGACCTTGAAGCGATTGAAAAGCGTATGTTGGAACTTGCTAAGACCAACTACGATGTAGTGAAGAAAAAGGTAAGCTGGCAAGAAGCCCGCGACGCATTCGAAGCACGTGGTGAAACCTACAAGATGGAAATCTTAGACGAGAATATCGCTAAAGATGATAGGCCAGGTTTATACCACCACGAAGAATATGTTGATATGTGTCGTGGTCCTCACGTACCAAATATGAAATTCTGTCATCACTTCAAGATTATGAAGGTGGCAGGCGCATACTGGCGTGGCAACTCAGAAAACAAAATGTTGCAACGTATTTACGGCACTGCATGGGCAGATAAAAAGCAATTAAAAGCCTACCTTAAGCGTTTAGAAGAAGCTGAAAAGCGCGACCACCGTAAAATTGGTAAAGCACTTGATTTATGGCACTGGCAAGAAGAAGCACCAGGTATGGTGTTTTGGCATAATGATGGCTGGAGCATTTACCGTGAGCTTGAAGACTTTGTACGCGAAAAGTTACGCGAGTACCAGTACGAAGAAGTAAAAGGTCCACTGATGATGGATCGTGGTTTGTGGGAAAAGTCGGGTCACTGGGACAAGTATTCAGATGCGATGTTCACTACGGAGTCTGAAAAGCGTGAATATGCTATTAAGCCGATGAACTGCCCAGGCCACGTTCAAATCTTCAACCAAGGCTTAAAATCTTACCGTGATCTACCACTGCGTATGGCTGAGTTTGGTTGTTGTCACCGTAATGAGCCGTCGGGTGCACTACATGGTTTGATGCGTGTTCGTGGATTTACACAAGACGATGCGCACGTATTCTGTACAGAAGAACAGATCATGGACGAAGTATCAGCTTGTATCAAAATGGTATATGATACTTACTCAACTTTTGGCTTTGAAAAGATCGTTGTTAAATTATCTACACGCCCAGAGAAACGCATCGGCGAAGATGAGATGTGGGATAAAGCAGAGGCTGCATTGGCAGATGCGTTGAAAGCAAACGACATCGAGTTTGAATATTTACCAGGTGAAGGTGCATTCTACGGTCCGAAGATTGAGTTTACTTTGTATGATTGTTTAGAACGTGCATGGCAATGTGGTACAGTACAACTAGACTTTGCATTACCAGGGCGTTTAGGGGCTACTTATGTCGCGGAAAATAACGAGCGTAAAACGCCAGTTATGATCCACCGTGCAATTCTTGGTTCGTTAGAGCGCTTTATCGGTATTTTAACAGAAGAATATGCGGGTCAATTCCCAACTTGGCTTGCGCCTAAGCAAGTTGTGATCATGAATATTACGGATAAACAAGCCGATTATGTTCACGAAGTTGTACAAAAGTTAAATAAACTTGGAATAAGAGCTTGCGCTGACTTGAGAAATGAGAAAATTGGTTTTAAAATCCGCGAGCATACTTTAAAACGTATACCTTATTTGTTAGTTGTGGGTGACAAAGAAGTTGAGCAACAAGAAGTTGCTGTTCGAACTCGCACTGGTGAAGACTTAGGTAAATTCTCGATTGACGATTTCATCGCGAAAGTTAGCGAAGAGATTAAAAATCGACTATAAATACAAACTTGCGTGTACTTCACTTTTTCTGGTACGCGCAACTACTTTTGAATTTTTTGGAGGAACGTACCATTAGAGGCGGCAAAAAAGGGCAAAATAACGCTCAGAAAAATCGTATTAACGAAGAGATTACAGCGAAAGAGGTTCGCTTAATTGACGCTGAAGGCGAGCAGGCTGGCATTGTCTCAACTAGAGACGCACAAAACATGGCGGATGAAGCAGGCTTAGATCTAGTAGAGATCAGCCCAAATGCAGAACCACCAGTTTGTAAAGTGATGGACTACGGTAAGTTCCTTTTTGAAAAAGCAAAAATCCAAAAAGAACAAAAGAAAAAGCAAAAGCAAATTCAGGTTAAGGAAGTTAAATTCCGTCCTGGTACTGATGTTGGTGATTACCAAGTTAAGCTACGTAGCCTTCGCAAGTTTTTGGAAGGTGGCGACAAAGCTAAAGTCACAATTCGCTTCCGTGGTCGTGAGATGGCGCACCAAGAAATTGGTATCGACCTGTTAAATCGTATCAAGACAGAGTTGGAAGAGATTGCTTCAGTAGAGTCTTTCCCGAAGAAAGTAGAAGGCCGTCAAATGATAATGATGATGGCACCTATTGCTAAAAAGTCTTAATCTCGGCATAATACGCATCGAATTTAACGCAGGTTTCAAGTGCTTCGGCCACCTGCGTTATCCGGTTTTAAAGTAAGGACTTGATCCTTCACCGGTTTTAGGTAGTAAGCTAGGCCTACAAGTGAGTTTATCTCCGCCTACTTACATAGTGTTAAGCAATATCATTCGGAGTTATTGCAAATGGCTTATAAGCTAAAATCACACAGAGGTGCTGCAAAGCGCTTCAAAAAGACTGCTTCAGGCGGTTACAAGCGTAAACAGTCGCATCTTCGTCACATTCTGACTAAGAAGTCTTCAAAGCGTAAACTACACCTTCGTGCTAAGTCTATGGTTCATAAGAATGACCTAGGCCTAATCGATCGTATGTTACCATTCGCTTAATAGAGGATATCAGAAATGGCAAGAGTTAAACGCGGCGTAGTTGCACGTGCACGTCACAAAAAAGTATTAAAGCAAGCTAAAGGTTACTACGGAGCGCGTTCACGCGTTTACCGCGTAGCTTTCCAAGCGGTAACAAAAGCTGGTCAATATGCTTACCGTGACCGTCGTGCTAAGAAACGTACTTTCCGTCAACTATGGATTGCACGTATCAACGCAGCTGCACGTCAAAATGGTCTTTCTTACAGCCGTTTCATCAATGGCCTTAAAAAGTCATCGATTGAAATCGATCGTAAGATCCTAGCTGATATCGCAGTATACGACCAGGTAGCTTTCGCAGCACTAGTTGCTAAAGCAAAAGATGGTCTAGCTGCTTAATAAGCAGAGCATGACTTAGTCTTAGGACTAGATCTTGTATTAAAAAGGAGCCGTTGGCTCCTTTTTTAGTTTTATACTCATAGATTACTCAGTCCTTAACGGTTTTTCATCAATATTTTATCTAGCATGCGACTGCTCAATATTCGTTTTAGATACCCCATCAAGTATGTAGGGAACGTTACGTAATACCTTGGTTTCGCAGTTTTAGCACTCAATGCGTGATGCAGGGCTTTATAAACCGCTTCTGGCCCTAAGGTAAATTTCTGTGGTGCGTCTTCAGCGCCTAAGCGATTAAGCTGCACCTGATACTCGTTGTGATGTGCGCTATGTTGATGGTTGATGTTAGTTAAAAATGCGCGTTTCGCGTTTTCTCTAAACTTTGATACGATTGGACCTGGCTCGATTAAACTGACTTGGATATTGGTGTTGGCGAGCTCCATGCGTAATGTGTCGGTTAACCCTTCCAGTGCAAATTTACTAGCGTTATAGGCTCCGCGATAGGGTAATGCAACAAGGCCAAGCACTGAAGAATTGTGAACTATTCTGCCTGAACCTTGCTTTCGCATCTGCGCGACAGCCAAGCATGTTAGTGTGTGCCAACCAAAAAAGTTAACTTCAAACTGCCTTCTTAATATATCTGTAGGTAAATCTTCGACTGCACCAGGTTGACCGTAGGCGCCATTATTAAATAATGCGTCCAATTGCCCATTGGCGATTGTAAGTGCCTGATGAAATCCATCTTTGATACTTTGCTCACAAGCTAGATCTAATACGATGCAATGAATACCTGTGCCTTCAAACTTATTCAGGTCTTTTTCATTTCTGACTGATGCGATGACCTGATATCCGGCTTTTGACAACTGCAATGCACAGTAATAACCAATCCCGGTAGAACAACCAGTGATTAAAATTGATTTTTGTACGCTCATTTGTTCCCTAAAGTGATAGTTATCTGCGATTAACTGCAAATTTTTGTTGAATCACCGCACATTGTAAGCCGATAGATAAAATATTGATATAATTGACGGATAAAAGCAGAGGAATAGAGAATTATGATGAGTTCCAGCATTATTATGCTTACTGCAATGCTAGGTATGAATAGTCATTTGCCACCGCTAATGGAGTGGCAGGGTAACAGTGAACAACTATTACAACAACAAGGCCCATTGACAACTGATTTCGAACTTAGTGATGGTACCGATTCCCCAAATTATGAAGATACAATGGCGTTTGTTGRCCGTCTAGTCGCGGCCAATCCAACACAGTTTAAGCTTGAAACTATAGGTACTAGTGATAGTCATCGCGCTATTAAGATGATTGTTGCCACTGAGCAAGGTGGTGACAAATCTAAAGTCATTAATAGCGATAAACCGACTATTTTAGTTCAAGCGGGTATTCATGCCGGTGAAATTGATGGTAAAGATGCCATGTTTATGTTGCTGCGTGATATTGCCACAGGGAAACGTCGCGACATTTTAGCGAAAGTCAACTTACTAGTTGTGCCGATTTTAAATGTCGATGGTCATGAGCGTCGCAGCGAATATAACCGTATTAATCAGCGCGGCCCAGCGGTGATGGGATTTAGGACGAATGGTAAAAATCTTAATCTCAACCGTGATTATACAAAGCTAGATACTCCTGGTATTAGAGCGATCATGTCTGTGATCAATGAGTATAAGCCAGACCTATACATTGATGTTCATGTTACTGACGGTGCGGATTACCAGTATGATGTGACCTATGGTTTTAATCCAAGCTTTGCCAGTGAATCTCCAGCAATTGCCCAAGTATTGGAAAATCAACTCTCTCCTGAAATAGATAAAGCACTTCGCAAACAGGGGCATATTCCCGGACCTTTGGTGTTTGTCATGGACAAGCGTGACTTTAAGCAGGGTTTAGCAGGTTGGGTAGCAACACCAAGATTCTCAAATGGTTGGGGCGACTTAAAAGGGCTACCAACGATACTTGTGGAAAATCACTCTTTAAAACCGTATAAACAGCGTGTTTTAGGGACGTATGTATTTATGGATGGCGTCATTGATGGACTGGCCAACAATATAGATATATTACGAGAAGCTGTGAAAAAAGAAGCTGAGTTTTTGCCCAAAAAATTAGTGGTTGAGCGTAGCTACGCTAAAACTCCTGATTTCATTCAATTTAAAGGTATCGAATACAAGCAATTCGAAAGTGCACTTTCTGGGCATGTAGAAGCAAAATACCTTGGTACGCCAGTCGACTATGAGAAATTACCGATTTATTGGCAAAAAGAAGTAAAAACGATAGTTAATGTTCCAGAGCAGTTTTATATACCACCAGCGTATCCCGAAGTCGTTGAAAAGCTAAAGCTTCATGGTGTTGAAGTCATTAAATTGCCAGCATCGTCAGTAGTTGAAAATGTCAGCCAGGCTGCGGTAAGTGACTATCAATTCGACAGTGTGCCTTTTGAAGGTCGCTTTAGAGTAGAGGCATCATTTAACTTTAACGTATTGCCAGAAAAAGTGGATGTAAGTGGCTGGTATAAAGTTGAAACAGCGCAACCTTCGGGAGAGTTGGCAACTCACTTATTGCACCCTAAAGCCCCGGACTCTTTCTTTGCTTGGGGTGAGTTTAATACGATTTTTCAACGTACAGAATATGTTGAAAATTATGCGCTTGAACCGTTTGCCAGAAAGATGCTAAAACAAAATCCAGCAATGGCATTAGCATTTGATAAAAAAATTCGTGAAGACAAAAAGTTTGCCAACGACTCTAAAGCGAGAATGGAGTGGCTGTACGCTCGGACACCATTTTATGACAGCGCTTATTTGAAGTACCCTGTTTTGATGGCATTTGGAGCAAATTAACAATGCAAGTATTAACAATACCTGTTACGCCGTTTATGCAAAATTGCCGTGTATTAGTTTGCCCGACAAGCAGAATCGCCGCAATTGTCGACCCAGGTGGCGAGCCGGAAAAGATCATCGCGCGCTTGAGTGAAGAGGGGCTTAAACCGAAGATGATTTTGCTCACCCACGCGCATCTAGATCATGTGGGGGCAAGTACGAAACTGGGGGAGTATTATGATATTGAAATCATAGGCCCTCATAAAGATGACCTATTTTGGCTTGAAGCATTACCAATGCAATCACAAATGTTTGGTTTTGAAAACCACGCTGCATTTTTACCCTCATCATGGCTAAATGATGGTGATACAGTTGAGGTAGGGAAGCTAAAGTTAGAAGTTAGGCATTGCCCTGGTCACACGCCTGGACATGTTGTTTTTTATGAACCTGTCTCACAGCAGGTGTTGGTAGGTGATGTTTTGTTCAAAGGTTCAGTAGGGCGAACTGACTTTCCTAAAGGGGACGCAGCAAAGCTGAAGCACTCCATTGAGAGTAAGTTATTTTCGTTACCTAACGAAGTCGTTGTGCATTCAGGGCACGGTGAAAATACCACGATAGGGTATGAAAAGGCTACAAACCCCTTTATGAGTGGCCGATTTGGGTAGAATAGTAGGCGCTAAGTAGTATTCATATACAATAAGTTAGTCTACTATACGTCAGGGAATAATAATCAACATTGGCTTTGTAAGCTAATGTGCTAATTAAACTAGAATAGATATGTCATTAAACCAAGTAGATCGCCAAATCTTGGCATTGTTACAACAAGATGCGAGTCTTTCGACCGCCGAAATTGCAGATAAAGTAGGGCTTTCTCAATCTCCTTGCTGGCGCCGTATCGCCAAATTGGAGCAAGATGGTTACATCAAAGGTAAAGTCGCACTGTTAGACGAGAAAAAACTCGGATTTGATATGCTGGTTTATGCACACGTTCGCTTGTCGAACCATGGCAGAAATAACCTCGCTGAGTTTGAAAAACTTATATTGAGCTACGACGAAGTGACTGAGTGTTATTCAATGGCAGGCACGATGGACTTTATGCTGCGTATTATATCTAAGGGCATTGAAGGTTATGAGCAGTTTGTTCGAGACAATTTACTTAACCTTGAGTTTGTTCAAGAGGTACATTCAAACGTAACCATGACTTGCGTAAAACGCAGTACCTCTTTACCACTTTAGTACAGCATCATCGTCTGCTTGTTAAATGATAGTGAGCAGACGATTTGGCCTGCCTTTTAGCTGCAATAGCGCCTTACTAACATCCTACTGTCACTGTTCTATACTAGAATTAGTGCATACAAACCAATCTGCTTTAAATGCTAGATGTCTGCTATTTGTTTAAATTGCTGCTTTTTGCTAGAATCCGCAGCCTTTGTGTTCATTGYCAATTCAGACCAGWGGAAATAGATGTTTAATCTGATCAGCAAAGCGCCTAGCTCTGCTAAAAACGATGTACTATCAGGACTTACAGTTGCGCTGGCGTTGGTGCCAGAAGCTGTAGCCTTCGCTTTTGTTGCGCAAGTAGACCCTTTGGTTGGCTTATATGCGGCATTCATTGTAGGTCTTATTACCTCAATCTTCGGTGGTAGACCGGGTATGATCTCTGGTGCAACTGGTGCACTTGCAGTCGTTATGGTTAGCTTGGTGATAGAGCATGGTGTTGAATATCTGTTTGCGACAGTCTTATTGATGGGCTTTTTGCAAATATTGGCCGGTATATTTAAACTCGGCAAGTTTATTCGCATGGTGCCTCACCCTGTTATGCTCGGCTTTGTAAATGGCCTGGCAATTGTGATTTTCTTAGCACAACTTGGGCAGTTCAAGGTGCTTGATGAGCAAGGTAACTTGACGTGGATGCAGGGCGAAGCGCTCTATATTATGTGTGGCCTAGTTGCGCTTACAATGGCTATCATTCATTTTCTCCCTAAGTTGACGACGGCAGTACCTTCAAGCCTTGCCGCTATCCTTGTAGTAACTGGAATTGTAATAGGCCTGGACCTAGATGCGAGGAATGTACTTGACTATCTTAAAGACATGTCTGGCAACTCTGATGCGACTATCGCAGGTGGTTTCCCTGCTTTTCATATACCTGATGTACCATGGACACTTGAAACACTTAAAATCATATTCCCTTATGCGTTAGTATTGGCAGCAATTGGCTTGATAGAGTCGCTGTTGACGCTCACTTTGATTGATGAGATCACAGAAACACGTGGCCATAGTAATCGTGAGTGTATTGGTCAAGGTGCAGCAAACGTTACCTGTGGCGTATTTGGTGCGATGGGCGGCTGTGCCATGATAGGCCAGTCAATGATCAATATTAATTCTGGTGGCCGTAGTCGTTTATCGGGAATAACAGCTGCGCTTCTACTATTGGTCTTTATTCTATTTGCTGCTAGCTTAATAGAAATGATCCCATTAGCCGCACTAGTTGGCGTGATGTTTATGGTTGTTTTAGGTACGTTTGAATGGTCTAGCTTTAGACTGATCAGAAAGATCCCCAAATCAGATGCTTTTGTGATTGTATTGGTATCTGGTGTGACTGTGGTCACAGATCTCGCGATTGCAGTTTGTGTTGGTGTAATTGTATCGGCATTGGTGTTTGCTTGGGAACATGCAAAACATATCTATACCAATAATTATATTGATGAAAATGGCTCAAAGGTTTATGAATTACACGGACCACTATTCTTTGGCTCTGTAAAAAACTTTGCTGAACTATTTGATATAAATAATGACCCTGACGACATTATTGTAGAATTTAAATATAGCCGAGTTGCTGATCACAGCGCCATTGAAGCGATAGATGCGTTAGCAGAACGCTACAAAAAAGCTGGAAAAACACTTCATCTGCGCCACTTGAGCCAAGACTGCAAAGTGTTACTCGAAAAGGCCAAAGACTTAGTCGAATTAGATGGTCAAGCAGATCCAACATATAAAGTCGCTTCAGATAAGCTGGCGTAAATACAGTCTACAAGATAAGGCATTTATAGCAATTTGTGTAGAACTGCTTAACCTGAGGGAACATAGATTGAAGCTAAGCGGTCGTTATATTTCTTATTCATAACAACCTACTAGCACTTTTTTGGTGTTCCAAAACAGAGCGGTTAAATTAAATAAGTCATTATAATTTATCTTAAAAAAGACACTGCGGTGTCTTTTTTTATTTGCGGTAGGTCGTGTAAAAACTGAGACCATCAGCAGTGAATAAACGCAACGAGCTGAGATATAATCCAGTTAAGATAGAAGAGGTATAATCATTTTGAAGTGGCAATCACTGGTTGATAACAGGCAGAGATTTTTCTGGGTATTACAAATAGCCGGCTGGTTGGGCTATGCGCTGGTGAATTACATTGGCTCGAAAGTATTTGAAATGCGCGACATCTATGTATTTGTTATTGCATTAAATGCTTATGCCGGTTGTTTGATGACAGTACCACTGCGTTATTTATATCGTAAGATATGGAACGCCTCTCCAGTTGTCTTAATCTTGGTCGTATTTACTGCATCATATTTAACCGGAACGCTCTGGGCTGTGGTGCAAAAATTCAATCATTGGGAAATATACCGTCATGGCTATCGACCCGATGAATGGTTTTATTATTTGCAGCAAGGCCTAGACTCCGTCTATATCGTTTTATGCTGGAGCGGACTATACTTCGGTATAAAGTACTATCAATTATTACAAAGTGAGAGGCAAAAGGCACTAAAAGCCAATACGATGGCTCATGAAGCACAACTAAAAATGCTTCGGTATCAGCTTAATCCTCACTTTCTCTTCAATACACTCAACGCAATCTCAACACTTATTCTCGTTGAAGAGAATAAAGATGCAAATCAAATGGTATCAAGGCTTAGTGACTTTTTGAGACATACCTTAAATACAGATCCGATCAAAAAAGTACCACTAGAGCAAGAGTTACATGCGTTAACCTTATACCTTGAAATTGAGAAAGTACGCTTTGATGAAAGGTTGTCGATTGAGTTAGATGTAACAGAAGAGGCAGAACAAGCGCTAGTGCCAAGTTTAATTTTACAGCCATTGATTGAGAACAGCATCAAGTATGCTATTGCACATATTGAACATGGCGGCAAAATTGAGATTAAAGCACAGGTTTTTGCCAATGAGCTACTCTTGGAAGTAGGYGATAACGGCCCAGGCGCAGAGTTGGAAGATGGACAGTTGAAAAGTGCACAAGGAGTGGGTTTAGTGAATACCAAAGATCGCCTAAAAACATTATATGAAAACAATTACTCGTTTGTGCTGTCAAACAATGAGCCTTCGGGTTTAAAGGTAAACATTCGCGTGCCATACGAAAGGGCGAAGAAGTAATGAACAAAATTAGAACATTAATCGTAGATGATGAACCGCTAGCCAGAAAAGGCTTGGCGGTAAGGTTAAGAGATTTTCCTGAAATTGAAATTGTAGAATTATGTGGCAGTGGCCAACAGGCTATTGATTTATGTAAGTCTGAGGACATAGATCTAGTCTTTCTTGATATTCAAATGCCAAACATGAATGGCTTTGAAGTAGCGAGAGCCTTGAGTGAAAGTGTCAAACCATTGCCTGCTATCGTTTTTGTAACTGCGTTTGATCAATATGCTGTCAAAGCATTTGAGATCCATGCGTTAGATTACATTTTAAAACCCGTTGATGACAACAGATTAAAACAGGCGGTGGAAAAAGTGCAAAGCTATTTAAAAACACAACAAGACAATGCGCATAAGAAAAAGTTAGCCAGCTTTGTTGCAGGGATCACTGGTAACAATTGTGAAGAAATCCTAAAGAAGTTAGCGACAGGGGATACAATCGAAGATAAAAAGTTCCCTGAGTCACTTGCGGTAAAAGAGCAAGGAGAGATCATTCGTGTTTCTACCGGCTCAATTCAGTGGGTGGATGCTGCTGGAGATTACATGTGTCTACATTGTAGTGATGGTCAAACACACATCTTAAGAAAAACAATGAAGGATTTAGAGCAAGAATTGGACCCAACATTATTCGTACGCGTGCATCGCTCTGCTATCGTAAACACTAAACAAATTAGTAAGCTAGTAACCCAGAGCAGTGGTGAATACTTGTTAGTGCTTGAAAATGGTCAAGAGCTAAAAGTAAGCAGAAGCTACAGAGATAAAGTGAAGGCAGCATTAGCAAGCTAATACCAATTAATCTTAATACTTGCTCAGTTAGAAGAAGCTATTGTGGCACTACAAGCGATAAAATGTCTTATTTAGAGCAACTTGTTGATAACAAGGCTTTGCTCGGTTATAAGCTAAACGTTCTGCTTCACATTAGGCAGTTTGGTTTTATTAAATAGTTACAACAAGAAAGTGGTATAAAATAACGCCAAGTGATTAGCGCTGTTTCCTCATTTTATTATCAATACAGCTTTTACGCGCAGTCACACGGGCTAAATAACAGAACTAGGTAGCGTGGCTACCCAGTTCGTTGTGGTTTTTATACTGTAATAATTTTTAGTGTATTACTTGCACCGATAGTTTCCATTTTATCGCCATGGGTAATGATAACTGTGTCGCCTTTTTCTAAAGATCCTGCTGCAACAAGAGTGTCTAGTGCTTCTCTAACCGCACTATCATCTGAACATTGGGTAGAGTCAAACCTTACCGGATAAACGCCACGATACAACGAGGCTTGACCGAGTGTGGATTGATGGCGAGACAGGGCATAAATTGGTAAACCGGAACTAATACGTGACATTAGTTTCGCAGTATTGCCTGATTCCGTTAATGCAACAATGGCTTTTACTGAGTCTAAGTGGTTAGCTGCATACATGGCGGAAAGCGCAATGGTTTCACAAGTGTCTGCAAAGCGACTATCTAGACGGTGTTTAGAAATGTGAATTTGTGGTTGCGACTCAGCGCCTAAACAAACGCGAGCCATCGCTGCAACCGTTTGCTCTGGATAATCTCCCGCAGCTGTTTCTGCAGAGAGCATAACCGCGTCTGTGCCGTCCAATACAGCATTTGCTACGTCCATCACCTCAGCACGGGTTGGCATTGGGTTGTCAATCATCGATTCCATCATTTGTGTTGCTGTAATGACAGTACGGTTTAATGAACGAGCACGGCTGATAATTTGTTTCTGTTTACCCACAAGCGCAGCGTCGCCAATTTCGACCCCTAAGTCGCCACGTGCGACCATCACCGCATCAGAAGCAAGCACAATGTCATCAATTGCTTCAACAGTTTCAACAGCTTCTGCACGCTCTATTTTTGCTAACAATTGCGCATTAGAGCCTGCTTTTTCAGCTAAGCTTCTGACATAACGCATGTCATCACCGCTTCGAGGGAAAGATACTGCAATGTAGTCAACACCGATTTCCGTTGCCGTGATTAAATCTTCTTTGTCTTTATCCGTGAATGCCGGTGCCGTTAACCCACCACCTAAACGGTTAATACCCTTGTTATTAGATAGCACACCACCCACTTTGACGCTGGTATGAACTAAGTGACCGTGCACTTGCTCAACAACCAGTTGGATCAGACCATCGTTTAACAATAACAAATCACCTTGCTTTACATCATTTGGTAGCTCTTTGTAATCTATACCAACAGCTTCAACATGACCCTGTCCAGGTTCCATTTTTGCGTCTAGAGTAAACTTTGCACCTACTTCTAAAAATACTTTACCTTCTTTGAAGGTTGAAACACGGATTTTAGGTCCTTGCAAATCAGCTAGGATAGCGACATTCACACCTAAGCGTTGAGATATTTCGCGTACCGCTTCAGCTCTGTTTTTGTGATCCTGAGCAACGCCGTGTGAAAAGTTTAGTCTGACTACGTTGGTGCCGGCACGAATTATTTTTTCTAAATTATTATCTCTATCAGTTGCGGGCCCCAGAGTTGCAACGATTTTAGTGCGTCTAAGCATCAGATTCTCCTGTAAGCTTATCAAGGTAAGCAAAAACTTATGAATGTGTTAAAAATAAATTAAACTTGCTGTCTTTTTACACATCACACATTGTGAAACCATTATTTAACTAACTTGAGCATAAAGAATTATGCAAATACCCTTTTTAACACTCTCATTAAGTTATATGATCTATATGTCATCATTATGACACCGGTGTCAGTGGGCGTCAATCTCGAATATTTTACCTTTTAATGATAAGAGAATATTTGCGATTAATCACAAATAGTGGTGAATGCGCGCCGCTGTCACTATATTGCTATACAGTGAATTGTGTTAGCAGTCATATTTTTGTAACTGATAAGTAGCCAGTGAATAGTGTGTCTCGCTGGTCAATCATGGTTGCTAAGGTATAATGCACATACACGAACGCATAAAGTTTTGATGTTACCGAGGAGGAAACTAAATGCAGGTTGCATTAGTTGGTTTGGGTGTGATGGGTAAAAACCTCGCGCTAAATCTAATAGAGAAGGGGATGACCTTAGTCGCATATGACAAGAACCCCGAAGTAGGTGCGGAATTATTAAGTTGCGCACAGTCGTTAGGTATGGCGGAGCGCTTACACATAGTGTCTGATCTCGGTGATATGATCAGAAGGCTTGAGACTCCTCGCTCGATTTTATTACTGGTTCCAGCTGGTGAATTAGTAGATAAAGTTTGTAGCGACTTGGTTGAAGCCGGGGTTGAGAAAGAAGATATCATTGTGGATTGTGGTAATAGTAACTACAAAGATGGTATTGCTCGCAAGTTGAAATATCAAAATAAATTTGAGTTTGCCACCATGGGGATCTCTGGCGGAGCTGAAGGGGCGCGTCACGGTCCAGCTATGATGGCGAGTGGCTCTGAAGGGGGATGGGAACGTATCGAACCTTGGTTTGAGAAAGTTGCGGCAAGCTACAATAACGAGTCATGTTTTGCTCGCGTGGGTCAATCTGCAAGTGGCCATTTTGTAAAAATGGTACATAACGGCATTGAATATGCGTTAATGCAGCTGATTGCTGAAGTGTATCAACTACTTCGTCATGGCACTGGCCGCTCACCGAAAGAAGTCGCTGAAATTTTCGAGTCATGGTCAGAGGGTAATCTAAATAGCTACCTACTCGCAATTTCGAGCCATATTCTCAGCCTCGAAACAGAGCAGCGTGAGTCACTAGTTGACCTTATAGATAACAAAGTAGGTGCTAAAGGTACTGGCCTTTGGACAGCACAAAATGCGTTAGAATTAGGGATTGCCGTCCCATCTTTGGTCGCTGCGGTGCAAGCTCGCCATTTAACTAATACGATAGATACGCCAGCGGCCAAAGAAATGACGTATGCTGCCAAATCTACCGAGTCGGTTGAAGTTGATTTAGACGAATTGAAACAAGCATTCTATTTCGCGAGCTTGCTATGCTATCGTCAAGGCCTTGCATTAATTAAAGGTGCGTCACGAGCTCACCAATGGAAAGTCGACTTAAATAAGACACTTCAAACCTGGCGCGCCGGTTGTATCATTCGTGCCGACTACCTAGATGATGTTGCTCAGGGTGTTGAGTTTATCGATTCATTAGAGGAGCCAGCACTGGCACTTCGTCGCACTACCGGTAAAGCGATTGCAACAGGTTTATCTTTCCCTGTGCTTGCTGCGACGCAAACATACATTGCGACGTTGAGCACTCCAAGCAATGGTCACTTAGTGCAAGCACAACGTGATTACTTTGGTGAACATGGCATTAAGACGCACAGTGGTGAAACGTGTCACCTCACTGATCTTGTCGAGATTGATGCAAAAGTAAGATAGTCACGCCGACACTAGAAATGACAAAGCCGCAGTATCCACTTGCGGCTTTTTACTTTTCTTTTCTTCTATCTTTACCTAGTGAGTTCACCACGAAGGCTATCTTGCATAAGGTGGCGGATAGTTTCTATTTCAAGCTTTTGGCTGAATAGATAATGTAGTTTTGTTAAGCACGCTTCCAAAGTCATGTCATAACCACTGATCACTCCACAATTGAGTAAAGCGTTGCCAGTAGCGTAGCCGCCCATATTCACTTTACCTTGGATACACTGAGTTAGATTAATGATCACCCCTCCGCTGTCACTTATTGCCTTAAGCTCATTTAAAAAGTGCTCGTCTTGTGGCGCATTTCCAACACCAAAGCTCAATAATATCAATGCCTTCATTTGACCTTTCATGAGGTTCTTAAGGATCTCAGTTGAAATTCCGGGATAAAGGTGCATCACAGCGATAGGCTGTGGTGAAATCTGGGTTACTTGCAAACTTTGCTCAACATAAGGGCTGAGCTTTCCTTCTAGTAGCTGTATGTTGATCCCCGCTTGCGCTAAAGGTGATAAGTTTGGAGACGCAAAGGCATCAAACCCGTCAGCATGAGCTTTTATTGCTCGGTTACCACGATACAACTTATTATTGAAAAATAAGCTAACTTCCGCAATGGGATAATTAGCCGCTAAGTACATGGCATTTAGCAGGTTCACTTGACCATCCGAACGAAGTTGAGATAGTGGTATTTGTGAGCCGGTTACAATCACAGGCTTGGTCAGATTCTCAAACATGAAAGACAGCGCTGAAGCGGTATACGCCATTGTGTCTGTGCCATGTAGTACGACAAAGCCGTCGTAATCCTGATACTTTGATTGGATATCATCAGCAATGAGTTGCCAATGATGGGGAGACATATCAGATGAGTCAATTAAAGGACTGTATTCGTGAATATCAAAAAGTGGCATCTCATCGCGTGTAAACTCAGCGTTATTCTTCACCGTATCCGTAAGGTAGCCGGCAACAGGAACATAACCACGACTCGATTGCTTCATACCAATAGTACCGCCGGTATAAGCAATGTATATTTTTTTTCTTTTCATAAATAAGCCCAGAATAAAATCTGGGCTTATTATAGCAATTGTGTATCCGCAATTGCAGTCTTATTCAGGGTTATTCAGCCGATACATTACATACTAAACACAGGGTATAGACATGATTTGGGTCATTTAATTGACCGAGCACTTTGCTCTGAGCTTCTAGTGTATGACTTATATCATCTAGAGCGTTTAACGCTGTTTTTGCAAATATCGATTGCTCAGGCATAATGGCGTCAACTGCACTTTGTACTATCGCAGCACCAAATAACTGTTGCACTAGCTTTTCCTGCTCAGTTAGCGCTTGTTCTATGGTGATAACATCATACATCTCCAAGTTTGCAAGACTGGCTGCTGCGTTAATGGCATCATTCTTATTGCCTAACTTGTCAATGAGACCAAAATTTAGCGCTTGAGTTGCCAGCCATACACGGCCTTGCGCTACTTCATCAACCGCTGATTTCTCAAGGTTTCGTTCAGTTGCAACCATAGAGATAAACTTGTCATAGGCATCTTCAACACCCATTTGAATAAGATGTTTATAATTACTTTCAATTCCTCTAAATGGTGATTGACCTTTTAGCTCTGTCGTAGCTACACCATCTGAATAAATACCAAGTGAATTAGCCGCGTTTTCGAAAGTCATTATCATGCCAAAAACGCCAATTGACCCAGTAATTGTGCTCGGCGAGGCCCAAATCTCATTCGCTGAGGCCGCAATCCAATAGCCACCTGAAGCCGCGACTGAGCCCATAGATGCGACAACGGGTTTACCTGCCGCTTTTAATGCTAACACTTCGTTACGAATCGTTTCTGAAGCAAACATACTGCCGCCGCCAGAATCTATCCTTAAAACAACCGCTTTTACTTTATCGTTTAGACGCGCTCTTTTGAGCAGTGCAGCTGTTGAATCTCCGCCTATGGCACCAGCCTTACGTTTACCATCGGATATTTGACCTTTAGCAACGATCACTGCAACTTTTTCTGTAAATGGATTTTCAGCAAATTCTTTTGGTGGCAGTGTTGACAGATACTGATCAAAGGACACTTGCTTGAACGATTTGCCTTTAGCGTCTAACCCCACTTCATCAATCAACTTTTGTACGAACTGTTGATCTGTAACCAGTTCATCCACCCATTGATTATCAATTGCATATTTAGCAGAGTCGCCTTGTGCAGCTTCCATTTTATCCGTCAATGCAGCGAATGTTTCATCAAAATTTGTGACATCGAAACCTCGGTTCTCAGCCACTTCTGATTTGTATTGACTCCAAAGTGGTGTTATCCAACCAAGGTTAGATTGTTTTGCTTCTGGTGACATATCACTGCGGATGAAAGGCTCAACGGCAGATTTATAGGTACCAACACGGAAAATATGCTGAGTCACTTTTAGCTTATCTAGGGCTTCTTTGAAATAAAGAGGGTACATGCCAAAACCGGTGATGTTGACACCCCCGTATGGGTGTAACGTTACTTGATCAGCAATAGAGGCTAAATAATATTGTGCTTGAGTGTAATATGCACCGTGAGCATAGATCTTTTTGCCTGCAGCTTTAAATTTTACCAGCGCATCTCTAATGTCGCGGAGTTTATCTAAATGTGCGCTGTGCATGCGTTGTAAGTCTAGGTACATTGCATATATTTGTTGGTCTTGCGTTGCTTTGTTGACTACGTCAATTATATCATCAAGTAAAATCTCACCAGGTTTCTCTGAGTCACCAAACTTGCCGCTCATTGCCGCTTCAAACGGGTCGACATAGGTTAGTTGCTCGACAATGATGCCATTTAGATCTAAGCGTAAGACACTTTTATCTTCCACTTGGACTTGGTCTTCACCGGATATAATATTAATCACAATGGCAATCAGAATGAATAAGAACAATAGATTTAAAATCAATCGTCTAGAAAAGTTCAAAGTGGCCCATATGCCTTTAAAAATATTCGCTATCAGTTTCAAATCGATCCCTTATGCTTAACATCAATAAAACACTATTTATTTATCATATATCAGAGTCGGTTTCATAGATAATAGAAAAACGTAACTAAGTATTTTCATGCGTGAAATATCAGCAATGAGCCAAGGTTCGTTAATTTCTTTCTGTTTAAGACTTGCCAAATAATAAAAAAACGTTAATGTTCACAGGTAAGACCAGTTTTGTGGGGCGGCAAATGTTAGAAAAAGAACTAAAACTTAAACATACAAGTTTGCGAAATCGCTTGGTGATGGGATCGATGCACACCGGGCTTGAAGAAGGTTGGCACAATCGAAAGCGCCTAGCTGCATTCTATGAAGCGCGCGCAAAAGGAGGGGTGGGGTTAATTATCACTGGTGGCTATAGTCCAAATTTACGCGGTAAATTGACGCCCATTTCGTCTTCTTTTAACTCGCGGTATGATGTGATAAAGCATAAAGCATACACCAACGTGGTTCACCAACATGGTGGAAAAATTTGCTTACAACTACTGCATGCAGGAAGATACGCTTACCACCCTTTTAATACAGCACCAAGTGCAATCAAAGCACCAATAAATCCTTATACGCCAAAAGCGATGAGCTTGGGCGCTATTAAAAGTACCATTAAAGATTTTGCACAGTCAGCAAAGCTAGCTGAGAAGGCCGGATATGATGGTGTCGAAATCATGGGCTCTGAAGGGTATTTAATTAACGAATTCATGGCGAATCACACCAATAAACGTACTGACGAATACGGTGGTAGTCTAGAAAATAGAATGCGTTTGGCGACTGACATCGTAAAAGCGGTGAGGACGAAGGTGAGCGATAAGTTTATTATCGTATTTCGTTTGTCAGTGATGGATCTAATCCCAAATGGATCGACAGCAGAAGAAGTTACGCTTCAGGCAAAAGCGCTAGTGTCCGCCGGTGTTGATATTCTTAATACTGGAATTGGTTGGCATGAAGCTAGAGTTCCTACAATTGCTTCAATGGTACCACCAGGAGCGTATCGAGAAGCGTCAAATAGGTTAAAGCAGGTTGTTGACATACCCGTTGTGGCCGTCAATCGAATAAATACCCCGACACTAGCAAATGATATTTTAGCTAAAGGCGACGCTGATCTTATTTCTATGGCGCGTCCATTGCTTGCTGATCCTGAGTTTTTCAATAAGTATCAAGCACAACGTGAAGAGCAAATTAATATTTGTATCGGTTGTAACCAAGGCTGCTTAGATCATGTATTTAAAGGGCAACGGGCTACTTGTTTAGTTAATCCTCAAGCAGGGTTTGAGCTGGATTACCCGTTAGAAGAAGCAACTACAAAGAAAAAGGTATTAGTGGTGGGAGCTGGCCCCGCTGGATTATCAGTGAGCTATTATTTGGCTAAAAAGGGACACCAAGTTAAGCTCATTGATAGGGGTAGCGAACTAGGTGGACAATTTAACCTAGCGATGCGCATACCTGGAAAAGAAGACTTTCAACACACGCTTAAATACTATGTGAGCGAAATTAACCGCCTTGGAGTAGAGCTTTGTCTAAACACATCTTATGAATTGTCTATGGCAGATGCTTTTGATGATGTCGTTTTTGCAACTGGTGTAAGTCCACGAATGTCCAAAATCGAATGTGCTGATGGGCGTCGTGTATTTGCCTATGATGAGGTGATCAAAGGTGAAGTAGAACTCGGTGATAAAATCGCGATTTTAGGTGCGGGTGGTATTGGTTTTGATATGGTTGCCTATCTGACAGAACCGCGAGAGCAATCTATTTCAGACTTTAAGGCACAGTGGGGTATCGAATGCGAGCCTAAGCCATCCCAGGAGCAAAAAACAATTTATATGTTAAAGCGTTCAGCTGGTCGCTTTGGTAAAGATTTAGGCAAAACCACAGGTTGGATCCACAGAGCGGTTGCAAAGCACCATAACGTTAAACAAATTGCACAAAGTGAGTACATTCGTTTTGATGGTCAAGGGCTGACTATCAAAGTCGCAGACGATGAGCAGATACTTGACGTTGATACTGTTATTGCATGTATTGGCCAAGTATCCAACGATACATTGTTTAATAAAGAAACATTGCCAGATAACCATCATGTTATTGGTGGGGCGAAACTTGCAGCTGCAATCGATGCAAAACGAGCGATAGCTGAAGCTCTTCAGGTCGCGAGAAAAATTTAATGTAATAACCCTAAGAATTAGGCGGTCTATACTGATATTGTAACTATCAACTATGGACTGCCTAACTTATGCTTGTAAACCTGCTAAAGTTTTATAACAGCACTAAACTAACGTTGGAACACTTCTCAGGGCTTGCCCCTTTACTCATCCGATTACTCCTCGCACCAGTGATGATTATCGCTGGCTACAATAAACTAAACTTGAAGCACCAAGACATCGAACTTTACCAAAAACTGCTTCCAGACCCTGGTGTAGTAGAGTGGTTTGGTAATAGTGAATGGGGATTGGGGCTGCCTGTTCCTGACTTATTAGCATTTATGGCTGCTTGGACTGAATTTTTAGGTGGTTGGCTGATTTTGGTTGGTATATTAACCCGTTTAGTCACGATCCCGCTAATGATAACTATGGTGGTTGCAGCAGTAACTGTGCACCTTGATAACGGCTGGTTTTCAGTTGCGCCATCAAACCCTGATACCAGTGCAGCTAAGGTTGTACACTGGTTGGGTGTTGAGCAGGCAAAAAATAGTTTAGATAATAGCCTAGAGGTAAAACAGAGGTTAGACATAATCAAAGGGTTGGTTGCAGAGCATGGGCGGCCGGATTACCTATACGAAAAAGGAAACATAGTCATATTGAACAATGGCATCGAATTTGCCGCTACCTATTTTGTGTTGTTACTGTCGCTATTTTTTATGGGGGGAGGACGTTACGTCAGTATCGACTATTGGTTGAAACTGCTAATGAGCAGCCAATCAAAAAGTATACAGTATCGATGATCATATAAAACAAAGCACTGTAAACTTAAGCGTGCTGCATAGTCGCAGGCGCTTTGAAATGGTAGACTAAGCGCATATTAATGATATCGATTTTGAAGGTACAATACGGAACGAACTAATGGACGCAATAGAATTACTTTTGACACGTCAATCAGATAGCAATCTTTCTTATCCAGGACCAAACCCAGAGCAACTAGAGATAATTAAAAAAGCTGCTTTGAAGGTACCAGATCATGGTGGCCTTACGCCGTTTAGGTTTATTGTGGTCGAAGAGCAAGGTCGTGAAAAGCTGGGTGATATTTATTATCAAGCAGCTATAAAGGAGCAGCAAGAACAAAGAGTCATAGATAGGGCGAAGGCGCTACCTCAGCGTGCGCCAATGCTTATTATTGCTGTTTCACCGTATCAAGAACACCCTAAAGTTCCTCGTATTGAACAGATCCAAAGCGCAGGTTGTAGTGTGTTAGCGATGCAGCAAGCTGCTTTTGCACAAGGTTTATCAGGTGTATGGAGAACCGGTTATTTTGCGCAGAGTGTGGAAGTTAAAAAGCAACTAGGACTGGATGAAAAAGATGAGATTGTTGGCTATTTATACTTAGGCACGCCAACAGTGTTATGTACAAAGCCAGTTAGACACAAGCCAGAAGACTTTTTCAGTAGTTTATAAGGGATCCCCCAATGGCATTACATGTAATTGACCACCCGTTGGTTCAACATAAACTTGGGTTACTTCGAGAGCAGGGAGTATCGACCAAGAATTTTCGTGAGATTGTATCAGAAGTTGGAAACTTACTGACTTATGAAGCAACTAAAGATTTAACACTCGGTGATGAGATAGTCTCTGCTTGGGACGGCAAACAGTTGACTGTGAAGCGTCTTGCTGGCAAAAAGATTACACTAGTACCTATTTTGCGAGCTGGTCTTGGTATGCTTGATGGCATATTACAACTTATTCCAGCTGCTAAGGTAAGTGTTGTCGGCTTGCAAAGAAATGAAGAGACATTAGAGCCAGTACCATATTTTGAAAAATTAGTGGGTAATATAGATGCTAGACTCTCACTAGTGATAGACCCAATGTTAGCAACAGGTGGGTCTCTAGTCGCCACAATAGATATGCTTAAGAAAGCAGGGTGCAAGGAAATCCGAGCGGTTGTGCTTGTTGCTGCACCTGAGGGCGTAAAATTAGTTGAGGCAGCACATCCAGATGTTGAGATATATACCGCATCGCTAGATAGCCATCTTGATGAAAAGGGGTATATTGTTCCTGGGCTTGGTGATGCTGGTGATAAAATTTTTGGTACTAGAGCATAATACCAATTTGACTTAATACTTGCTCAATTTGAAGGAGTAAATCTGACGCTAACAACGTTAAAAATTTCTCATTTAGAACAACTAAATAGCAAAATTTTTGCCTTGCCTACACGGATGTAGGTACCTTGGCGATAGCAGGACGCGGTAGCGGAGTTATCGACAAGATTTTCTCGCCTCAAAATAGACCACTTAATTCAGCAAATTGGTATGACATCAACATACGTTAATACTTGCTCAACGTGAGGGAGTAGTTTCAAATTCTTGAATGATTGAGCAGTAAGACACGTGATTAGCTAATAAAAAAGCTACCCGAGAAGGTAGCTTTTTGGTTTCTATAAAAGAAAGGAACTGTTAAAAGTAGCCTCTGATCCCAAGCTTAATATTGCGACCAGGCAATGGTGCCTGATCTTTGATAAATGAGCTATGCACATAACCCAATTCATCCGTTAGGTTGTCTAGGTTCAGATAACCAACCATATCATTGCCCATCAACTCAAAGTCATAATTTAACGAGACATCAACCATAGTATAGCCTTTAGTTTCGCTCTCATAGCGGGCAACATTGTCTTGGTCAAAATAATGAGTAACGGTAAAGTTTGCCGTTAAATTTTCATAACGGTGCTCGTAATCCACACCTAGTTTATTACTAGGAATACGAGGTAAGTATTCGTCATTATCTAATTTAGCTGTGATTGAATCACCAAAAACTTTGACTCGGGCGAAGCGATTAAGCTTATAGTGAGCATCAAACTCAAGGCCATATAACTTTGCATCGCTACTTTCAAATTTAAATACTGGGATTGCGTCATCATGAGCGTGATCTGCGATTTCTAGCCCATGTTCAGCAGTAAAAATGTAATCAGTCAGTGCTTGATAATAGAAGTTTTCTATATCGTTGTAGAAGAAATTAACCGTATAGCCAAAATCACCAGAAAACTTTCTGAAACTAACATCTAGATTAGTTGATGTTTCTTGCTCAATATCTTGTGGTTCAAAATGTAAATGATCGCCCTCAAGTTCATAGCCTAAGCCAAGCTCATAAGTGCTTGTAGCGATATGAATACCATTTGAAAGTAGCTCGGCTGTTAAAGGTGCACGCTCTGAGCGTGATAATGAAACAGCAACATTGCTACCTGCTGTATAGTCATATACACCGCCGACAGAAACACTCAAGTTTGTCATATCAAGATCATAAGCTATGAATCCAGTTTCTATCTCACTATCATGATGGTCATGGTCATGGTCATGGTCATGGTCATGGTCATGGTCATCTTCTAATGAATCACCTTTGCTAGAAAGCTGATAATCTTCGACTCTTGCACCAAGTTCTAATGTAAAATCACCGAAACGGCGTTCTTCAAGAATATAGAAAGCGTGAGTTTTAGTTTGAGTTGAAGGCGTAAATGCTTCTTCACCATTTGCTGAATAATCACTGTCAGAAAAATGATAGCCTACGGTGCCATGCCACTCACCCAAGCGGTGCTCTGCAGTTAAACGCAGCTCTGTAGTATCATTTTCAAATACTGTGYCGATATTACCATGTTCGATCTCAGCATGTTCATAATCAGTGTAGCCTACACGTAATCCTATTGATTCTAGCCAATCGCTGTGTACCGCATAGTTGATAAGACCTTGCCAACGGTCTTGCTTAACTCGGGCAAAGACTGATTCTTCGGCATGGGTCTCTTCGCTCTCATGATCATCATGTGCTTCGTGGTCATGATCATCATGCGCTTCGTGGTCATGGTCATCATGCGCGTGGTCATGGCCAACATGCGAGTGTGCAGGGATCCCATAGTCAGTATCAATACGGCCATAAGACAAACCAAGAGTGAGGTGATCGCCAACGTAACTTGTACCAAAGTTAAATTGCTCTGAATCGATGAAAGTGTTATCTACTTTATTCGCATATTCGACTTCATGTGATTCACTTTCGTGTTCGTGTTCGTGTTCGTGTTCGTGTTCGTGTTCGTGTTCGTGTTCGTGTTCGTCATGTGACTCATGATCGTCGTGCGGTTGTGCAAAATTAGGCGTTTCATAATCGCCGCCTTTGCGCTTAACACCATCAAAGTGGAAATTAAAACCATCAAACCCTGACTCAAGTAATACGGCAAATGTGTTGGTATTCGAATTGGTGTCATGGCTGTAATCCGCAGCACCTTGCAAGCTATCTATGACATCTGTAGGAATACGATTATCTACAACGTTAACTACGCCACCAATAGCACCAGAGCCATAAAGCAATGTTGCAGGTCCTCTGAGTACTTCTATCTGTTGCGCTGCCAGTGAGTCATTGGTATTTGCGTGATCAGGGCCGACTCTTGAAGCATCGCTGCTGTCTAGGCCATTTTGCGTGATTTTGACACGAGGTCCATCTAAGCCTCTAATAATTGGGCTTGAGCTAACTGGGCCAAAGTAACTGGCGTTAATACCTGGTTGACCTTTTAATGTTTCCCCTAGTGTGGGCTTAGCACGGTTTTTTAATTCATCACCGCTTAATACACTAACAGGAGAGGTCATCTCCATACTATTTTTGTGTAATGCCGATGAATAAACAACGATACTCTCAACTGATGTTGGCTCAAGTTGTACACGTACAAACCCTTGTTGTTCAGTGATATTAACCCGGTTGTCTAAATAGTTTGGTTTTGTAATGTGTAATTGAGCATCAGAGTCTACTTCAATTGTAAATTGCCCATTTTTGTCAGATTTGACGGTTTTACTTTTACCATGGAGGTGAACGGTCGCATTACTTAGAGGCTGATTGTTGGCATCAACGACTTTTCCGGTTAATTGTCCTGCGTAGGCCTGAGAAGTGCCTAGTAACGAGAATAACGCGCTGGCGATAAGAGACTGCTTAAACATATTTATTTTACCACGAGTTAGATTATTTACTGAACGAGTGAGCCCTTTAGGCAATAGAGTTATAATATAACACTACAGTTTAGGTGGATCAATAACGTTATACTATAACTTAGTTATTGTTGAAATTAATATAGGTACTATAGTTAGTAGATGCGCATAACTAGGCATGCCATGATGAACAAACCATTTGTATTCAAAGCAAGAATTAAAGTTGCTGATTTATTTCATCACAGTCATCATGAAGAAGCATTTACAGCAGCCATGTTGTCAAAAGAGAGCTGTAAACACTTTGCTATTAAACTTATTGGGATCTGTGCGTTGTCGTTTAACAAACCGGTGAAATGGAGTAAACAGGAAAGAAAAAACTGGCCCGACGTTTGGATAGTTAATGATAATAATGACGTTGAAGTTGCACTTTTTATTGGCAATTTTGAAGTAGATGAAATTACTAAGTATGAAAAACTATTTCCTAAGGTTGTTATTTTCTGCCTAGAGGGTCAGCAGTGGTTTGATGCACGTAAAGCACAGCTTGAATTTATTGACTCACTCTCTGTATTTAATATTCCGGAGCGATTTATTGATGAGCTTAGCGATATGTTGACTCGAAGCTTGCATTGGGATGTAATATTTGAAACCAATGCGGTAAGCGTCACAGATGGCGAGCACTACATTCGAACACCGGTGACAAAATTAATGTAATCGCAGTAAATTATATTACTCTGGCAATTCAATTTTGATGTCACTGAGCGGTTTACTGCAACATAACAGGATCTCGCCTTCGCGGACAAACGCTAATGGTTCATTGGAATATTGTGTGCTTCCATTTAGCAATTTTGCACGGCAAGCGCCACAAAACCCTTCTCGACATTGGTAAGACACTTGGATATTGGCGTTTTCTAAAGTCTCTAATATTGAACATGAAGAAGCCACATATTTCAGTGGCTCCTCAATATTATTAACCTGAATGAGGTATATTGGCTTTTCAACCATTACAAATCGAAATCGCCAAAGTCAGCAGCGTCTACTTCTGAATCAATCTGACCAACTAGATAAGAGCTTATTTCTGCTTCTTGTGGTGCAACCTGTACGTTATCTGATACTAACCAAGCGTTGATCCAAGGGATCGGGTTTGACTTGGTCTCAAACTTTGAAGGTAAACCAACAGCGGTCATACGAATATTGGTTATGTACTCGACATATTGACACAAGATATCTTTATTCAGACCGATCATAGAGCCGTCTTTAAATAAGTACTCGGCCCATTCTTTTTCCTGTTCAGCGGCCTCTACAAACATCTTGATTGCTTCTTCGCGACATTGGGCCGCAACAATGGACATCTCAGGATCGTCTTTACCTTCTTGCATAATATTTAAAATATGCTGAGTACCTGAAAGGTGAAGGGCTTCGTCGCGCGCAATTAATTTGATGATTTTGGCATTACCTTCCATTAACTCACGCTCTGCAAAAGCAAATGAACATGCAAAGCTGACATAAAAACGTATTGCTTCTAGGATGTTAACGGACATGATGCAAAGGTATAGTAGCTTTTTAAGCTCGAACAGATTGATGATAACAGTTTTACCATTTATCTCATGCTTGCCTTCACCATACTGGTTATACAGGCTAACTTTTTCAATGAGTTCATCATAATACTTGGTAACCGCATCTGCACGTTCAACGATTTTGTCATTGCCAACAATATCATCGAATATAATCTCAGGGTTTTGTGTAACGTTACGAATAATGTGCGTGTAAGAGCGGCTATGTATCGTTTCACTGAAAGCCCATGTCTCTATCCACGTTTCTAGCTCAGGGATAGACACGATGGGTAACAGCGCAACATTTGGCGAGCGACCTTGAACACTGTCTAACAACGTCTGATATTTAAGATTGCTAAGGAAAATGTGTCTTTCATGCTCAGGAAGAGCCTGAAAATCAAGTCTGTCTTTACTTACATCAACCTCTTCAGGACGCCAAAAGAAAGAAAGTTGTTTTTCAATGAGCTTTTCGAAAATCGGGTACTTTTGCTGGTCGTAGCGAGATACGTTAACTGTCTGTCCGAAAAACATCGGCTCTTTTAGTTGATCGTTATGATTTCTGCTAAACGTTGAATATGCCATAAATGTGTTACTCAATACCTAAAAAAGCGGGTGAAGCACACCCGCATAAAACGTTATATCTTACAAGCGCCGCCTTCACAGCCATCATCTTCTACTTCAGGTTTTAGTTCGTCCTGAGCATCTGACGCACCATCACGGGTGTTATGGTAGTAAAGGGTTTTAACACCAAGTTTGTAAGCAGTTAGTAAGTCTTTTAAAAGTAGCTTCATAGGTACTTTACCCGCTTCAAACTTACTTGGATCATAATTCGTGTTTGCAGAAATGGTCTGATCAATGAATTTCTGCATGATGCCTACTAATGTCAAGTAGCCATCGTTTGAAGGAATATCCCACAGTAACTCGTAACTGTCTTTCAGTCTTTCATATTCAGGTACTACTTGCTTCAAGATACCATCTTTACTTGCTTTCACGCTGATGTGGCCGCGTGGTGGCTCGATACCATTGGTAGCGTTTGAAATCTGAGACGAAGTTTCAGAAGGCATTAAAGCAGACAATGTAGAGTTACGCATACCATGCTTTTTGATGCTTTCTCTGAGCGCGTCCCAGTCAAGGTGCAATGGCTCAGCACAAACTTTGTCTAGGTCTCGTTTGTACGTATCAGTAGGCATAATACCTTGTGAGTAAGTTGTCTCGTTGAACTTAGGACAAGCACCACGCTCTTTGGCAAGTTCATTCGAGGCTTTCATCAGATAATATTGAATTGCTTCAAATGTTTTATGGGTTAAACCATTCGCGCTACCATCAGAGTACTTCACACCATTTTTTGCTAAGTAATAAGCAAAGTTGATAACGCCGATGCCTAGAGTACGACGACCCATAGTTGCGTTGTAAGCAGCAGGTACTGGGTAATCTTGATAATCCAACAGGTTATCAAGCGCACGAACTGCCAGCTCAGCAAGCTCCTCTAATTCATCTAAAGATTTGATCGCACCTAGGTTAAATGCAGAAAGCGTGCACAGTGCAATTTCGCCTTCAGGGTCATTAACATGACTCAACGGTTTTGTTGGCAATGCAATTTCAAGACACAGGTTTGACTGACGAATTGGTGCTACTTTAGAGTCAAACGGACTGTGAGTATTACAGTGGTCAACATTCTGTAGGTAAATACGACCTGTACTTGCGCGCTCTTGCGCAAACATTGAGAAAAGCTCAATTGCTTTGATGCGCTTTTTACGAATAGATTCATCCTGCTCGTATTTTGTATAAAGCGCCTCGAATTCTTGCTGATCTTCAAAGAAAGCATCGTAGAGCCCAGGTACGTCTGATGGACTAAACAGGGTAATATAGTCATCTTTAATCAGTCGGCTGTACATGGTTTTATTGAACTGCACACCGTAATCTAAATGACGGACACGGTTTTCTTCAACACCGCGGTTGTTCTTAAGTACAAGTAGGTTTTCAATCTCTAAATGCCAAAGTGGGTAGAATAGGGTAGCCGCACCACCACGTACACCGCCTTGAGAACAGCTTTTAACTGCAGTCTGAAAATGCTTATAAAATGGAATACATCCTGTGTGGTATGCTTCACCATTTCTAATTGGGCTACCTAGTGCTCGGATACGTCCTGCATTGATACCAATACCTGCTCGTTGGCTTACGTACTTTACTATTGCAGATGAAGTAGCGTTAATTGAATCTAAGCTGTCAGCACATTCAATTAATACGCATGAACTAAACTGGCGTGTAGGCGTACGAACACCAGCCATAATTGGCGTTGGTAGTGAAATTTTGAACGTAGAGACGGCATCATAAAAGCGCTTGATGTAATCTAAGCGTGTTTCTTTTGGATAATTTGCGAATAAGCTTGCAGCAACTAACACATACAAAAACTGTGCGCTTTCGTAGATTTCACCTGTAACACGGTTTTGTACGAGGTACTTACCTTCCAGCTGCTTAACGGCCGCATAGCTGAAATTCATGTCGCGATTATGGTCAATATAATCGTTTAGTTCGTTGAACTCAGCCTCAGTGTAATCAGTCAACAAGTGTTGATCATATCGTTTGTCTTCAACAAGCTTTACCACATGCTGATATAGGTGAGGCGGCTCAAAGCATCCATATGCTTTTTTGCGTAGGTGAAAAATAGCAAGTCGAGCTGCAAGGTATTGGTAGTCCGGAGATTCTTTTGAAATAAGATCCGCTGCAGCCTTTATAATCGTTTCGTGGATATCACCAGTGCGAATACCGTCATAAAACTGAATGTGTGACTTTAACTCAACCTGAGAAACTGAGACGTTATCTAGGCCTTCTGCGGCCCATGTAATGACACGATGGATCTTGTCTAGATCTAACGGCTCTTTGCGACCGTTTCTTTTGCATACAGATAGCTGTTGGTTCATGTTATGTGCCTGTATTCCTTAGGAACGCGCTTTAGATATCGCACGAATTAAAAATTGTTTAGCAAACCACCACTATATATGGTGCTATAGCGGCTAGGGATCACAAGATAGTGGGGTTAGTGCGAATTTGCAAGAGAACAACTTTAGGAGAATTGTGGATAAGTTTGGGATAATTTATTTATGTTAGTGCCTACTAACCTTCGACAATCCGCTTATCTGCTCACAAAGAAAAATCAACTTAAAGATGGTGCTTTTTAGTAAAAATAAAAAAAAAGTTTAAGTGATTTTTTTCTACACAAATTCGTTTCTATAATCGTTAAAGCACAATATCTTGTGCTTTGAAAAAATTATAGCACTAGATATGCGATATTGCATCCAACGGGTTAGTAAGATATAGATCCGCACTCCAAGAC
>NZ_RDBW01000005.1:0-137328 GCF_003934235.1 Pseudoalteromonas sp. J010 | reverse complement strand
ACTGGTAGGAGGCGGTTTACCCGCCGAGCTGTTGGGTCTATCAAACAAAAAGAATAAAACAGTCTACTTTGTAACATCGCGAGGTAAACTCGCTCCCACCACGACATCAACAAAGTACTGCACTGGTAGGAGGCGGTTTACCCGCCGAGTTGTTCCTCGAACTGCGAAGCGTTACCTCGGTTTCTTGTCACCCAAACTCAGAAGTGAAACAAAACAGCCGAAGGGTCGGCCCCGGTCAATGATAGTATGGGCTTCCCATGTGAAAGTAGAACATCCTACTTCGTAGCGAGCCAGGACCTTATAAAAGGCCGATTAACCGCATTCATCCATGAATCTAATCGACATTAGTGCATCCATGTACGTCAAACCCGTTGCAGCAATGCGACGGGTTTTTTGCTTTATCGCTCATTTGTATGACATTGGACTCATTAATGAAGCTTTCTAGTAGCAAAGCAGCTTGTTCGACTACCCTTTGCTTTGGATCTTAGCTATGATTTCTCTTTTCCTCATTACTTAATACAAAATGACAGAACTCTACCATTGGTTTGATCTTTTAGGGGTAATGGTCTTTGCCATATCAGGAACGCTAATTGCGCATAGCAAGCATATGGATGGCTTTGGAGTGATTGTTCTTGCTGCTGCAACAGGTATTGGCGGTGGCACTATCAGGGATTTAATTTTAGACCAACCCGTTTTTTGGCTGCATGATACTAGTTATATATACGCCATATTGTGCGCGGTTCTTATCAGCATCTTTTGGCTTAACCGACACGAAAATATTCCGCGCACCTTACTGCAAATTGCCGATGCAATAGGACTTGCATTTTTTGCTGTAATGGGGGTTCAAAAAGCGCTAAGTATAGGTATGCCTGATATGACAGCAATCATTATGGGGGTATTAACGGGCTGCTTTGGCGGAGTGATCCGCGATGTATTGGCCAGAGAAATTCCACTGTTATTAAAAGGTGAGTTATACGCTATTACCTGTATTTTTGGAGGGATAGTCTATACTCAAACTATTAAACTGGGTTTAGCAACAGAGTATGTGATGCTTTTATCTATGGCGTCGACACTATTATTACGTCTTGCTGCAATGAGATACAATTTGGTTTTGCACGTTTTTAAATATCCAAACTAATTATTAGGAGACATGGATGTCTTTAGCAAAAGTGTTCACACGCGCACAAGTTGGGATCACAGCACCAGAGGTCATTGTTGAAGTTCACTTAAGCAATGGTCTACCTGCTTTCAATATAGTGGGCTTGCCAGAGGCATCGGTTAAGGAGGCAAAAGAGCGAGTCCGAAGTGCGATGGCAAATACTGGTTTTTTGTTTCCTGAGCAAAGAATCACTGTGAATCTAGCGCCCGCAGACTTACCTAAAGAGGGTGGACGATTTGACTTAGCGATAGCTGTGGGAATTTTAGTCGCTTCAGGTCAGCTAGATAGTCAATCTGTAATCGATAAAGAGTTCTACGGTGAACTTGCATTGAATGGTGAATTGAGAGAGATAACGGCAATTCTGCCTTCAGTAATGGCAGCAGCAACAAAAAACAGAGCGTGCTACTTACCTCTTGCTAACGATGTTGTTGCGAGTTTAGCTTCTGCTGCCATTCGTGTGCCGCTAGATAATTTAAAAATGGCTTGGTCGCATTTAAGCGGCCAATCACCATTGGAAATTAACCAGAAATATCATATCGTGCAACAGTTACCTCAAGATATTGATTCTGCAATAGATATGGCAGAAGTCAAAGGTCAAGAAGGGGCAAAAAGAGTACTAGAAATTGCAGCAGCGGGTGGTCACAACGTCCTTTTTTTAGGGCCTCCCGGTACAGGAAAGTCGATGCTAGCACAACGGCTACCGACTATAATGCCAAAAATGACGGATCAGCAAGCACTAGAAACGGCATCAATTTATTCTATTTTAGGAAAACCAATCAACCAATCTAACTGGAAAATGCGTCCATTTAGAGCTCCCCATCATACCTGCTCTGCAGTTGCATTAGTCGGAGGCTCATCAAACCCTAAACCGGGAGAGATCTCATTATCTAATAATGGAGTACTGTTCTTGGACGAGCTTCCAGAGTTTGACCGTAAAGTGTTAGACTCGTTGAGAGAACCGATGGAAACTGGAACAGTCACGATTTCGCGTGCTGCTCGGCAAGTTGATTACCCCGCTAACTTTCAACTCATCGCAGCATTGAACCCAAGTCCTACCGGTTGTTATACAGACAAAAGAAGCTCTCCTGATCAAGTGTTACGATATCTGTCTAAGATTTCAGGTCCCTTTCTAGATAGGATTGATTTACAGATAGAATTACCTCGACTAAAAACTGAAGAATTACAAAATCAATGTGATAGTGAGCCAAGTTCGTCAATAAGGCAGAGAGTCGAGAAAGCTTACCAACTTGCATTACAAAGACAGGGAAAGTGTAATGATCAGTTAGGAGTAAAAGAGCTAAACAAAGTTTGCTACCTTGCTGAAGCGGAGCGTGCTTTTTTAGTTAAGGCCGCTGAAAAGCTACAGTTATCACCTCGCTCCTATCACCGAATAATCAAAGTCGCTAGAACCATTGCAGATTTGAGCTGCGTCACTGATATTGGTTTGGTACATCTAAAGGAGGCGCTAAGTTATCGCGCTTTAGAGCGGTTATTGGGTCAACTGACCAGATATTAGGTTGAGAGCATATAACCTTTGCCACGCACAGTGACGATACGCTTTTGTTCTTTTTCGTCCCCGAGCTTTTTACGTAGCCGACCTACTAGAACATCAACAGTTCTGTCGCTAGGGCTCCAATCTGGTTGCCCTATATCTTCAGATATACGCTCCCGAGACGTGGCTCTTCCTGCATTAGAGATCAGGCAGATAAGCACTTTATGCTCAGCTTCAGTTAGGCGCGATTCAGTACCGTGTTGATTAATCAGAGTGCGGTTATCGGGGTGTAGCTTGAAGTCTGCATATTCAATAAATTCCTCGGATTCGTCATCTTTACTACCTACAAGCCGTTTATAAAGTGCGCGCATACGCAGCTCTAGTTCTAACGCATCCACAGGCTTACAAACGTAATCGTCAGCCCCTTGAGCAAGGCCTGCTATTCTGTCTGCTTGAGAATCGCGGCTAGAAAGCATAATAACGCCTAGATCTGACAGTGTATTAATTTCTTTTGCTAGTTGAAGACCGTCCGTTGCGGGCAAGACGACATCAACAATAGCAAGAGCAAATGGGTTTTGTGTCTGTTTTTGTATAAGCTCAAGCGCTGCTGCACCAGTATTATCTACAGTGATACTAAATTCGGTATCATCAAAGTGGCTACATAGTCGCTTTGCTAAGAGTTCATCATCTTCAACTAATAAAACCTTTATGCTCATGTTTTCACTGTTAATTGTTGTTTAATTGTCGTTAATATAGCACTGAGGAATCGCTGCTTGGAAGTAGACGAAACGAATTCTTACAACTCTATATATTGGGCACGTTACCCCGCCTTTCTTGAACAATCAAGAGAGATAGCCCTTATATTATTAAATTATATACAATGATGGTGCTATTTGCCGCTTACATAATCAAAAAGCGGTGCCAAAGGCACCGCCGTAAAACAAATTTATTTACCGTACAGGTGTTGCCACCACTGCGGCTCATTTTTAAGATGTTTATCAAAATACGCTAGCATGGTATCCCACCAGTGGAAGCGTTTATCGCGAGCGAATATTTGGTGATCTGCTCCTTTGTATTCCACTAACTCTACATCTTGGCCGAGTATTTTAAGCGCAGTATACATATTATGACTTTCACCCGGTGGCACATTTGTATCTGCATCACCATGGATAAGTAATAACGGTGTTGTTACCTTATTTGCATTAAAAACAGGGCTATGCTGTGAATAAAGTGTTGGATTATTCCAAGGGAAGCTTCCCTTTGATGCTTCGCCTGAATATAAATAGCCCCACCAGCCTTGTCCCCAGTAAGAGGTAATATTTGAAATACCAGCGTGTGAGATAGAGGCTGAGAATAAATTGGTTTTGGTGGTTAGTAGCATTGTCATAAAGCCACCATAAGATGCGCCGAGGTTACCCAAGCGTTTATCATCAACAAAAGGATAAGCTTTTACGAACTCTTTAGTTCCCATGATGATGTCATTTGCAGTATGTTCACCCCATGCGTTGACGTGTTTGGCTGAGAATTTTTGCCCAAACCCGGTTGCACCTGTTGGTTGTAGTACGTAGACAACATAGCCTTTGGCTGCCCATAAATTAAATGGGTAGCGTCCAGAGAAGCCTCTAGTAACAGGAGATGTGCCACCGTAATAGTATACAAGTGCAGGGTACTTTTTAGATTTATCTAAATCATGAGGCAAATAAACACGACCTTTTATCTCCACGCCTTCTTTGTTTGTGAAGTTAAACTCTTCTAGGTTCGCTATTTCAGCACCCTGATAAGCGATACCTTTTGAGTCCCAGAGTGTTTTTGAGCGGTTATCTGAGACGTGTATAGTTTTCAGCTGTTGTGGTGTTGAGACCGTCGTGCCAGTAAATAATACTTGAGCATGACGTTCATCTGATACAGCATATTTTTCAACGACATCTAGTCCTGTGTTTATTCTTTTGAATTTATTTTTGCTCTCGTCAAACAAGAAAAGTTGCTGGCGGTCTTCATCAGTCGCTTTTAGTACTACATCACCATTACTCAGTACGGTAAAGTTACTGATCGCAGGGTCAAAGTTTTTACTCAATGCTTTAACGTTTTGCCCGCTTCGATCCATGAGATAGAGCTGACCATCGTAATTGTTCGCTAGCATACCTTCTGGTAAGTTTCGACCTGCTCCGTTTGCAAAATCGGGGCCTGCGGTAACATAGATCCCCTCTTTTGTATATTGTGCATTATTGAACGTTCGATATTGACCAATCACTTTTTGCTGATAGTTTGATAAATCAATTTCTATCAGCTCAGTCAGCATATGTGGTGGCTGAGCATAATCTTGCTGATGACGAGTTGCGAGAATTGTGTTCGCTTTAGCATCAAAGTCAGCTAGCTGATGACTTTGTGTGCCGACAGTAACAGGGTTAAGCAGACCGCTAGTAATATCTAGTAAGAATATTTGTGATTGAGTACGAGCATATGACCAGCGGTCTTCTAGACCTTGATAGTGCTTGGTCAACTTGCCTTCTTCTTTGCCACTGTTGGTCCATTCAAAAATGAGTGTATTTTCGTCGAAGAAGGTTATGCTATTTGCGCCATTTAGTTGGCTGGCAACCTGAGTCCTTTTAGTTGTCTTTAAGTCAAAGATATACGCTTTATTATCAGATAAGTAGGTAAGCTTTTCACTGTCGTCACGCCAAGCAAAATTAGCAGCATTCATACCATCAAAGTGATATAAGGCCTCACCATCTTCATTATACAAAGTGGTTTCTGTAATCGCAGAGTTACCTTTTTCATCGTTATAACGACGCATCGTTGTGATGTAATATTCTCCATTTGGAGATAATGAAATTGCGCTTACAGTAGGTGCATCGAAAAGCTGCTTAGCTGAAAGCGCTTTAGTCTGCTTGTCGGTTAGAGTAATGGAGTCATGGTCAGCTTTACCTTCAAAACTAATGTCTACCTTGTTCCAATCGTTCACTTGCTCCGCAACCACAAGGACTTGATGATCTCCTTTGGCAACATCCAGTTGAATTTCGCTAATGCCACTCACGGCTTCACCATTTAAAAAGACCTTGGCTTTCTCAATACCCTCGAGCTTTAGTTTGCCAGATACAAAGCGCTCAGTCGTAAAGTTAAACTTTAGCGCTTGTAAACCAGGTATCGTTAACTTTGATATTTTATTTAATGGCTGCCACTTGCTCTGCTGATTAAAGAGCATTATTTGGTTTGTATTTTTTTGTAGAGTAGGCAGTAAATTGTCGATAATCGCATCGCGGTGTGCGGTGTCAGCAGGCTTAATTGTCGAGTTGATTGCAATCGGCCCCAAAAATTGTATTTTCGATTCATCTAATGGGCTTGCGGATAGTTGTGTTGAAACTGCCGTAAATAGTAGAGTAACGGCTGTATGTAATTTCATTTATTTGCGCCTAATGTAGGTAATTAGATGATAAAACTATATCATAGTATTTTAACTCGGTTGTATTGCTGCGATAGACGTCCTAAATTTAAGATTTGGCGTCAATAAACCTGGCAAGCTCTCATTTAATTGTTTGATCGAGCATACCGCGCCCCCATACTTATGTTTTAAATTAAGAGGAGTACATACTTGACCCTACTTTTAACCTATATGTTTTTGGCGATAGCTATTTCGTTTATTTGCTCGGTGATGGAAGCCGTATTGCTAAGTATTACGCCAAGCCATATCGGGATACTTAGACAAGACAATGGTGGGTTAGCCGATCGTGTACAAACGCTCAAAGATAATATAGATCAGCCACTTTCTGCGATCCTAACACTTAATACCGTTGCCCATACTGCTGGTGCAGCTGGGGTGGGGGCGCAAGCTGCTGTGGTATTTTCAGATGCAGCTGTTGGTATTGCATCTGCAATCATGACATTGCTCGTCTTAGTACTATCCGAAATTATTCCAAAAACTTTAGGGGCGACTTATTGGCGTGCTTTAACGCCAATAGTGTCCGGTGTGCTGGTATGGTTAGTGCGGGTGCTTAAACCGTTTGTATGGATGTCTGATCAGTTAACCAAAGTAATAGGCCGAAAAGAAGATGAAGCGCATTATATTCGTCAAGAAATAGAAGCGATGGCTGAAATTGGTTCTGAAGCAGGTGCTTTACACCAAGATGAGACCGAGACTATCCGAAGCCTGCTGCGTTTTCGCCATGCACGACTTGAAAGTATTATGACCCCAAGAACAGTGTTGTTCAAAGTCCACAAAGATATGACGGTGCATGGATACTTATCAGAGCATGGTTCGGTTGCATTTTCTCGAGTCTTGGTATTTGATAAAAACACCGATGATATTATCGGTTTTGTTCATAAGAATGACATCATGCTTGCCTATCACCGTTTAGGAGAAGAATATAAAATTGGTAAGCTTTCTCGTCCGCTATACACCGTACCTGAAACTCTAGCTGCTCCTGAGTTATTTAAGGCGCTGCTCTCGAAGCGCTTACATATTGCATTAGTGGTTGATGAATACGGAGATGTACAAGGTATTGTCACCCTAGAGGACTTACTCGAATCCCTAATGGGGATGGATATTGTCGATGAAAGGGAACAAACGACCAATATGCAGGCGGCTGCAAAACAAAAGTGGCGAGAGCGTGTAGACAATCATGATAACCTGATTGAGGATATTGATGAGACTGAAGCGCTTGAGAATCAGGAAGCGGAAAAAATCGCAGAGCAGCCCGAACAGCCTGAGGTTAAGGGTTCGAATTAATCATACGCTGCCAAGAATGAATCCAGCTTATGAGTTCATCTAATGGTTTTGGCTTGCTGATTAAAAAGCCTTGCATTAACAGGCTATGCTTATAACGGTCAAGGTATTGAAGCTCTTCAATGCGCTCAATACCTTCGGCAACTATATCAAGTTGCTGATTCTGCGCTATGTCTATAAGGCTGTCGATGAGAACTTGCGAAAATCTATCTGACTCGACATGGGTGATCAAAGAGCGATCGATTTTTATCTCAGTAAAGGGTAAAGATTTTAACTGCTGGATATTGGTAAAGCCCGTACCAAAATCGTCCAATGAAATGTCAAAACCACGGATCCGTAATCGATTCATTGTTTCCAATTGAATTGACTGATTCATTGGCTGGTTTTCGGTGATCTCTAAAATAATATCACTCGGTTTTAGGCGGTTGATTTCCAATATTAATGCAAGTTTATCTGGGCAGCTTAGATCATTGAGCTGAACTGGTGATAAATTGAATGCCAGTTTAATTGGGTAATTTAGCTCTGACTTGATGGCTTTAAACTCATTGGTTGCTTTTTCGAATAATTGAAAGGTGATGATATTAATTAAGTCAGTGTCTTCTGCTACCCCGATGAAGTGATCCGGTAATATGACTTTGGTCGCACTTTTTGACACTATGCGTGCCAGCACTTCAACACTCTTAATTTTCTTATCACCCCGGTTCACTTTAGGCTGATAATAAGGCGTTATTTCATTGTGGCTGATTGCATGAAGTAATTGACTCTCTGTAACTTTTTCAATGCTATTGCGTTTAACGGTTGTATAGGTTGACATTTTTTTCAGCATGCGTTCGACATCGATTAGCTGTATTGGTTTGGTTATATTACCGATGAGGTGTGCATTTGATTGGCGGGCTAGGTTTGTTGCTAGGTCAATTATCTTTTCATTCATTTCAGAAATAATAATAATACCACCAGAAAACTTCAGTTCTCCGAGCTTGTGTATAAACTCCATGCCATCCATCTCAGGCATATTGAGATCGGTGAAAACGGCATCAAACTGGTGAGGAGTTTGCCGAACTTTTTCAAGGGCATTGATCGCGCTTGAACAGGTGGTGACATGCTCAATACCTAACTCTGTCATAATGGCCTGCATCACAACGAGTATTGCTGGAGAATCATCTACTACCATTATCCGATTTTTTGCTAATGACATTAACAATTCCTTCGTATACCGAACCTTCTTAAAGCTTAGTACAAATATTCCAAAGTGCTTAAAGTCGCGCATTCTTAACGACATGACTTTTACTCAACTTTTAATCCCATTATCGAATTTTGCATTGATTTTTCTAACCTAGTAACGGTAAAGACATTGTGCAATGCCTAGTTTTAGTGATAATACTGCAAACGATTTTTGGGTTTGGATATGAATAGAGTCGAATTATCGCTAGCCGAGAAGGCTGTATCTATATTTTTTAATCAACAGCAGGTTGTACAAATATTTGTTGAGCAGCAAGCGATTGCTTTTGAGGAGCATGGAGGTTACGTCAGTGCTTCAGTTGAAGGTCAAGCCTTGGCTGTACGTACAGAGCAACTTCCACAAGGACTTTTGGGTATTATTGTTAACGACTCCGATACTCAGTGGGTAGAGGTAAGCACTGAGACACCCAAAGAAAAACGCAGCCTTTTTGGTTTAGCTGCTCTGGGGCTTAAGCTATTTAAAAGTGCAAAAGTGGTTAAAGCTGCTCTAGCTGGAGCGTCTGTGGCTGGTTATGCTTGGCTGTTTTCATGGCAGTTTGCACTTATGCTTGTAGCCTGTTTGGTTGTACATGAATATGGCCATGTTAGAGCGATGCGCTATTTTGGTATCAAGACAAAAGGGATTTATCTAATTCCATTTGTCGGCGGTCTTGCGGTGAGCGATGATAAAATAGTGACACGTTGGCAAGATGTAGTGATCTCTTTAATGGGGCCTGCTTTTGGATTAATTACCTCAGTTTTAGGTGTCGTGCTCTATTACGCGACAGAAATGGAAATATTCGCAGGCGTCGCGGTATTGAGCGCATTGCTCAACTTATTTAACTTATTACCTATTTTGCCACTGGACGGTGGCCATGTACTTAAGAGCATTAGTTTTTCGATGCGCTCTTGGGTGGGACTATTAGCATGTATGGCTGGTGTGATGCTGGGCCTTTGGATCAGCTATACATTTGGATTGATATTGCTTGTTATCTTTATTTTGGTTGGGAGTTTTGAAATCTTGCTGGAATGGCGAGGGCGTCATCACAGTCACTTAATACCATTAGATAGATATGGTCAGGTGGTCAGTGCCCTAATGTACGTGTTGGTGGTATGTGGGCATGTTGCTGTAATGATGCACTTTGCTGATTCTGACAATCCAATTCTGAGTTTGCCGATGAAGATTTTATCCAGCTAAAATAACTAATAAGGCGCGTAAAGCGCCTTATTACAATGGTAGCAATAAGAGCGCAGTGATGATTGTGCCTGTTACCAATAACTGTACTAAACAAAAACCCATAATATCTTTGGCTTTGAGCCCCGCAATGGCAAGTACAGGCAGTGCCCAAAAAGGCTGGATAAGGTTAGTCCAAGCGTCTCCCCAGGCGACAGCCATTGCGACTCTGGATATGTCTGCATTTAGCGCTTCAGCCGCAGGAATAATGATTGGAGCTTGTACAGCCCATTGACCACCACCAGAAGGCACAAAGATATTAACCAGACCAGCACTTAAAAAACTCCAAACAGGCAGTGTCCATTGACTACTTATAGATACGAAGCCTTGTGATATTTGTTGTGCAAGACCAGTATCGATCATAATCGCCATGATCCCAGCATAAAACGGAAACTGAATGACAATACCTGCACCACCTTGGATTGCTTGTTGCAGGCTGGCTAAGATATTAGCTGGGGTTTTGTGTAGCATCATGGCTAAGAACAAAAAGAGAGCGATAACGGTATTGAGGGTGAGTGTCCCTCCGTTGAAAATGAAAGTGTAGGCCAAATAAAAAATACCTAGCATTCCGCTCAATATTCCTATCCATGCGGCATTTTCTAATTGAGATGCTGGGGTATCGTGACGACTAATTTGCGGGGAGTCATCGTGTAGCTTTGCTTTATCTATGATAATGGCTTCGTTATCTTTTGGTAGCATGAACTTATTTAAAAGCGGCAAAACAATAAAGATACACAATGTCATCAATAGGTTAAATGGTGAAAAGATAGTTTCGGTGGTGGCAATAACACCTATGCTCTGCTCACTAAAGTGCCCAGGTGTCGCGATGGTTAGCGGGATTGAGCCTGCTAACCCCGCATGCCATACAATAAAACCTGAGTATGCGCTAGCCACTAAGAGGCGATAGTCTACTCTTACGTGCTTTGCGATGGCCTTAGCAAATAAAGCACCGACCACAAGGCCAAACCCCCAGTTAAGCCAGCTAGCACTCATAGCGACGAGCGTCGTTAACATAATAGCTTGAGACGGGGTCTGGGCTATTCGAGCTAACTTATCTAACAGCTTAGCCACAGGGGGGGTGATAGCGAGCATATGTCCACATAACAGAACCAGTAACATTTGCATGGCAAAAGTAAGTAGCTTCCAAAAACCATTGCCCCATGCTTCTATGATTAAGATAGGAGTGTTAGGTGTAAACGCAAAGGCCAGTAGCATCACCAAAAAAGTGAGTAAAAGTACAATAACAAATGGATCTGGAAGGTACTTATCGACTAATTTAGTGAGTGGGGTGGTAAACTTGCTCAGCATAGGACATCCTGTTTTCATTATTGTTCTTTGCAAATCATAAAGATTGAGCTGCGAAGCACAATATAGCTAAACTTTAAGCTAAAAGTTAGTGGTTTAGGCGAACTTTTAGTAAATAGAAAATGGTTGGCTTGCTTTATTTTAAATAAAATCAAAAGGTTAAGTTTGGCACGAAACCTGATACATCAAAATAAAGACTTAAAGTAACTAAGAGARGTAACTATGTCTGGACAAGGTTCTGGTGGTAATGTCATCGCTGCGCTTTGTAACATATTTTTCCCTGGCCTTGGCCAGTTGGTTCAAGGGCGAATTTTATCTGCCCTGATTTTCGCCATCATTGTATTCGGTGGCTATGCGTTATGGTTTCTTCTCATCCCAGCCATTGTTGCTGGAATATTCCATATTTGGGCTATTATTGATGCAGCAAAATATACGCCCCCTCGGTATTGATGGCTAGACCAGTAGGAATAGCCAGCCTGAAAGCGTGACAACGCTTAGCATAGTAGATAGCACTACAGTGGCGGCAAGCGTCGCCGCTTGACTGTCTAACTGGCGTGCAACAAGATAAGCATTTACACCCAGTGGAGAGGCGCTCATTAATGTGATGACTTGCACCTGTTGCGTCGGTAGTTCTAGATAAATTGCAAACAAGTAAACGCATGCGGGTAACAGAACCAGTTTTACACTACTTAACCATAGCGCCCCCTTCAGATGTCCTTTTATCCCATATTGCAGCAAACTCGCGCCGAGAATAAATAAAGCACCTGGAATGGCGGGTTTAGCCAGCCAGCTTAAACTTTCCATCAACAAGCTTGGTAGTTCGACACCAGCTATGTTTAGTACTAATCCAGAAGTAATACTGATAACTATCGGGTTGAGTAATAAAGGTTTAACGATCCCTATAAGAGCTTGATTTTTAGCGGCCAGAGAAAAAGTCATAAAAAACAGCATCAGACTGTGAAAAGTAATGATCATAAAAACCATTGCACCAGCTTGCTTACCGAGCGCCATCAAAATAACTGGAAGTCCCACTAACACCGTATTTGAGTAGGTGCCTCCCAAAGCCTTTGTTGCACAATCGGCCTTAGGAAATTTACGCCCCCTAAAAAGTAGTAAATATAGCGCGAGGTAAGTCAGCGCCACAGGTAAGTAAAATGACAGTAGTAAGGAGCCGGCCGCTAAATTACTTAAATTGGCTTGTATCATACTGCTAAATAGCAGAACAGGAATACACAAGTTAAAAATGAAGGTACGCAAGCCATCAAGTTGTTTAATGGGAATAAAGCCAACTTTGGCGCTGATATACCCAGATAACACAATAAAAATAAGGGGAAATAAAATCTCAAAAGGTGACATGCGCAAACCAAATATAATTAAGCTAGGTGCAATTCTATCAATGAATGCTTAGCGGGTACTACTGGGGTATAATGCAAAGGTGTATTTTTTATCAAATAGTAACAATGGAATACCAATTTATTCGTGATCCACTTTCAGGCTTTCGTGCTCGCTTTAATGATGAACATGCTTTAATCGGCCGATGGTTGTCTGAAGAACTTGATCATAACAGTGTAAGAGCATTAATTTCTCAATTAGAAGCGCTCTCTTTTCAAAAGGAAGAGCTTATTCTCACAGGTAAAGAAATTCGCGCGACTTTTACCCCACAAGAAGCCTTGTTTGAAAGTCACGCGTTGTTTCATGAAAGTGAGGACGTGATGCAGTATCAAGAAGATGCGTTAGCGTTAGATGAATCAGGTATGATGGCCATTTGCGGTTACGAAGATTTTATGCCAATGCTGAAGGAGTGGGCTGAGTTTATACGAGCAAAATGAGTGTTAGTACATAATGTTTTCGTACATCTGATTTTGCTCATCGCATTTTATTTATTCTGCAAGGTTCAGCTTATACCAATTTGCTTAATTAAGTGGTCTATTTTGAAGCGAGAAAATCTTGTCGATAACCAGGCAAAAATTTTGCTATTTAGTTGTTCTAAATGAGAAATTTTTAACGCTGTTAGCGTCAGATTTACTCATTCAAATTGAGCAAGTATTAAGTCAAATTGGTATTATTTAGGTGTGCCGTAAAGTTGCTCTGCCCTATTGAACAAGACCCAAGAGGTTAATATGTATTTGTCGTTGGAAATGGGAATGTTGCCTCTGTGAGTATGAGTAAAGTACCCAGGAGCGATAACCATTGAACCCTTTACTGGTGCAATTTTACGTTGCTGATAATAAAATTCAGTCTCACCACCTTCCTCTACATCATTAAGGTAAAACATAAATAATAGTACTCTGTGTAAAGCCTCATTATGGTCGTGTTGAGGATAAACTTCGCTGTGCCAATAAGGGTAGCCGCCTTTATTTATTTGATATCGTTGGGCTTGAATTGCACCTAAACGAAACAGCTGCTGAGTGAGCACGGGGAGCTGTGGCTTGCCGACTTCTTCAAAGTTATCCACAGTTACATCGACAGGTTCCCCGGTTTTTGGATGGTACACTTTAAGCCCGAACGCACCAATGATCATAAAAAAGTGTTCTTCAAGGTATTCAAACAAGTGCTTTGCTGTAACCTGTTGAATGTACTGTAACTGTTTGGCATAGTCAGGATAAGAATTTAAATAGAGATCTTGACTCACCTTTTTGTTCAAATCCACACCACCAGATGTGGTTCCTTGCTGTAAGTGTGGGCTGCGATCAAAGGTCTGAATAAATTCATCACAAAAGTCTGAACTGAGTGCGTTATCATAAACGCGAATAAAATCACTCATGTTTTTCCCTAGTTTTTATTGGAGTTATCATGTTGTCTGAAAAACTTATGCCGCGTTTTTGTGACACCGACGTGCTTGGACATATTAACAATACCGTACTACCCGTATGGTTTGAAGCTGCGCGCACACCTATTTTCAAAATATTTACACCTGATTTAAATCCTAAAGCATGGAAGTTAATCGTAGCGAAGATAGAAGTAACCTTTAAAGGCGAGCTATTTTATGGTCAAGAGGTGGAGATAAAGACCGTGATTGAGCGTGTTGGCAATAGCTCCTTTGTGATATTACAGCAAGCTTGGCAGCACCAAGAGTGCTGCGCTGAAGGTAGAACAACTATGGTTCGATATGACTTTGCTGCAAAGTCTTCAAAGTCACTTAGTCAACAAGAGCGAGAGTCGTTAGCTCACTTTATGGTTTAAGCCCTTTAAATTGGTGACCTATGGCTGCGGAGATACAGGGCTTAACTGTATATGTATAACCATATTTAGCTGTGCTGTTTGGCATGATCTCCAATATTTCATAATCGTTTAGCTCGACTATGTTACTCCCTTCGGTATGTTCGCAACGCGAACTACCGTCGGATTCAAAACGAAAGATAAAATAGGCAAGAATTTGGTTGAGGACCTCATCATAGTTTTGGCTAGCATCTGACTTATCTGTTTCTGAACCATTGTTAATAGAAACTGAGAGCGACGTTGACTCACTAGTTTGTGTTTCTGGTGGCGTTGTTTGAAGCTCATTCAGCTCAGTTGACGCTGCTTTTATATCCGTCGTGAGAGACTCGGCTGCTTCTGGTACAGTTCCTCGCGCCTCAAAGGTAATGCCATTTTCATCGATTTTAAAATCAGATGAAAGCTCTCCAATGGTATTTGAAGCTCCTGACTTTGTTATACCTAGCACCAAAAAAGCAAGTAGAACAAAACACATGATAAGCCGAATGATTGCGGTAGTCGCAGGGAATCGATAGTGGGTTTCATGCCAAAATGGCTTGATACGAAGTGGCTTTAGTAAGAATAGCAGCACCACATAGAAGGTCATTAAAAGCTGCGTCAGTATCAACAAGAAAGTGCTAGTAATAAAAAACCATGTTGGTAATGACAGTAAAACACTGAGGTTATGGGTATAAGGAAAGTTATCGGTACTGACTCCAGTTAAGTCATTTATCCTGCCGTCTGCCTGAACAAGAACAAAATTGGCGATTAAGGCGTAAAACAACAGAATTAATGTTTTACCAGGAATGCTTTCCCAAAATGTGATGATGCGGGGCCAAAATTCGTAACACAACGCAATAACGGTGGTGATTAAAATCAAACATGCGGTAAAGATATGATCTTCGGGTTGCGTAACACTGAAGAGGAAAATAAGGAAACTAATTAAGTAGTATCGCTGAGCGAGTGTTAGGCTTTGCCAAAATTGCTGAAAACCAAAGCGTAATTTAGCTAAGTAGGCGGTAAAATTTTTGGGTGCAAGAAGTTGGTGCATAATAAGCAAGTTTATAATTATTATGCACCAATAATAGAGATTTTTAGAAATTATGACAATAAAGGTTTTAGGTACTTTCCGGTATGAGAACCAGCAAAGTTTGCCACTGTCTCAGGCGTTCCGGATACCAATATTTGTCCGCCTCCAGCTCCTCCTTCAGGACCTAAATCGACAATCCAATCCGCGGTTTTGATGACATCCAGGTTATGCTCGATTACAAGTACTGTATTGCCATGGTCACGCAGACGGTGGAGCACTGCAAGTAGCTGTTGTATGTCATGAAAGTGCAACCCAGTTGTCGGCTCGTCGAGAATGTAGAGTGTTTTACCTGTATCTCGTTTTGATAACTCCCGCGCAAGCTTAACCCGCTGTGCTTCGCCTCCAGACAAAGTTGTTGCGGCTTGCCCTAAACGAATGTAAGAAAGGCCAACATCCATTAACGTTTGCAGTTTGCGGTTAATTGCTGGGATTTTATCAAAAAATGCTCTGGCATCTTCAACAGTCATCTCTAGTACTTCGTGGATGTTTTTACCTTTATAAAGCACCTCAAGTGTTTCACGGTTATAACGTTTGCCTGCACATACATCACAAGGTACATAAACATCCGGCAAAAAGTGCATTTCTACTTTAATGACACCATCGCCTTGGCAAGCTTCACAACGACCACCTTTGACATTGAAACTGAAGCGACCTACTTTGTAGCCACGTGAACGCGCTTCTTGGGTCGCTGCAAATAGTTCACGGATGGCGGTAAAAATACCGGTATAAGTTGCAGGGTTAGACCTTGGGGTACGGCCTATAGGGCTTTGATCAATATCGATGACTTTATCAAAATGCTCAAGACCCTGGATTGACTCGTAGGGGGCCGCTTCTTGGGTCGTTGCGCCATTCAATTCTTGGTGTGCAAGCTTAAATAGGGTGTCATTGATTAAAGTGGACTTACCCGAACCTGACACTCCCGTAATACAGGTCATTAAACCAACTGGAACGCTCAAGTTAACATTCTTAAGGTTATTGCCAGTTGCACCTTTCAACTCTAACCATTTGTCATCGCTGAGGTGTCTTTGGGCTGGTACTTCTATGCGTTTTTCACCACTGAGATATTGCCCCGTGAGTGAGTCTTTACTCTGCATTATGTCATCGCGATTACCCTCAGCGACAACATAGCCACCATGAACACCTGCACCTGGCCCAATATCAATGATATGGTCAGCTGCGCGGATGGCATCTTCGTCATGTTCAACAACGATAACAGTATTACCAAGATCTCTTAGATGAGTCAGCGTTTTGAGCAGACGGTCATTGTCGCGTTGATGTAGCCCAATGGAAGGTTCATCTAACACGTACATTACGCCAACAAGACCAGCTCCAATTTGGCTAGCAAGACGGATACGCTGAGCTTCTCCACCGGATAAAGTGTCTGCACTGCGCTCTAGTGATAAATAGTTCAAGCCAACATTGATCAAAAATGACAGTCGATCGCGAATTTCTTTCAATATTTTGTCTGCGATTTGGGCTTTTTGCCCACTAAGCGCCAGCTCAGTAAAAAACTGACTTGCTTCACCAATACTCATAGTGGTGATAGCGGGTAAGTTGGTCGCACCGATAAATACATGACGCGCCTCTTCTCGCAGTCGCGAACCATCACAGCTAGGGCAGGCTTGACTGGTTTGATATTTTGCAAGCTCTTCACGCACAGAACTAGACTCCGTTTCTCGATAACGGCGGTTCATATTGTTCAGTACACCTTCARACTCGTGATTACGCGTGATCAAATCGCCTCTATCGTTGCGATATTTAAAAGCGATTTTGGTTTTTCCTGATCCTTCCAATACGACTTTTTGGAATTTACTAGGTAACTCTTTAAATGGAGTTTCAAGATCAAAACCGTATTGTTCTGCAACAGAGCTTAGCATTTGGAAATAATAAAAGCTGCGCTTATCCCATCCCTTGATTGCCCCGCCAGCTAAACTGAGCTCCGGATTTTGGACGACTCGTTTTGGATCAAAGTATTGCTTTACTCCTAAGCCATCACAGCTTTGACAAGCACCGGCTGGGTTGTTGAAAGAAAAGAGTCGCGGCTCTAATTCGGTCATCGCGTAGCCACAGCTTGGACAAGCAAAATTAGCTGAAAAGACCAATTCTTCCGCTTGGTTGTCATCCATATAGGCAACTTGTGCGATGCCATCAGCTAGCTCCAGTGCCGTTTCAAAGGATTCTGCTAGGCGTTGTTCAAGTCCAGGCTTGACCTTAAAGCGATCGACTACAACTTCGATAGTGTGCTTTTTCTGAAGTTCAAGTGTTGGTGGATCTGATAAATCGCAGACTTCACCATCAATACGCGCCCGTATAAAACCTTGACTGGCAAGTTCCTCTAGTAGCTTGACATGCTCACCTTTACGATTTTTCACCACTGGTGCCAACAGCATTAATTTACTGTCTTGTGGTAACGCTAAAACAGTGTCTACCATTTGGCTGATAGTTTGCGCGGCTAAAGGCAAATTGTGAGTTGGGCATCTCGGCTCTCCTACACGAGCAAATAGCAACCTAAGATAATCGTATATCTCGGTAATTGTGCCGACCGTTGAGCGTGGGTTATGAGAGGTCGATTTTTGTTCAATAGAGATGGCTGGAGATAACCCCTCGATATGATCGACGTCGGGTTTTTCCATTAATGATAAAAACTGTCTCGCGTATGCCGATAATGACTCAACGTAGCGTCGCTGACCTTCCGCGTATAAAGTATCGAATGCTAACGACGACTTACCTGAACCTGAGAGACCTGTGATCACTATTAACTTGTCTCTAGGGATGGTGAGAGAAATGTCTTTTAAATTGTGGGTGCGGGCACCCCTGACTTCTATTTTATCCATACGACCCTTGTGTCTTCTCGTGTGCTGTAGTGAGTGAGCGATACTAATTCATCAAAATGAAATATGAACCAGTCATAACATGATGTGAAGTGAACAGATTACCGCATCCCGAATATAAAATTAAGTTATCTGTGCTAAACGAACTAAACTTATTAAACCGATCAGTCAGAGATCAGTACTTTGTATCGACTATTACTCTTATTCGCGCTGTTTTGCCAGGGTATTATGGCATGTGAGCTGGTGGTAAGGTTTGAAAATTATGCGGCACAATCAAAATTGGATGAGGATTTAGTGTGGCATGGAATGGATGTGGATTTTGCTAAGGCTTTACTGGATGAAGCGGGTTGCCGTTATCGTTTTGTGAGCATTCCTTGGGGGCGGGCATTAAAGCTGTTAGAAGAAGGAGAAATAGATCTTATTTTAAGTGTTACCAAAACACCTTTGCGTGAACAGTATGCCTACTTTATTGGTCCTCAAAGAATGGAAACGATTGTATTTGCAATGAATGCACATGCGCCATATCAATTAGATTCATTAGAGTCGCTGTTCCACCTCTCAAAGCCAATTGCCATTCAACGTAACGCCTATTACGGTGAGGCATTTACTCAGCGGCTAAAACAACGTAAAGACAATGAAACACAATTCATCTTTGTTCCAGATAATCAAGTAAAACTTAATTTGCTGAAAAAGGGGCGTATTGCTGGTTTTTTGGAAGAGAAATTCAATATTCTATACCAGAGTCAAAACAACCCAGATTTTGAGATGTTTACAATAAACTCTCTGATTATCAACGAAGATCCAGTTTATTTTGCTTTCAGCAAAAAGCGCACTTCGATTGAGCGATTACAGCGCTTAACGCAGGCATTTGAGCGCTTAAAGCGCAGTGGTAAATTAAATCAGATAACTGAAAAATATAGCGTAAACTGAGGTCTAACCGTGCTTTTCTATCACACACTTTATTCTGCTAATTAGTGTAAGTTAGCACTAGAGTTTGTTAAACTTGCGCGTGATTTTTGCTAGGGACGAATTCCACCTTATGTCTACTGACTCTTTAAATCCGATAGAAAAGCGAGCCGCTATTTCTCTTGCTGGTGTATTTGCTTTTCGTATGCTTGGCTTGTTCATGTTGATGCCGGTATTGGCTATTTACGGTCAATCCCTACAAGATGTGTCACCGTTATGGATAGGGTTAGCTATTGGTGCGTATGGTTTAACTCAAGCATTGTTGCAAATTCCCATGGGGTGGTTATCTGACAAGTTTGGTCGTAAACCTATTATCATTGCAGGCTTACTGGTATTTGCATTAGGTTCTATTATTGCTGCGTTAGCAGATAGTATTTATTGGGTCACACTTGGTCGTGCTTTACAGGGAATGGGGGCAATTGCAAGCGCGCTACTTGCCTTAGCTGCCGACCTGAGTCGTGATGAGCAGCGTCCTAAAGTAATGGCTGTTATTGGTATGTGCATAGGTATGAGTTTTGCCTTTGCTATGCTCTTAGGACCTATGGTTGCTGCTTCATTTGGTATTGCCGGGATCTTCTGGTTAACGACACTACTGGCGTTTGTCGGCATTGCCATTATTATTTTTATGGTACCTAACGCCGTTAATAAAGCACCAAAAGGCGATACGGTCGCCAGTTTTTCAGATATTCGACGTCTGTTGCAACACTCACAGCTGCTGAGGCTTGATCTTGGTGTGCTTCTTCTACATCTAACCCTAACGACTATTTTTGTTGCTTTACCTGGTCAGTTAATTCGAGATGGACTAGCAGCTGACAAACATTGGCAACTTTATATCCCAGTTTTCTTGTTAGCCTTTTTATTAATGGCTCCGATGATGATAGTGGCTATCCGTAAACAAAAAGAGAAGCAAACCTTTTTACTGTCGATAGCAATGTTAGTAGTAAGCTCAGTTATTTTATATTGTTACGTTGATTCCTTATGGGTTATTGCAGGTGCGATGCTAATATATTTTATTGCATTCAATTTTCTTGAAGCGACGATGCCTGCGCTGGTTTCCCGTATTGCTCCTGCAAATCAAAAGGGCTCTGCGATGGGGATATTCTCCTCTGGACAATTTATGGGAGCCTTTATTGGTGGTGCACTTGGTGGAGTGTTGGCACAAAATTTTGCGATCGATACGATATTTGCCGCAACGGCTATTATTGGGGTAATATGGTTCGTTATCGCTTGGGGCATGCAAGTGCCACCAAAAAGCAAAACGATTAGTCTGGTTGCTGCTGTAGGTAGTGAACAGCAAGCATCGAAGTTAGCAGAACAGCTAGTTCTATTGCCAGGTGTGCTTGAAGCGACAGTCGTGAGTGACGAGAATCGTAGTTACTTGAAAGTAGAAGATAAAGTTTTTGATTTGAAGCAAGCCAAGCAACTGCTAGGCTTGTCATAATGTGAGGAGACAATGCCATGGCACGTGGTGTTAATAAAGTAATTTTGGTAGGTAATCTGGGCCAAGATCCTGAAGTTCGCTATATGCCAAATGGTAATGGTGTGGCTAACATCAGCATCGCGACAACAGACAGCTGGAAGGATAAAAATACCGGTCAACTACAAGAGCGCACTGAGTGGCACAGAGTTGTACTATTTGGCAAGCTAGCAGAAGTGGCTGGTGAGTACCTGAGAAAAGGCTCACAAGTATACATCGAAGGGCGTTTGCAGACTCGTAAGTGGACAGATCAAAGCGGCCAAGAAAAGTATACAACAGAAATTGTTGTAGACATGGGTGGTCAAATGCAGATGTTGGGTGGCCGTGGTGAGCAGCAAGGCCAAGGCGGCGGTCAATACCAAGGTGGTCAGCAACAGCAAAATAACTATGGCCAACAAAGCTATAATCAAGCGCCACAACAACAGTATGCGCAGCCACAGCAGCAGTCAAACCAGCAACAAGGTGGCTTTGCACCTCAGCAATCGCAGCAGAATACACAACAATCTTCTGGCTTTGGTGGTCAATCGCAAGGTGGGTTTGCACCGCAACAGAATCAAAACCAGTCACAGTCAGGCGGTAGCTCAAACCCTATGGAGCCACCAATCGATTTTGATGATGATATTCCGTTCTAAAGAACATGTGAAATAGTGTAATTTTTTCTAACCCCAGCCTCGTGCTGGGGTTGTTGTAATTGATTTCCTTATAGCAACCTTTCCGTATAAATTGATATTGAACGCGAGCACTTTTCTGACTTGTTCTCAGGTGCTTAGTTTATAGAGGTAATTTAATAGCAATTTGACTTAATACTTGCTCAATTTGAAGGAGTAAATCCGACGCCAACCGCGTTAAAAATTTCTTATTTAGAACAACTAAATAGCAAAATTTTTGCCTGGTTATCGACAAGATTTTCTCGCCTCACAATAGACCACTTAATTAAGAAAACTGGTATAACCTTCAACCTTGCTTGAGTTTTGTGCAATTTTGAACAACACTTCAGTTATCTTTCAAACCAAATCAAGCCTTATGCCAAGTCAGCTGTTAGATGGATGTAGTGGTCAGTATAGGAACAAGTTAATCGCGGTCAGCTTGGTTGTGTTGTTTTGCTTAAATTTTCTAATTCAACACTTGCTGCACATGCAAATTCACAGCCAAGGAGAAGCAGCTGCTGCTGAAATAACGCAATTAACAGCCAGTAAAATGGAACAGGAAGCTGAGCGCATTGCGGCAAATCATGGTTTCAGCACTTTACCTTTGGCACAGCACGAAGCTCACCGGTTTGTGGTTAACGAAAGGCCGGTTGTGCTCTATCATGAACCTGTCTGGGTCAGTCATGGTCACTTACTTATTTTTTTCAATTTGCTTTTTTTTGGTCTTGTTCTTTTCGTTCACCGCTGGTGGTTCTTATACGGTAAGCCTGAGCCCAAAGAAGATAACGATGAGCGCACATTGTTACCAATAAAATCTGAAGAAGGTTATGCGTTTTTTGCATTAGTACATTGGCAGTGTCATTCACCAAAAGAGGTTGATCTACAGCTACACTTTCAGCTTGCATTGGTTAAGGGGCTCAGTGAGTTTGGTACGGTGGCGGTAAAATACTTACCATCGGGTGCATTAGCGGTTACCGTAAAGCAGGTTGATACCAGTAAAGGCATGGATTTGGCGAAGCAGATGCATGAAATCGTTTTTAAAGTCATGTTAGCGTTTCGTGGTGATCTATCGCGTAGCAAAGTAAAACTTGGTGCGTGTCTTTATCAAGAGAATAAGCAACAAACGCAAGTTTATCAGAGTGCAAAGTCTGCACTTGCGATTGCGCAAAATCAAGTGTGGCAACATACCCACTTAGTTCACCTGACAGAGTTACTCGCAAGAAGATTAAATGAAGATGGTGAAATGCTGCTTACTCATCTTAAAACAGGGCAATTTTCATTGTTTTTTCAGCCGCTGTTCGATTTTTTGGTGGAAGATGTCATTGTGAGCGAAGCCTTGTTAAGGGTCTCTCATAAGGAAATGGGACGTATTTCTGCAAAACAAGTGATGCAGCATCTATACACACCAGAGCAGTTTCAATTTCTTGATAGGGCTATTGTTAAGCAAGTACTTTCGGTTTATCAACAAGAAAAGAGCTTTGGTAAGGTCAGTATAAATTTGCATATCAATAGCTGGCTAGATCAAACTTTTATTGATTGGTTAGAGCAGCAAATAGTCGCTGCCCATGGTGGCTCCGCAATCGGTTTTGAGCTTAGTATTGAAGATGTGCATTTACATGGAGAAAGATTGCTTCAAGCGTTTAGACGGCTCAAAGGCTTAGGTTGTGACCTTTACTTGGACAATGTAACACAAACGGTATCTTTGGCTTCTACCCCACTTATCAAACAGGTCAAAGCGATTAAGTTGAGTTATGAATTGGTGCATGAAATTGAGAAATCGGCTTATCGGAAACGAACCGTAAGGCAAATTGTTACACAAGCTAGAGGGTTAGGGATCCCTGTATACGCTGTGGGCATCGAAACACAAAGCGAGTTAAGTTGTATTAAAAGCTTAGGCGTTAAAGGCGCACAAGGACATTATTTTTCAGCGCCTCTGGAACAGCTTGCGGATATTCACTAACCCGATGTGGCGGTAGCAATAATACCAATTTTCTTAATTAAGTGGTCTATTTTGAGGCGAGAAAATCTTGTCGATAACACCGCTTCCGCGTCCTGCTCACGCCGAGGTACCTACGTCCTGTAGGTAAGGCAAAAATTTTGCTATTTAGTTGTTCTAAATAAGAAATTTTTATCGCGGTTAGCATCAGATTTACTCCTTCAAATTGAGTAAGTATTAAGTCAAATTGGTATAAATATCCTCACAACATGTTGATTATGTACTTACACCACCGTGTCGCAAGGATTAACGGTGGCCTTGCTGCATGTAACGCATCCCATCCAGTCCTTGTAATCCACCTGTGTGGATAGCGGTGATCACACTGCCGCTATCAAAATAACCCTGCTGTGCCAAAGAGAATATAGCGAAAAATAGTTTGCCTGTATAAATAGGTTCCAAGGGGAGTGCGTACTTTTCCTTCATGTGAGCGCAAAATGAGAGTAATTCCGGTGTGGTTTTGGCATATCCGCCATGATGAAAGTCATGTAGAAGTCCCCAAGTATTAAAGCAATCGTTGGGTAGTAGCGCTTTTATTTCTTGCTCTAAGTATTGCGCGCCTTTTAACACGGTAACACCAAGTACTTGGGAACTTTTCGATGCAGCTATCAGGCCTGCGAGTGTGCCTCCGCTACCGACAGCTGTCATTATATAGTCACTCTGTGGTAGTGAAGTGGCAAGCTCTTGAATACCTTGTAAAGCAAAGTGGTTGCTTCCTCCTTCAGGTATAATAAAGGCATTTTCAAACTTGGCTTGCAACCGCAGTAAATAATCAGGACTCGACCTTTGTCTATACTCTATGCGACTGACGGGGTGTAGGGTTAGCCCACATGCGCTCGCCATTTTTAGTGTAGGGTTGTGATAGTCCAGTTCTGGACCTCTGACAATCAGGTGGCCTGCTATTCCAAATAGTTTACATGCCATACTCGTAGCGTATAAATGATTGGAAAAAGCACCGCCAAAGGTGACCAGCTCTTCAAGTCCGGATTTTTGTAGATGAAGTAAGTTATATTTCAACTTCCGCCATTTGTTTCCTTGAATTACTGGATGGATCAGGTCATCACGTTTCACTTGCAATGTAAGACCATATTTTTCCAGTATCGGATGATTGATGATTTGAATTGGCGATTCTTTAATATCTTTGATTGCTAACATGATGAGATTGGTATGAACAGACACTGCGTTATGGTAAACAGCATCAACATTTCACTCCAGTGTTTGTTACTACTTTTTTAAGTGATGCGAAGATTGTCATGTTAAATGTGTAACGCAGCGTAATGAGAGAGAAAAATCGACAAAATCTCATCTAAAAACTGGCAAGACGCTGGTTAATAGTTGTAAACTCAGATATTAATTGTGCAAAGCTTGTGTTTTACTTTGTAAGTACATAGCATAGAGCCCTAACTATAAGAAATAACAAGACCAAACAACTGCCGCTGTTGGGAATGGAACATATGCGAATTGCTCCTTTAACTTTTATTGTCTCGGCCTCTATTCTGGCCATGAGTACTGTTGCTTCAAGCGCTATGGCGCAAGACACTGCGACGGTCACAGCCATTGAATCTGAGCTGTCTACTAAGCAAACTGAATTAGATAAATACTCGGTTGTGTTGGAAAAGCACTTAGCAGAAGAAACGCGTCTACAATCTCAGCTTGAATTACTGCGCAAACGGTCTGGAGAGTTAGACAAAGAGAAAAATCAAGCATTGGATGCGATGAATGAGCTGTATAGAAGGTTGATTGACGATCCCTCTATTGATATTTCCGCAGCGCAGTCTCGTTATCAACAAGCGGTAGCAGATCACAAGCAAAACAAAGAAGATATTGCGATGCAAATAGCGGCAATTGCATCTCAACGAAAAGATATTGAGCAGGTTCGCATCACCAAACATACTTTGGTGAATACACTTGAAAACCTCAAGGATCAACTCGGTACTGCACGAGTTGAAAGGCTTCGCAACGAATTTACTCGCGAAGGCACATTAGAGATAGAGCATACGATTAATTGTAAACGCACAGAAACCTTGGCTGCTTGTGAACAGCGTGGTCAACAGATGGGTTTGCAAAAAGCAACGAAACGCTTTATTGACCAAATCTTTGCTAACTTGACAGAAAGCAGAGTGGTTGAGCCAAAACGCAATATGGCCGGAGCGCAGGTACACGTAGTTAGTAGTCATGTTGTAAATAGTGGATTTAGTGGTCAAGGCAATTACAGCGTGAATTTAAGTGTGACGATGCGTGGCGATGTAAACAGCAGTCGTTTATGTAACTTGTTAAGCTTAGATAACCGTTATTGTGTTGAATATGGCACTCCACTGGCCGTCAATTACCAATCAAATTACACGGCAATATACAGCGACGACCAACTGACTTTTACAGATAAACAAAGTACGCCGGTGGATGTGGCTACTATTGCTAAACAACCCATCGTGGAGACCCCCCTTGTAAAAAAGTCACAAACGGCTGATAAAACAGTCGAGCTGACATTACGGTCTAATGTTTACGATGACGAAGTATTCATCAACGGAGTGAGCTATGGTGCGACCAAAACGACGGTTGCTATCCCAACGGGCTTCTATGATGTTGAAATCAGAAAAATCGGTTACGAACCTTACAAAGCGCGAATTCATCTACAAGCAGCACAAACTATCAATGCAAAGTTAGTCAAAAAGCGTCAGTCAGTTACTCAGTTAGTCAGTAAAAAAACAGGAACTAACACTTCACCGGTTCAGTCTATTGCTCAGTCACCTACTGAAAATGAACTCGCGATTATTCCAGCTGGCACTTTCAAGATGGGAGACTTAACGGGTAATGGCTTGCCAAATGAGCGTCCAATTGTGGAAAAAGTGCTAAGCCACTCATATGCAATGCAAAGTACTGAAGTCACGGTTGCCGCCTTTCGACGTTTTGCACAAAGCACGGGTTATAAAACGTTAGCTGAGCAGGGTAAAGGGTGCGCATTTTATAAAAACGGTGAACCTGTTTGGGAACTTGAATTTAACTGGCAAAATCCAGGCTATGAGCAATCAGATAATTTTCCCGTTGTCTGCGTTGCTTACGATGACGCTAAAGCGTACGCTAATTGGTTATCTGGTGAAAAGGGACAACAATATCGATTACCCAATGAAGTCGAGTGGGAATATGCTGCTCGCGCAGGTACAACTTCAGAGTACCCTTGGGGAAATGAAATTGGTAGAAATTTAGCAAATTGTGGCTGGTGCGGAAGTGAGTGGTCAAATAAAAGCCCAGCTCCAGTCAGTCAGTTTTCACCAAATAGTTACGGTCTGTATGACACAGTTGGAAATGTATGGGAGTGGACGCAGAAGCGTGCATCTCAACAGGATGTTACTGTACGTGGTGGTGCGTGGAATTTTGCTCCGAGCTTGGCAAGAGTATCAACTCGCTTAGCTTTAGCACCAGATTTTAGAGCGAATTATATAGGCTTTCGACTTGTTCGAGAGCGTTAAGTAGTAAATTAAGAGCAGCGATTAGCGCTGCTTTGTTTGACAGAATTCTGAAAGGTCACCCAGCCTCATGTTTAAAAAATTACGCGGATTATTTTCTAACGATCTCTCTATCGACTTAGGGACAGCTAATACACTTATCTATGTAAAAGAAGAAGGCATAGTACTGAATGAACCGTCAGTCGTTGCTATTCGACAGGAGCGTGCCGGTGGACCAAAAAGTGTCGCATCTGTTGGTACTGCTGCAAAGCAAATGCTGGGTCGAACACCGGGTAATATAAAAGCCATTCGTCCAATGAAAGATGGTGTAATCGCTGACTTTTATGTGACAGAAAAGATGCTGCAGCATTTTATTAAGCAAGTACATAATAATAACTTTATGCGTCCTAGCCCACGCGTACTTATTTGTGTACCGTGTGGTGCAACTCAGGTTGAAAAGCGTGCTATCCGTGAGTCAGCAATGGGAGCAGGCGCGCGCGAAGTATACTTGATTGAGGAGCCGATGGCCGCGGCAATTGGTGCTGGTTTACCGGTATCTGAAGCCACAGGTTCAATGGTTGTCGACATTGGTGGTGGTACTACAGAAGTGGCGATTATCTCGCTAAATGGTGTCGTTTATTCTTCATCAGTACGTATCGGTGGTGATAAGTTTGATGAAGCTATTATCAACTATGTGCGTCGCAACTTCGGAAGTTTAATTGGTGAAGCAACGGCCGAGCATATTAAACATGAAATTGGCTCTGCCTTTAAGAGTGAAACGCCGATTGAAATCGAGGTTCGTGGCCGTAACCTTGCTGAAGGTGTGCCGCGTTCCTTTACCCTAAACTCGCATGAGATCCTAGAAGCGTTACAAGAGCCATTAATGGGGATTGTCAGTGCGGTTATGGTTGCTCTTGAGCAGTCCCCACCAGAGTTGGCATCTGATATTTCTGCTCATGGTATGGTGCTCACAGGCGGTGGTGCCTTGCTAAAAGATCTCGATCGCTTGCTAATGGAAGAGACCGGGATACCAGTTGTCGTTGCTGATGATCCATTGACTTGTGTCGCCAGAGGGGGAGGCAAAGCGCTAGAAATGATTGATATGCACGGTGGTGATGTTTTTAGCTACGACTGATGAATTTACTCTTTGGCCGAACCATCCCATTACAACTGCGACTTACTGTCGCAGTTGTGCTTAGTATTATTCTGATCATTGGCGATCGCTACACGGCTGGCGGCACGATGGTAAGAACGAGTTTGAATACGCTCGTGAGTCCTTTATTGTACGTTGCCAATATTCCATATGAAGCATTTAGTTTTGGGTTAAAGAGCCTAAATACGCGAGATAAATTACAACAAGAAAATCAGTTACTTAGAGAAAAACAACTGTTACAAAGTGAGCAACTGCAACAATTACMGTTTCTGCAAAAGGAAAACCAGGAACTACGTGCCTTACTGCGAGCTTCTGCTAGAGAAGGCAACCAAAGGCTTATTTCTCAGGTGTTGTCTGTACATTCAAATCCATACAGTCACCAGGTCGTAATCAATCGCGGCACTATTGATGGCATTAGTGAAGGCCAGGCTGTGATCGATGAAATGGGTATAGTCGGGCAACTTACCCAAGTTGGTACTACAACATCGCGTGTCTTGCTGATGACAGATACTACCCATGCAACACCGGTTAGGATCTTAAGAAATGACGTAAGAACAGTAGTAGAGGGAACCGGTAAAATAAACAGTGTACGCCTCGCGCATGTCCCCCATAGTATGGATATTCGAATTGGGGATATATTAGTAACATCAGGCTTAGGTGGGACATTTCCAGAGGGTTACCCTGTTGCAGTTGTGACTGAAATTGACCGTGATGAAGGGCTGCCATTTGCACAAGTGCAGGCTGAGCCTGTGGCGCAACTTGATCGGATCCGATTGTTAGTGGTGCTAGGTAAGCGCAGGCAAGAGGCAATTAATAATGAGTAAAAATAGTGGTTTATTAATTGCACTCAGCGTATTTGTAGCTCTGATCATGGCCTTGATGCCACTACCTTTTTCCCTAGAGCCATTTCGCCCTGATTGGGTTTTACTAGTGCTAATGTATTGGTCTTTGGCTGTACCTCACCGTGTTAATATTGGTTGGGCTTGGGTAACCGGATTAATCATTGATTTGGCTATGGGGGCACCACTTGGAGTAAACTCACTAACTTACTCAATTTGCATTTACATCACAGCCAGTAATTTCCAAAAAATTCGTAACTTCTCTATTTGGCAGCAGGCAGTATTAATTGGATTGTTTTTGGCTCTCTATCATTTGTTACAATTCTGGCTTAATCATTTCTTGCTTGATATCTACTTTAACCCGCATTATTTGTGGCCTGCAGTTACAGGCATGGTGTGCTGGTTGTGGATATTCCCGCTACTGAGAAAATACCGTAGACAGTTTAGGATCCGATAATGCCAACCAATTTATATCTCGCTTCGGCTTCTCCAAGACGCAGTGAATTGTTATCGCAACTAGGTTATGCCTTTGAGCAGTTTAGTATTGATGCTGACGAAAGCCCATTGGCTGGTGAAACCGCAATACAAATGGTTGAGCGGCTCGCGCGTTTAAAAGCGCAGTCGGGCGTCGCAAAAGGTTATACCGACAGACCTGTATTGGGCAGTGATACTGTTGTGGTGATTGATGGCGAGGCACTTGGAAAACCTCGTGATAAAGCTGATTTTATCAGCATGATGCGACGCCTATCAGGCAATACTCATCAGGTAATGACCGCAATCGCACTTGCTGATCCTAATAAAGTATTGAGTCAGGTAGTGACAACGGATGTGACCTTTAAGGAATTAGATGACACTGAAATTGAAGCATATTGGCAGACCAAAGAGCCGCAAGATAAAGCGGGTGGTTATGGGATCCAGGGGCTCGGCGGGCGCTTTGTTACTGAGATCCAAGGTAGCTATTTTGCAGTTGTGGGCTTACCTTTATATGAGACGGATGAATTAATACAACGGTTTTTAAATAATTATGAGTAGCGAACTACTAATTAACGTCACCCCCAGTGAAAGTCGTGTAGCCTTAATAGAAAATGGCGTGCTGCAAGAGGTACAGGTTGAGCGCATCGGCAACTTGGGAATAGTTGGCAATATCTATCTTGGAAAAGTGAGCCGAGTGTTGCCCGGTATGCAAGCTGCGTTTGTTGATATTGGTTTGGAGAAAGCTGCGTTTTTACATGCTTCTGATATTGTCAACAGTGCTTCTATCGAAGAAGGAGTTGCAGACTCACCAGTTAAAAAAGTACAAGATATTCGCGAACTGGTAAAGCAAGGGCAATTTATCATGGTGCAAGTGGTGAAAGATCCGCTGGGTACTAAAGGCGCTAGGCTAACCACAGATATCACCATTCCGTCTCGTTATTTAGTATTTATGCCAGATGCGACACATGTCGGTGTGAGCCAGCGTATTGAAACAGAGCAAGAACGAGATAGATTAAAAGAAATCGTTGCTCAATATAATGATGAAAATGGCGGTTTTATTGTTCGCACCGCTGCCGAAGGTGCTTCAGAAGCAGAACTAAAACACGATGCGGAATTTCTGAAAAAGTTATGGCAGAAGATAGTGACGCGCCGCCGCAAAACCAGTAAAGCAAGGATCTTGCACGAAGATCTGACTTTGGCATTTAGAACATTGCGTGATTATGTCGGTGAGGACATGGAACGCATCCGTGTTGACTCAAAGTTGACCTATCAAGAGTTAAAATTATTTACCGAAGAGTTTGTTCCACAGCTGGCAAGCGCACTGGAATACTATCCTGGTGAGCGCCCCATTTTTGACTTATTTGATGTCGAATCTGAAATACAAAAAGCACTACATCGCAAGGTAGAATTAAAGTCAGGCGGCTACTTGATCATAGATCAAACTGAGGCGATGACAACGGTTGATGTCAACACTGGAGCGTTTGTTGGCCACCGTAACTTAGAAGAAACCATTTTTAATACCAATGTTGAAGCGACTTCTGCTATTGCAAGGCAACTCAGGCTCAGAAACCTTGGTGGTATCATCATTATCGACTTCATCGACATGGTATCGGATGAGCATAAACGCCGCGTATTGCACTCTTTAGAAACTGCGTTGTCCAAAGACCGAGCAAAAGCCAATATTAATGGACTTTCTGCGCTAGGGCTTGTTGAGATGACGCGAAAACGCACGCGTGAAAGCTTGGAGCACATTCTTTGTGATGTATGTCCATCTTGCTCTGGGCGAGGATCGTTAAAGACAGTTGAAACCGTATGCTATGAAATTTTACGTGAAATAGTCCGTGTTAATCGAGCGTATGACGCTGATAAGTTCATGGTGTATGCCTCTCCTGCGGTGAGTGAGGCTTTGATTAATGATGAGTACCATAACTTGGCTGAGCTTGAACTATTTATAGGTAAACAGGTCAGTATTCAAACTGAGAGCTTATACAGCCAAGAACAGTTTGATGTAGTAATGATGTAAAAGGTAGTGGTACATGCAGGCTAAGGCCGTTTGTTTTTTCTGCCTGCGCAAAGCATGGCAAATTTTTGCGATCACTTTAGTGACACTTGCGGTGCTGGTGTCTGCGCTAAAGTATGCCTTGCCCTATGCAAATGATTATAAAAGTAACATCGAAGCGCTTATCCAAAAGCAGCTCAATGTTGACATCAGTATAGGTCAAATCAGTGCAAGCTGGGAGGGCAATGGCCCAGCTTTAGTGCTGGAGTCACTCTCTTTTAAAGATAACCAGAATTCGCCTATTTCAATTAATATTGCGAAAACTTCATTACAGCTGAATGTGTTTGAGTCTGTGCGGCAGATGCAAATCGCATCTAATTACTTTGTGTTGGAAGGTTTTGAAGCTGATATTGACCTTCGCAAGCTCAGTAATACCCAAGAGCAAAATGAATTTGAGCAGCAAGCACTGCTTGAAAGTCTGTTTTTGGGAGATGTGGGGCACTTTGCTGTGCAAAGCAGTCGCCTTAACATTACCTTTGCCAGTGGTAAAACACATCGCTTACTGCTTAAAGACTTGGTATGGCAAAACTCTAGCGCGTTGCATGAAGGGATAGGGGAAATTGCATTACCGGGTTTTTCGCAGGGACAGTTCAATGCTCGCATATCTTTATCTGGAAGAAAGCTAAGTGAACTGGCGGGCGATATTTATGTGTCTGCTGACAAAGTAGATCCTGTTGACTGGTTAGAAGAACTTGTGACGTTAACCTATCCCAACCTCAGTGCAGACATTAATGCGCAACTATGGCTTGGGTTTGAACAGGGTGCACTGCAAGACATCACGGTAGACATTAAACCAAGTGCGTTGACATGGGTTGAGGATGAGCGTGAGCGCACACTGGTATTAGATGACGCACAATTTCTACTCACCCCCGATTCTGAAGGCCTGTGGATCCAAAGTAGTGGTATTCAGTTTACGCATAACCAAAAAGCACTCGAACCAATCCAGCTTGAAGCAAAATGGTTTAAGCACAATAAAACGTTTTGGCTCGAAAATATCAACGCTAGTTTACTGGCGGAGTTGGCCCAACTGGCGCAGTTTCCTGGGCGGGACTTACTTTATGGTATGAATCCTAATGGCCAACTGAGTGCGGCTAAGTTCAGTATTAGCGATGACGCTTCATGGTCAGCATGGGGGGTCGTTGAAAATATTGCAGTGGAACCGTATCAAGGGATCCCAGGTATTTATGGCGCACGATTAGAAGTTGTGGCGTTGGATAATCAAGTTAGGTTAAATGTTAGTGTTGATCAAAGTGAGCTTTTATCAAAGGAAACCTTTAAGAATAATATTGAAATTCAACAGTTAAGTGGTGATATTTTCATCCGAGAGCAACAGCTAAGAGGGTGGCAAGTTTCTAGCCCTAATTTTTGGATAAGTAATCAAGACGTGGCGTTAGCTGCGGAGTTTTCATTACAATTAAATGATGATCCTACTTTAGACTTATATGCAGAGTTATCGGGTGGACGAGGTGAGATAGCGTCTCGATATTATCCGGTAAGTATCATGCGTAAAAGCCTAGTCGACTATCTAGAATCAGGTATACAGGGCGGTCAGCATTTACAAACCCAAGTGTTACTTAATGGTCCTCTCTCGCATTTCCCGTTTGCTGATAAGCAAGGCCAGTTTGAAGTTAAATCACGTTTGAATGAAGTTAAATTTAACTTTGCACCCGGTTGGCCAAGCGTAACGTCTGGCGATGTTACTTTACACTTTGCAAATGAAAGAATGGATATTTATGTACATCGTGGTGAACTGGTTAATCAGACAGTTGATCAAGGAGTGGTGGTTAGTATTGAAGATCTCAATCAAGCAGATGTACTCACTGTAGATATTCTTCACAACACTGAAGCCAGTACATTACAACCTTTCTTCAGTGCAACGCCAATTGCAGATCCGCTCGAAAATATATTAGAAATTGTTCAGGCAAAAGGGAACGCGACAGGAGAAGTGCTTCTCACTGTGGATTTACATGATGGCGCTGTGCGTGCTCAAGGCGATGTTTATCTTAAAGATAATTCGGTTTTTTTAGCAAAACCAGGTATGCAGTTGGAGAAGGTAAATGGCATCATTGCATTCGATGATGACAATATTCAGGTGAATGAGTTAACCGCGACTTGGCTTGATATGCCACTGTCTATGAATTTATCCGGCTCAGGTAACAAGCAAAGTTATCAAGTGAGTAGCAAGATTGGCTTACAAGCTGGAATCACCCAACTAACACCCTATGCAAATGGCATTATTGATGGCTACTTTGAGGGGATTAGCATGCTCAATACTGAGTTAACACTCAACTTTGCTGACTCTGGCTTCAACTACAAAGCAACGTTTGATAGTGATCTACGTGGTATAACTAGTTATTTACCTGATCAGTTTGCTAAACCAGCAAATCAAACCAAACTACTAAGTGGTATGGTGCTAGGTGATGATATTTCTAACCTGATCACGGCAAGACTAGACAGTCAATTGTATTTTAATGGCATCATAGATAACAGCACGGGGACCATGCGCAATGCGCATCTGATAATTGGAAGTAAAGACGAAGGCTTAAATAGCGAAGGGTTTGATATTACGATAAAACAACAAGAGATCGAACTGCTTCCTTGGTTACCTTTGATTGACCGTATTGTTTCGGTACCAAGTAGTGATACCGACAGCGCATTTTTGCCTGCATTGAATCAGGTTAGTGGGGCGTTTTCAAAAGTAACTTTTTCGGATATTCCATTTTACGATGTTGATTTTGCAATGACACCTTTAAATGGCGCTATGCAGCTTAAAATCAATAGTAAAGAAATGCGCACTCAGGTAGCAATACCAAGGTCTAGTTCTAGCCGACCGATACACATTAATAGTGACTATTTACGACTTAATTTGCCCAAAGAGGCGTCATCACAGCAAGGTTTACCCGCAGAGATTGATTCTCTTGACTGGTTACTCGAATTGCCTGCCACTGAATTTGTATGTGCCGACTGTAAGGTTGATGACTATCAATTAGACAAGGTGAACCTTTCTTTATTTGGTGACGGTAACAAGCTGATCATTTCCGAGTTAGTTATTGATAAAAAAGAACATAAATTAAATGCCAGTGGCCGGTTTGAACAAGGGAAAACGAGCCTAACGGGCGTACTTGCCAGTGATGATTTTGGGGAATTAATGGATGAATTTGATATTACATCTACTATCAAAGACTCTCGCGCCAATATAGAGTTTGCTATGGACTGGCAAGGTGCACCCTATGATTTGGACATGCCAAGTCTTGCTGGAACCGTAACATGGCGCTTAGGTGAAGGGCATTTGGCAGAGATAAGCGATAAAGGGGCGCGGGTATTTTCATTATTGAGTTTAGATTCGTTGATTAGAAAACTGCGCCTTGACTTCAGAGACGTGTTCTCCAAAGGTTTTTTTTACAATGGTATGAGTGGCTCAGTACACTTAAATAATGGTGTAGCAGTCACTGAAGACACTAAATTAGATGGCGTACCAGCAGATTTAGCTATACGGGGTTATGCTGATCTCAATACGTACGAAATTAATTATGATTTGGCTGTAGCACCCCAAGTCACCTCTAGTTTACCTGTGATAATGGCGTGGGCGGTGAATCCCGTTACTGGGCTGGCGGCATTGGCACTAGACAAAGTGATCCACTCTGCACGGGTTATCTCTGAAATAAACTTTAAGATCACCGGCACGATGCAAGAACCCATAGTGACAGAGGTTGATCGTAAGAGTAAAGAGGTCGAGTTACCGACGCCTATTATTCCGGTAAGTGAGCAATTACCAGACGACGAAACAATAAAAAGTGACAATCAGAACGAAGCAACTGAGCCCCCAGTTCAAAGTGGGGATGCTACACTTAAACAAGAAAAGCAGTCCATAGAGCCGCAAAATAAGGAAGGTGGCAATGGCTAAAGTCATCGCATTACCGATGTGCTCGGCACAGACCGCAGAGGTAAACCTAGCTTATCTGCGCCGTCAGTTAGCTTTGTTGGTCATTGAGGAAGAAACTTTAGTTTGCTTGCCTGAAAGCTGGCTGGCATTTTGTGAGAATGCGCAGCAAGCTTGGGAAGGTGCACATCACAGTGAGCAGTACCTTATAGAGCTATCAGCTCTTTGTCGTCAATATGGCATTTGGCTTGCTGCTGGCACTATTGCAACACTGGGTGTTGATGAAAAGTATTTGGCAGCCAGCTATTTATTTAACTCGTGTGGAGAGATAGTAGCACGCTACAATAAGATCCACCTATTTGATGCCAATATAAGTGACAAGACTAAACAATACCGAGAGTCTGAGCGAACCCTTCCTGGACAGGAGATAGTGGTTGCTGACAGTCCATTCGGTAAAATTGGCTTCAGTGTATGTTATGACTTACGCTTTGCAAGCTTATATCAAGCGATGAGAGCATTAGGCGCTGAGCTATTTTTAGTTCCTAGTGCGTTTACTTGTGCAACAGGGGCTGCGCATTGGCAGCCCTTGTTACAAGCAAGAGCAATTGAAAATCAGTGCTATGTGGTAGCGGCTGCACAGTCTGGTAACCATGAAAATGGTAGAGAAACATACGGTCATAGCTTAATCGTATCACCTTGGGGTGAGATTTTGGCAGACACAAAGACGAGTTTGGAGCCCATCTCCCAAAAGATTGATAGAGCACTTCTTGATTCTATCCGAAGAAACATGCCGGTAATGGATCACAACCGATTTAAAAGTGAGTTTTTATGAGTAATGTAGAGCAAAATTTACTGACCAATAGCCAGCTGACGAGAGAGCAACTTACACAAACGCTTGATTATATTCACCAGCACAAAGTAAATTATGCCGATTTATACTTTCAATCGAGTCACCACGAAACCTGGGTACTTGAAGACGGTATAGTCAAAGATGGTAGCTACAATATTGAGCGTGGCGTTGGTGTGCGTGCCGTCAGTGGTGAAAAAACGGGGTTTAGTTATTCAGATGCCATCAATATTGAAGCATTAAATAAAGCGGCTGAGGCTGCGCGTAGTATTGCACAAGCTGGTGAAAGTCATAAAGTGCAAGTATTTAGCGATGTATCAGCACCAATCCAATTCCAACCAGCACAACCTATTACTAGCATGGCTGATGCTGATAAGGTGTCTCTGTTAAGAGAAATGGAGCAATGTATCCGTGACTTAGCACCAGAAGCACAACAAGTCGTTAGCTCATTATCCGCGGTATATGAAGAGGTGTTAATTGCTGCGAGTGACGGTACATTTGCGACCGATATTCGTCCATTAATTCGCTTAAATTGCTCAGTACTATTAGAGAAAAATGGTCGCCGTGAACGCGGCAGTGCTGGAGGTGGTGCGCGTTTAGATTATGGCTACTTTAAGGAATTGGTAGATGGTGAACCTAGATGGATGCAGTTTGCAAAAGAAGCGGTAAGGCAAGCTCAAATTAATCTTGAAGCCATTGATGCTCCGGCAGGCACTATGCCTGTCGTCCTCGGTTCTGGTTGGCCTGGAGTTTTGTTGCATGAGGCTGTTGGACACGGCTTAGAAGGTGACTTTAACCGTAAAGGTGCATCAGCATTTAGCGGCCGTATTGGTGAACAAGTTGCTTCTAGCTTATGTACTGTGGTTGACGATGGTACGCTTGCTAATCGCAGAGGCTCTTTAAATATAGATGATGAAGGGACTCCAGCAGCTTACAATGTGCTGATTGAAAACGGTATTTTAAAAGGCTACATGCAGGACAAGCAAAATGCGAGCTTGATGGGAGTTGCGCCAACAGGTAATGCTCGTCGCGAGTCATATGCGCATCTACCTATGCCGAGAATGACAAATACCTACATGTTAGCGGGAGAGCATACGCAAGAGGAAATCATCCGCAGCGTTGATAAAGGCATATTTGCTAATAATTTTGGTGGCGGTCAGGTCGATATTACGTCTGGTAAGTTTGTATTTTCAGCTTCAGAAGCCTACCTAATCGAAAATGGCAAGATCACCCAACCGATTAAAGGAGCCACTTTGATTGGCAATGGCCCTGAAGTGATGAAAAAAGTTTCTATGGTTGGTAATGATTTATCGTTAGATAGAGGCGTTGGTGTGTGTGGTAAAGATGGCCAAAGCGTTCCTGTTGGTGTTGGTCAGCCAAGCTTGAAAATTGATGAGCTAACAGTGGGTGGCACCGCTTAATACTATTTTGTAGACAATAAAAAGGCGCTGATGCGCCTTTTTGTCCTTATTCATTGGCCCGGGTGAGCTATGGCATAATCACTTCTTTTAAATATTGAAATAGCTCTCTGTACGCTTTACCAGGTTTCTCTGCCTTTAACTCTTTGCTTGCTTGGCGTGCCATTTGGCGCATTTTTTGGCGCTCAAGTTCAGGGTACTCTAGCAATAATTCGTTAATTTTACTGTCACCCTTGGCAATAACATCATCTCGAATATGCTCAATTTTATTGAGCAAAACGTCTGCTTGGTTGTTCTTATTAAGGAGTAAATCCATTGCCGCTTGAATATCATCAATGTTTGCAGTGGTACGTAACGTTTTCGAGATATAATTCATGTGACGGCGATAAGCATCTGTTTTGGCTCGGATCTTATCAGCAACGGCCATTGCTTCTTTGAGCTCATCGGTTAAAGGGAGCTTCTCACGCTGCTTTTTACCCAGCCCTGCAATCTCACAGCCAAGCTCGTGTAATTCCTGCGCCTCACGTTTTAGCTCACTTTTGGAAACGTAAATAATCTCTTCTTCAGTCGGTTGCTCGTGTTTAGCCATTGCTCTTGTCTATACTTTGAATAATTAAGGTCTCTAACCCTAGAGTATACCACAATTGATCACTACAATAGTGAGTAGCTGTGTTAGCATATTAACTTAATCAGCTTTAGTCAGATGAGCAAGCGGACAAGGTATCTATGACTCAACCTCAACAACACCCAATATTTAGCCAAATTGATGATGTAAAAAATGCTGTTGCTGAAGTACTTGCACAGGCAAAAAAACTAGGAGCAACCTCCGCTGAGGCTGCAATGTCAAGTACCTCAGGGTTATCTGTAAGTACGCGTATGGGAGAGGTTGAAACCATTGAATTTAACCAAGATGGTGGGCTGGGGATAAGTGTATATGTTGGCAACCACAAAGGTTCTGCATCGACAGCAGATCTTAGCCCAAAGGCATTGCGCTCGGTTGTAGAAAAGGCAATCGATATCGCCAAGTTTACATCGGATGATCCTTGTAATGGGGTCGCAGATGAGGCGCTATTGGAAATGTCTCCTCCTGAACTAGATCTATTTCACCCGTGGGAAGTTTCTCCTGATGAAGCCATAGAGCAGTGTATCGCGGCGGAAAAAGCGGCGCTTGACTACGACCCCAGAATAGTTAACTCGGATGGTGCAAGTTTATCCAGTCACCAAGGGATCCGAGTGTATGGTAATAGTCATGGACTGATCGCGGGCTTTCCACGAACAAGACACAGTTTAAGTACTATGGTAATAGGGAAAGAAGCAGAGCAAATGCAAAGAGACTCTGCGTTTACGCTTTCCCGCGTACATACTGAGCTTAAATCTGCTAATGCTGTTGGACTTGAAGCGGCTCAGTCGACGTTAGCGAAGCTAGGTAGTCAAAAGCTATCTACACGCAAAGTGCCTGTGATTTTCCGCGCTGATATTGCCAATAGCTTATTTGGACACTTAGTGTCAGCCATTGGTGGTGGCGCTTTGTATCGAAAATCAAGTTTCTTAATGGACTCTTTAGATACCCAAATTTTTAATACTTGTGTCAATATCGAAGAGAAGCCTCATTTGCTGCAAGGGTTAGCATCAAGCCCATTTGATAGTGAAGGAGTGAAAACAATAGATCGTGAAATTATCACAGACGGTGTACTGAATACTTACTTATTGGCAAGTTATGCGGCGCGCAGGATGAATATGCAAGCTACAGGGCATGCTGGTGGTATACATAATTGGCTAGTAAAACCTACCCATGATGACTTGAACGCTTTACTGGCGACTATGGGCACAGGTTTACTGGTAACCGAGTTGATGGGGCAAGGGGTCAATACGGTAACTGGTGACTACTCAAGAGGTGCAGCAGGGTTTTGGGTAGAAAATGGTGTGATACAGTATCCTGTCAGTGAAATCACGATTGCAGGTAATCTAAAAGACATGTTTGCCAACATTGAAGGGGTAGGTGGTGATATCGAATGTCGAGGCGCAGTGCAAACTGGTTCAGTGCTACTTAATAGCATGCAGATTGCAGGAGAATAACACTGCACCCTATTAAGTAATGCTGGCGGTATTGCCAGCATTATCTGCCATTGTTAAACGAGCAGCCAAGTTGCAGTGCCAAGGAATGCAAAAATTCCGACAATATCAGTGACTGTTGTTAGCACCACACTTCCTGCTAGAGCAGGGTCGATGTTCATTTTTTTCAGCATAATTGGGATACTAGCACCAGCAATACCCGCTGCGACTAAATTCATAAACATAGCGAAGGCGATGACTGCACCGAGTGTGAAATCCCACTGCCACACTGCAATGACACCCGCGATTAACAACGACCATAGCAACCCATTTAACGCACCAATGGCCAGCTCTTTACCCATTAAAAACTTCTGGTTGGTTTGATTGATATGACCAAGGGCTATACCACGAATAACCAGTGTTAACGTTTGACTACCTGCAACCCCACCCATACTTGGTACGATGCCATTTAGTACTGCAAGGATTGGCAAAATATCTAAAGTACCTTCGAAAAAGCTGGCGACGAATGCTGCCATTAACGCTGTAAGCAAGTTTATGCCCAGCCAAATTGAACGGCGCTTGCTACTTTTAAGAACAGGAGCAAAGGTGTCTTCCTCGTCCTCAAGACCGGCCATACTTAATAGACTGTGCTCGGCATCTTCACGAATAACATCGACCACATCATCAATGGTAACACGGCCGAGAAGGTGGGCATTATCGTCAACGACAGGAGCTGAAATCCAGTTATGACGCTCAAACAGTTGTGCAACCTCAGATTCATCCATGGAGATAGGAATGGTTTCCTTATCTTCATCCATCAACTCGCGAACAATACTATCTGGTGAATTAGTGAGTAAAATATTGACAGGTAGCGTGCCTAAAAAGCAGTTATCTTTATCCACGACATACAGCTCATCAGTACCATCAGGTAGCTCACCTTTGAGGCGAAGGTACCTAAATACCACTTCCAAAGTGACATCTGGCCGTATAGTGACCGTATCTGTGCTCATCAGAGCGCCAGCGGAGTTCTCCTTGTAGGATAATGCCTGTGTAGCACGCTCCCTATCCTGTGTATCCATCGCACCGATAACATCCTGATAAACGGTATCAGGAAGGCTACGAAGGACATCACCTAAGTCATCATCATCCATGTCTTCGGTTGCAGCTGCGATAAGCTCGGGTTCCATCTGAGCGATGATCCCCAGCCTTACATCCTCAGACAGCTCCTCGAGCACATCCCCTTGAATATCTGGGTCAACAAGTTGCCAGAGCATAGAGCGAACTTTATGAGGTGATGACTCTAATAGGAGTGCGGTATCACAAGGAGCGGTTTCTGCTAGCATACGCCTTACTTGAACAAACTGACCACTGTTTAAGGCTTTGGTAACCTTTTGAAGTTGCTCCAGTGTATAGTCTTGTTCAAATACTTCAGGCATACGCGTCCTTTTTGATAATGTTGACAGTAAATGATAGTGGTTTGCTCGCCCCAACATGCTGTAATGTATTCAGAAACCATGTCTTGTAAAAATGTGACACAATATATTTCCGTGGGGGGCTGCCGGTTTATTCTAGCTTTATTTATTATAAATGAATTACCACCTCAACCGACTCAAAACTGGGATATACCATACTAGCTTCGTTTAGCCTCATGTATCGAAATAATCAACCTCAGCTTAGGAGCATTAATTTATTCTAAATAAGAGTTTTTTAACGCAGTTACTAGCGTCAGGCTTACCCCTTCAAATTGAGCAAGTATTAAGACAGTTGGTATCACGCCCTTCTAGCAGCCAGTTTTAGCGCTAACAGCCACTACAGTGTAACGCAGTTTTCTTTGTTCTACCAAGGTTTACAGGCGAGTAGGCGAGACTTATTTAATTGAACTTGAGTATCGAAGTGTAGCACATGTTATATGAATTGGTGCTGACACAATACCTGTTACGGTTGTGTGGAGTTATTCTGATTCATTGAACTTATTATGGATCAGCATACCGATAGCATCCAGTGCGGGCTGCGCATCAGGGCCGCTACACACAACTTTAACTTCTTTACCTTGGCTGCTCTCCAGAAGTAGCAGTGCCAGAACGCTATCCGCTGACGCGCTTTTATCGCCCTGATATAAAGTCACCTCTGCATCAAACTGAACGGCAAGCTGAGCCAGTTCAGTCGCTGCTCGAGCATGTAATCCAAGCTTATTTTGGATTAAAAATGTATCTTCACACATTATTCTCTTGCTCACGATGGCGGATTTTTACGTTAGAGTGTGTTTTTGCAAAGCGCTCACCAATCGTTTGTGCTAAATAAACAGAGMGGTGCTGGCCACCAGTACAGCCTATAGCTATGGTTAAGTAGCTACGGTTGTTTCGTTCAAGGTGTGGCAACCAAGTTTGGACAAACGTTTGAATTTGCCAAGTAAATTTCTGCACTATGCTATGACTTGAGAGATAGTCTTTTACCGGCTGATCTAGCCCTGTTAATGGCTTTAGCTCTGGTTCCCAGTGCGGGTTTGGTAAAAAACGCGCATCAAATACGTAATCTGCTTGTTTTGGAATACCGTGCTTGAAGCCAAAAGATTCAAAGGTAATGATAAGTTGTTTATTTTTCTGACCTAAAATCTTTTCACGAATATCTTCTGCCAGTTGGTGCACGCTGAGGCCGGTAGTATCAATTAAGAAGTCAGCTCTAGTCGTCAATACATCTAACAGCTCACGCTCTTTTTTAATTGCAACGTCTAAAGGCAGGTTGTGTATTGATAATGGATGCAAACGGCGCGTTTCTGAAAAACGTTTAATGAGCGTCTGATCATCGCTGTCTAGATAAAACAGGATTGGTTTAGCAAAACCTGGTAAGTACTCGAGTATATCGTTGAACTCATCTTGTTCTTTGGGGAGGTTGCGGACATCGATACTAACAGCAACTTTGTTGTAGTTGTCAGAAACACTACGAACTAAAGAGGGGAGTAAATTAACCGGAATATTGTCGACACAATAGTAGCCTAAATCTTCTAATACTCGAAGTGCTACAGACTTACCAGAACCAGAACGGCCACTGATAATGATAAGCTCGAGTCCTTTTTCTTCATCACTCATCAAATTCACCTTGGATCACTGCATATAACTCATCGTCATTTTTTGCTTGCCTGAGCATTTTGCAAAATGACTTATTTTTGAGTGTATCAGCAATCGCAGCTAAGGTCTTTAAGTGTTGTTGATTATCTCCTTCAGGTACGATGAATGCGACAAAAATATCGACAGGCTGTTTGTCGATCGCCTCRAACGGGATCCCTTGTTCGCTTACCAAGACCATCGCCAGTATTTTATCAATACCTTCAAGTCGCCCATGAGGAATTGCGATCCCTTTACCTATACCTGTACTTCCCAGCTTTTCTCGTGCCATAAGGGCATCTAAGATAGTGTGCTGGCTGGTATCAGGGATTTGGCTATGCGCTAATTCGCTAATGTATTCGAGAATACGTTTTTTGCTACTAAAAAGGACCGCAGCTTTGCTACAGTCCTTATTCACTAATTCACTTAATTTCATTTTAGTGTCGAGTGAGCTTCTCTTTGTGTTTAATTACTTGACGGTCTAGTTTGTCAATCAGGCCATCAATTGCTGCATACATGTCTTGATGCTCTGTTGATGCAAATAGCTCGCCGCCATTTACGTGCAATGTTGCTTCTGCTTTTTGAACTAGTTTTTCGACATCAAGGATCACATGAACGTTATTGATATGATCAAAGTGCCTCTCAAGCTTCGCAAACTTATTGGTGACATAATCTCTTAAAGAGTCAGTGATTTCTACATGGCGACCAGTTAAATTTAGTTGCATAAGCATTTTTCCTTCTTGTGTTTAACGTCTTATATCAAGCTTTTACGCTGATTTGACGGTGGAATGGCTAGGGATTCACGATATTTTGCAATCGTGCGTCTCGCTACCTTAATTCCTTGTTCAGCTAAAATATCTGCAATCTTGCTATCACTTAATGGTTTAGCAGTGTTTTCCGCAGCTATTAGCTTCTTGATGAGTGCTCGTATTGCTGTCGAGGAGCACTCACCTCCATTTTCGGTACTGACATGGCTTGAGAAGAAATACTTCAGCTCAAATATGCCCCTTGGTGTGTGCATGTACTTTTGGGTGGTGACACGAGAAATAGTAGATTCGTGCATATCAACCATCTCTGCGACATCGTTTAACACCATAGGTCTCATCGCTTCGGGGCCATGTTCAAAGAATGCCTGTTGTTGTTGCACAATGCAATTGGTAACTTTCAATAAAGTGTCATTGCGACTTTCTAAGCTCTTAATAAACCACTTTGCTTCTTGAAGGTGTGAGCGAATAAACTGGCTATCAGTACTCGATTTAGCAGTTCTCGACATCGCAGCGTAGTGGTCATTTACTCTAATCTTAGGCATCGCATCAGGGTTTAGCTCTACAACCCAGCGGCCTTTCACTTTTTTTACCGACACATCTGGAATGACGTATTCGGGCTCTTCATGAATAATACTCGCAGCTGGCTTAGGGTTAAGACTGTGGATCAGCGTCATAACTTCTTTTAGCTCAGCTTCTTTTAAGCGTGTTTTTTTCGCTAAGGTACGGTAATCACGGCTAGCAAGTAAATCAATGTGCTCGGTCAGGATCATCTTGGTTTCGGTGATCCACGGTGTGTCAGGTGCAAATTGATTTAACTGAATACATAAACATTCTTGCAAACTTCGTGCAGCAATACCGACAGGGTCAAACAACTGGATACGTTTAAGTACGGCTTCGACTTCATCCAACTCTACCGGCTCTTCACTGTTTTCATCATTGATACTTTCTAAAATATCTTCACAGGAAAGCGTTAAAATGCCAGACAGATCTACCGCTTCGATGATGGCAATAGCAATGGCTCTATCTGTTGGGCTAAATGGCGTAAGTTCTAGCTGCCACATTAGGTAGTCGTGTAGTGATTCGGAAGTCTCTCCCTGGTAGACGTTATCATCATCAGGTAAAGGAGCTGCGCTTGATGCTGGTGCAGCACTCATATATTCATCCCAAGTCACATCCATGGCAAGATCATCACTAACCGTTTCTTTGCTCATGGCGGTATCTGAGTCCATTTCATACTCGCTGACAGGCGCTTCATCTGAGCTTTGCTGACTATCGTCCGTATTATTTTTATCTTGGCTGTGTTGTTCAGTACTTTCTGCGTCAGCGGTATCGCCTTCTTCCACTTCCAATAGTGGGTTGCTGTCCAACGCTTCTTGTATTTCTTGCTGTAGATCCAACGTACTAAGCTGCAACAGGCGTATGGCTTGTTGCAGTTGTGGAGTCATTGTAAGTTGCTGCCCCATGCGCAGCTGTAATGATTGCCTCATGTATCTCTAACAATCCCTTTTAACAGTTATTAATACTACGTCTTAACTATAGCTTGAATTGTTCGCCTAGGTAGACATCTCTTACGGTTTGATCCGCTAAAACATGTTCTGGCGTACCAGCGGCGATTAATTCACCGTGTGAAACGATGTAGGCTTTTTCACATACGTCCAGCGTTTCTCTTACATTGTGGTCGGTGATCAGTACACCGATCCCACGATTTTTAAGGTGCTCAATGATTGTCTTTATATCTAACACTGAAATTGGATCAACGCCAGCAAAAGGTTCATCTAACAAGATAAACTTAGGGTTAGCGGCTAAAGCACGAGCAATTTCTACCCGTCTTCTCTCTCCTCCAGATAATGCCATCCCTTGAGAATCACGGATGTGTTGGATATTAAATTCATCCAACAACTCATTCAGCTGAGCTTCTCTTTCAACTTTAGACAAATCTTTGCGGGTTTCCAAAATAGCCATGAGGTTTTGATATACCGTTAGCTTCCTAAATATGGATGATTCTTGAGGTAAATATCCAATCCCTAGGCGTGCGCGACTGTGCATCGGGAGTAGGGTGATATCCTCATCATCGATTTGTATAAAGCCTTTGTCACTTGGTACTAAGCCCACAATCATATAAAAGGTAGTGGTTTTCCCCGCACCATTAGGGCCAAGTAAACCAACGATGCTACCTGCTTCGACACTCAGTCCTACATTTTTGACAACTTGGCGACCTTTATAGCTTTTTGCCAAGCCTGTTGCTTTGAGCTCGCTCATGAATTGTTACCTTTTTCCTGTGGATCTTCACTTTTTTCCACGTTGGTGTCAGATTTCTTTTCAACAGGAACCAAAATTGTTCTGACCCGAGAGTCGCCCTGTTCAGAGCGTTCGGCACTAATGAGTTGCTTTTCGATATGATAAGTAATGACTTGTGCACTACTTTTTTGACCCGCTTGCGATATTTCAGCATTGCCAGTAAGTACTAATTTTAATTCGGCAACATCATAGCGAATTTCATTAGCCGCTGCGCGTAAGGTTGTACCATCTGCCTGAGCTTCTTCAAAAACCGCAGGGTTGCCAGTAGCAATTAGTAGCTGCTTATTTGAACCAAGCTCAGCGCGGCGGTGCACTTCCAAACGATCAGCATTGATTTTTCTTGTGCCATGAATAATGACAACGTTTTGCTCGAAAATGCCTATGTTACTTTGCAGTTGAGCTTGCTGACGGCCAGCGTCGATAATGACTTCATTTTGCTCTGCAGCAGCTGCGAAAGTGGAACTTGCGAGCAAGCCGACGAAAACTAATTTGTTAATTATTTTACTGGTCATAATAAATTGTCTTTGTATGGTTGATGAGCTCAATCAGCTGTTTTTGCAAGTCTGCATGTAGGCCTTTACCGGTAATTTTAAGGCTAGGGCCTGTGATAATGACGGGGTGTTCTGATTTCATCAACTTTTGTTTAATTTCAACCCTGACATTGTCGGCATTGATAGTACTGATCATTGCGTCTGGTGTGAGGTTTTTTGCTAAAACATCCCCTTCTAAAATCAGGGTGTTGTTCTCGTATAATGTGGCTTCCAATGCGCTTATCTGCCAATTTTGCTCACCGTTATATAATGTAAAAATGGGTTTTGCAAAGTGGCTAAAACCAAGATCTTGATAAAGTTCCATTTTATCAGCAGTCACATGGTAGTTTAGTAAGCCATTTTCACTGTAGGTAGTCTGCTCTAATGCGGTCGCCACATAATCGGGCTTAGCAAGTGGTTCATCGTCACTTTTCTTGTTGGTTTCTGATGCGTTAAACATCGGCGACCACAGCCAAATCATCAGCGCACTAAAAGTAATGAGCAGAATGACACGAAGCACAGTCATGTACTTGACCCTGTAGTGGTAAGAGGGTGGTTTTGGCTGAGCATGAGCAGATCTGTTAACTCTCTGACGGCGCCAAAGCCTCCCGGCATCAAAGTGGTATAGTGGGCAATGCGTTTTATCAGCGGATGTGCATCATTCACGGCGACAGCAAAGCCAACTTGCTCCATCACTGGCAGATCAGGGCCATCATCGCCAATATAGGCAATGTCTGCATCCTTCAGGTTAAGCTGCGTTTTTAGTGCTTCATATGCCACTAGCTTGTTTTCTTGACCTTGGTAAATATGCGTTACATTTAAACTAGTCATGCGTTGCTGAACTATTTGTGAATGTCTACCTGTGATGACCGCAACCTCAATACCGCAGTTTACTAGCGCTTTGATACCGAAGCCGTCTTTGGTATTGAATGCCTTTAATTCTTCACCGTTATTACCTAGATAAATGCGTCCGTCAGAGAATACACCGTCAATATCACAAATTAAGAGTTTAATTTGAGTTGCTTTTTGCCAAGCATCTGTTGAGATATCTTGATAAAGGTCGCTAAACTGCATCATAGCACTCCCGCTCTAAGTAAATCTTGGGTATTCAATGCACCTACAGGGACATTATTCTCGTCAACCACAATTAGTCCATTGATGCGTTTATTTTCCATAATATTTAGCACCTCAGCAGCGAGCATATCGGCACGTGCGGTGGTACTTTTTGCGGTCATAACTTGTGTGATTGGCGTTGTGTGAATGTCTACTTTTTGTTCTATGATACGGCGCAAGTCACCGTCTGTAAAAATACCTTGCAATTGTGTCTGCTCGTCGACAATCGCTGTCATTCCAAGACTTTTTGCAGACATTTCGAAAAGGGCTTCTTTGACGGTACAGTTGCTTCTGACCATAGGAATAGCACTGTCTTTGTGCATGATGTCAGCGACTGTGAGTAATAGTCGTTTGCCTAAACTTCCTCCCGGGTGAGAAAGCGCGAAATCATCGGCAGTAAATCCTCTGGCTTCAAGTAGAGCAACAGCTAATGCGTCTCCCATAACCAGCGTTGCTGTGGTACTTGCTGTGGGCGCTAATCCTAGTGGGCACGCCTCTTTTGACACTTTAACGCAAAGGTGAACACTGGCGTTGCGAGCCATGGTTGAGCTTGGGTTGCCTGTCATAGAGATCACAGGTGCACCTAAACGTTTAATTATCGGTAAGATTGAGATAACTTCTTGGGTTTCACCTGAATTTGATATCATCAAAACCACATCATCTTTGGTGATCATACCTAAATCGCCATGGCTAGCCTCACCTGGGTGCACGAAAAAAGCAGGGCTTCCTGTGCTGGCGAGTGTAGCGGCAATTTTATTTCCAATATGACCTGACTTACCCATACCAATAACAATAATTCGACCTTGGCAATTAAACATTATTTTACAAGCTTGCTCAAACTGTTGATCGACAAACTGCTGCACTTCCTCTATTGCTGCAAGCTCAGTAGCAAACACTTGATTAGCAGATTCAATAAATGGGGTCGTTGTCACGTGTATTCCTTAAATGATGTAGTAAATATATCCGATAAAGCAGGCGAGTAACAAACCACCTTCAAAGCGGTTGATACGACGTTTACCAGTAATGCTTAAGCTCATAATAAGTAGCAATAGTGTTGCACCAAGCATAATAAATATATCACGAGCCGCGATATTGGTATCTAATACAGAGGGATTGATGATCCCCGCAATAGACAGTACCGCAAGGATATTAAAAATATTCGAACCAATGATATTACCTAGCGCTAAATCGTCTTCATTTTTTAATACGCCAGCTACACAGGCTGCGAGTTCAGGTAAACTGGTTCCTACCGCGATGATAGTTAACCCAATCAATAAGTCGCTCATCCCAAAGTACTTTGCAATATCAACAGCTGCACCCACCAGATAATCGGCGCTAACGGGGAGCAAAATCATACCAACAACAAGCCAAAAAATAGCTTTTTGTGTGGGGACATTATCCGGCACCTCTTCACACGCTTCACTAACGAAAGGATCGTCATTGCTGTTGCCGCTGCGTTTGGTAATGATAATTAAGGTAAGGAGAAATGCTGCGAAGCCAATAAGCAGTAATATACCTTCAACAAAACTAAAGTTATTGTCACTGACAATATACCAAGCTCCCAAGGAAACAATGATAAGAAGTGGCATTTCTCGACGTAAAATTCCTGAGCCAACCGAAAGCGGTCGGAGTAAGGCGGTGATCCCAAGGACTAATAGTATATTGGCAATGTTAGAACCTACGGCGTTACCAACGGCTGTGTCTGTTTTATCTGCAAGAGCGGCCTGTGCAGCAACCATCATTTCGGGGGCTGAAGAGCCCATGGCGACAATGGTTAAGCCAACAATTAATGTTGGTACACCAAAGTTTCGAGCTAAAGCTGCTGCGCCAAAAACGAAGCGGTCGGCACTCCAAACCAGTGCAATAAAGCCAAGAATGAGAATAACAAACGATAAAACCATGAACCTCTAGCCAATAGGATTAAAATTTCGTTAGATACTACCAAATGCGCCTTGGAAAGTATAAGCAAACCGTCACATTTAACGACTTACAAAATTTTACCAAAACGATTTTCCATCTTGTTTGAAAAAAAAGTATCATACTCCGATGAATATAGTCTCGATCTGGAGAGCGACTTGTCGCAATCAATTGTAGAAATCAAGGATGTAACCTTTTCCAGGGGTGAAAGGATCATCTACAAAAACATGAGCTTTTCCGTACCAGAAGGCAAAATCACCGCAATAATGGGGCCAAGTGGCATAGGTAAAACGACTATGCTGCGATTGATCGGTGGCCAGTTAAAACCTAATAGTGGTGATATTCTTTTTGCTGGAAACAGTATCCCAAGCATGTCCCGTAGTGAATTATATCAAGCAAGAACTCGCATGAGCATGTTGTTTCAAAGCGGCGCCTTGTTCACCGACATGAGTGTCTTTGACAATGTCGCTTTTCCTTTGCGCGAACACACGGAATTGTCAGAAGAGCTCATTCAGTTAGTGGTATTGATGAAGCTGCAAGCAGTAGGTCTGCGTGGTGCAAAGGATTTAATGCCAGCAGAGCTTTCTGGCGGCATGGCAAGGCGTGCCGCTCTAGCGCGCGCAATAGCGCTTGACCCCGAACTTATCATGTATGATGAGCCATTCGCTGGGCAAGACCCGATTTCGATGGGGGTGTTGGTACGTCTAATTAAGTCACTAAATGAAGTGTTAGGTCTATCATCCTTAATCGTGACTCATGATGTGACAGAAGTGCTGAGTATTGCAGATCATGTTGTCATTATCGCTGAGCAAGGCGTGATAGGTGAAGGGACGCCTGAGCAAATGCTAAAACATGACTCAGCGCTAGTGCAGCAGTTTTTACAAGGGCTTGCCGATGGCCCCGTACCATTTCACTTCAATGCCCCTGATTATCAACAAGCACTGTTGCAAGGAGAGTAGAGTTGGTCGATTTTCTACAAAGAATAGGTCATAAAACACTAAGTCGCTTTGCTGCTCTTGGTCGTGCAACCAATATGCTATTTGGGGCGTTATTTAGTTTACCTAACTTTCGCAAAGGTACGCCGCTATTAATCAAACAACTCTACATGGTAGGTCATCAGTCACTGTTGATTATTATGGTCTCGGGGTTATTTATTGGTATGGTTTTAGCGCTACAAGGCTATACCGTATTAGTAGGATATGGCGCTGAGGATAGCCTTGGGCCGTTGGTGGCGTTGAGTCTACTAAGAGAGTTAGGTCCCGTTGTTACGGCGCTCTTATTTGCTGGGCGTGCGGGTAGTGCACTGACTGCTGAAATTGGTTTAATGAAAGCAACTGAGCAATTATCTAGCTTAGAGATGATGGCTATTGACCCATTAAAGCGCGTTATTGCACCACGATTTTGGGCAGGCTTTATCAGTATGCCACTGCTTGCGTTGATATTTTCAGCAATCGCTATCTTAGGTGCACATTTGGTTGGGGTGGATTGGTTAGGAGTCGATTCTGGTAGCTTCTGGTCTATCATGCAATCACAGGTATCGTTCCAAAAAGATATTTTAAACGGTCTTATTAAGAGCTTCGTATTTGCACTATTGGTGACTTGGATCGCGTTGTACAAAGGCTATGACTGTGTCCCTACATCTGAAGGGATAAGTAAGGCGACGACAGAGACAGTAGTACACTCTTCACTGGCTGTACTTGGCTTCGACTTTGTATTAACAGCGGTTATGTTCTCAAGTTAAAAGGTTTTAAAAAATGAATACACGGAAAATTGAAATTTTAGTTGGGCTATTTGTAGCGTTGGGTGTCGCTGCATTTATCATGTTAGCGCTCAAAGTGGCAAACTCAGGCTTGAGTGGTAATGGTGAAACCTACATGCTGCAAGCTAAGTTTGAGAATATCGGTTCACTGAAAACACGTGCACCAATCAAAGTGGGCGGAGTTGTTATTGGCCGTGTTGATGGCATTCAGATACACCCGCAGGAATTTGTACCTGTGGTTTCGATGAGTATCGACAAAAACTATGAATGTCAGTTTTCTGATACTTCATCAGTTTCTATATTAACGTCGGGCATTTTAGGTGAGCAATATCTTGGTATTTCTCCAGTAATTGCCGCTGAGTCAGCTAAGCAAAAGTGTTTAGGTCAAGAAGTGACGAGCGAAGATAGTGTTGATCTTGAGTCTCTCTTTGGGGTGGAAACAAAAGCGCTTAAAGACGGCGATATGATCACAGACACAAAGTCTGCGCTTGTATTAGAAGAGTTGATTGGTCAGTTCCTATTTAATCAAGGGAGCGAGTAAATATGTTAATGAATCTTTATACCAAATGCCTGATTTGGCTGGTTGCCATTATGGTTACGATGTCATTGCAGGCAAAAGAAGTGGACTCAAGCGATCCATATAAAATGGTTGAGCAAGTTGCAGCACAAACTTTTCAGCGTGTAACAAAAGAGCAGAGCATTATCGAAAAGGATAAAGAGCACCTACGTGTTATCGTCGAAGAAGAGCTTTTGCCTTACATCGATTACAAATATGCCGCATATCGCGTTTTGGGATCCTACATTCAAACAGTACGTAACATTGAAGATAAACAGGAAAAAGCAGCTGCAGTTGAGCATATTAAAACTTTTATTGAGGTGTTTAAAAGCTATCTAGTAGCAACGTATGCAGGTGTGTTTACTCAGTATAAAGATCAAAAAGTAGAATTCGGTGAACACCGGCCATTTGATAAAGAAGATATTGCTATTGTAAAAACAAAAATAGTTGAGGCTGGTAAACCGGATATTAAAATTGATTTTAAAGTTAGGCGCGGTAAAGACAATGATTGGCGTGCCTTTGATATGATGGCAGAAGGGATCAGCCTATTAGATGCCAAACAAAGTGAGTTACATGGTATCTTGCGCCAACAAGGTATTGAACATGTGATCCAGTTGTTGGACAAAAAGAGCAAGCTTCCTGTGCAATTTAGAGGGGATGATGGTGACGCCTAAAATTTCATTCACCGAAAGTAAAGGTGAAATCGTGTTAACTGGTGAACTAACAAGAGCGAGTTTACCAAGCGCACTGAAACAGTCGGCTATCGTTCAATTGCTGAAAAATGCACAATCAACCGTCTATTTTGACCTTTCTAAGGTCTCAAGGGTTGACACCGCGGGCTTAGCTTGGTTAATTCACTCTTTAGGTCAATTAAAGCAGCGCGACATTCGTCTCGAGCTGAGAAATACACCTGAGCAACTACAAAATTTAATGGAGTTGGGGCAGGTGACAACCCTATTTGAGTGAGTCTAATGGAAACAAATCAAGTCGAAACTTTATTAAAAGATGCGCTATCGCTTGACGAAATTATCGTAAAAGCAAACGGTAGTCACTACGAAGTCATTGCTGTTGGAACGTGTTTTGACGGATTAAGAAGGCTAAAAAGGGAACAGTTAATTTATGGACCACTAATGGATACCATCAAAGATGGGACTATCCATGCGGTGAGCATTCGCGCATTCACGCCTGATGAGTGGCAAAAAGAGCGTAAATTTATTCTTCCACAATAACGGGGTGCCGCAATGGATCAGTTTGTTATCCAAGGTGGCACCACTCTTGCCGGTGAAGTCACTATTTCTGGGGCTAAAAATGCAGCCCTTCCTATCCTATTTGCTGCGCTATTAGGCGAAGGTAAAAGCCGTTTTTCTAATGTACCGCACTTACGTGATATCGGTACGACAGAAGCATTACTAAAGACTCTAGGTGCCGAAGTGGAGTGGGATGGCGACACGCTTGAAATCAACGGCGCGACGGTAAACAATGTGCTTGCTCCTTATGATCTGGTGAAGCAGATGCGCGCATCGGTATTGGCGCTCGGTCCTTTGGTGGCTAGATTTGGTAATGCACAGGTATCGTTACCCGGTGGTTGTGCTATTGGTGCTCGTCCTGTTGATCTACATATTTCAGGCCTAGAGAAAATGGGTGCAACCATCAAAGTTGAGAATGGTTATATTCATGCAACGACAGAAGGGCGATTGCGTGGTGCAGAGATCTTCATGGAAACGGTCAGTGTTGGTGCGACCGAAAACTTGCTGATGGCTGCCACACTTGCTGATGGTAAAACCGTATTAGAAAATGCTGCCAGAGAACCTGAAATCATCAACTTAGCCCAGTGCTTGGTTGCTATGGGAGCAAAGATAAGTGGTGCAGGTTCTAGCCGAATTGAAGTCGAAGGTGTGGAACATCTCAGCGGGTGTGAGCATAAGATCCTTCCTGATCGCATTGAAACGGGGACTTTCCTCGTTGCAGCGGCAATGGCAAAGGGTGAGGTGCTTTGTAAAAACACGGACTATCATAGTCTTGAACCCGTTCTTGAAAAGCTTCGAGCCGCCAATGCTATCGTTGAAGTAAATGACGACAGTATCTATGTGGACATGCGTCAGCGCGCGTTGAAAGCGGTAAATATTAAAACTATGCCACATCCAGGGTTTCCAACAGACATGCAAGCTCAGTTTACTGCACTAAACGTAGTAGCAGAAGGGAGCGCAACAATTACAGAAACCATCTTTGAAAATCGCTTTATGCATGTGCCAGAATTGCAGCGCATGGGAGCGAATATTCGCTTAGAAGGGAATACAGCGATTTGTGGCGATACTGCCTCTTTGTCTGGTGCACAAGTAATGGCAACGGACTTACGTGCATCAGCAAGTTTGATCCTCACAGGGATCGTCGCTACAGGTGAGACCATTGTTGACCGTATCTATCATGTTGATAGAGGGTATCAAAAGATAGAAGATAAATTGAGTCGGTTAGGGGCTAATATAAAGCGCCGTAAAACTTGAACTTAATAGTCTGAGTAAAAGCGTCCATTTGGACGCTTTTTGCTTAATATAACCTGAGTTCAGGTCAATATAGTCCCGTTTCTAGCTCTGCGACTTCAACTGTAATAGTAAGGCGCTGACCTGCTCTTAACACTTCAAACTCGAGCTCTGTGCCTGGGGCTGTGTTACCTATTCGCTTCAACGTTCTTTGTGGGTTAGTGACAGACTCCCCACCGACTTTCACCACAATATCATGCTCTTTCATACCAGCTTGCCACGCAGGTCCCAATGGATCTAATTCACTGACGGCTAGGCCGATGATTGGTGTGTAAAGGTCGGTGACGCTTTTTCCTGTGCTATCAACAGGTGTACCTCTAAACCCTAGATAACCCCGGATAACTCTACCGTCCATGATGAGTTTATGCATTACATCCATGGCGAGATCATAAGGGATCGCAAAAGATATGCCTTGAATATCAATATTGAGGCGGGTACGAAACTGCGCTGAGGTGATCCCAACAAGTGCGCCGTTTGAGTTGACAACCGCTCCTCCTGAATTACCAACATTGATGGCAGCATCCATTTGCAGCAAACTATTAAACTGGCTCTCTGTCAGCGTTTGTTTGCCGGTCGCACTAATAATCCCTTGTGTAATCGTTTGTCCTATATTGAGCGGGTTACCAATGGCAAGCACGACATCCCCGACCCGCGGTTGATAGCTCGGGTCGATTGGAATAACGGGAAGGTTTTCACCAGGAATTTTTAGTAGCGCTAAATCCGTAATGGTGTCAAAACCAATAAGTTGAGTATCACTGTATTGGCGGCCATCTGGAAGCAATACAATTATCTGATCGGCATTATTCACTACGTGGTAGTTAGTGAGAATATAGCCGTCACGACTCATGATAACACCTGAGCCGAGCTCTCGAACCGTGCTTTGGCGTTGATACCTTGGCTGCGTACTAAACCCCTCAGAAAAAATCGTTACCACAGCAGGAGCTGTTTTTTCAACAGCATCGGCAAAGCTCATATGCTGAGATTTAATACGGGGCGCTTCGAGTGTTGGTAGATTTGCCCTGAGTTCAGGGTTAAACCAAATGATGATGAACGCTATCCCAAGTCCAGCTAGTAGAGGTGGAAAAATGAATTTAATTAATTTGAACACGCGTGTTTATATTTATCGTTATCTAATACTACTAATAATGACACAAAAAAAAACACAGCGACAAGCTTCGCTGTGTTTCATTTTTTAATATTGGGTCAACGTGTTACTGAATTAGGTAGAATACGGTTTCACGGCCGCGTTTGATCCCAAGTACAATATTGCCTCTGATCCCATCAATTAGTTTGGACATCTCTTTGACACTGGTGACACGCTTGCGGTTCACTTGCATGATCACATCACCTTCCTCGAGACCGACGCGAGCCGCAGGAGAGCGAGGTTCAACTGAAGTAATTACGACTCCTGCATTACCATCACGCTCGCCACTTTCAAGCACGGCACCACGAAGGTTTGGATGCACATCTTCAGCATTGGCTTGCTCTTCTTGTTTGCCGCCAAGTTCTACGTCAATAAATTTGGTTCTGCCATCTCGATAAACGCCCAGCCTGACTTCTCGGCCTTCACCTAAAGTGGCAACCTTGCTAGCAAGCTCTGCCATGCTTTCGACTTCATCACCATTGAGGCTGACAATTACATCATTGGCTTTTAGTCCTGCTTTATCTGCAGCTGAATCTTCAACAACGCGCATTACGTAAGCACCGCGCTTAACATCAAAACCTTGTGCTTTAGCAAGACCTGCATCAAGAGTACGACCATGGATCCCTAAAGAGCCGCGACGCACTTCGCCGTATTCAATGATTTGATCGACTAGGCTTTTCATCATATTTGATGGGATAGCAAAGCCAATACCTACGTTCCCACCGGATGCGCCAAGAATAGCGGTATTAATACCAATTAGCTCGCCATTGAGGTTAACAAGCGCTCCCCCAGAGTTACCTTGGTTGATAGCAGCGTCGGTTTGAATAAAGTCTTCATAGCCTTCTATATTCAAGCCACTTCGGCCAAGTGCGCTGATGATACCTGAGGTTACTGTGTGGCTTAAGCCAAATGGATTACCTATTGCTACCGAAAAGTCGCCCACTCTTAATCTGTCTGAGTCCGCCAACTTAACTTCTGTAAGGTCTTCACCATCGATCTGCAACAACGCGATATCAGATTCTGCATCGCTACCAATGAGCTTTGCTTCAAATTCTCTGCCATCTTTTAAAGTTACCAGCATTTCGTCGGCATCATCAATTACATGGTTATTAGTAACCACGTATCCTTTATTTGCGTCAATGATGACACCCGAACCTAATCCACTGAAAGGTCGCTTTTGGCTGCGAGGTTGGGGTTGACCGAAGAAAAAGTCAAATGGGTCAACACGGCGGCGCACCTCTTTTGCACCTTTTACTTGAATACTAACAACACCCGGCGCGACCTTTTCCAACATAGGTGCAAGTGTCGGTAATTGTTGACCATCAACGGCAACAGGAAGTTTGGCCACGCTCTGTTGTGGTAATAACAACAGGCTTGAAGAAAGTAAAGCGGCCGATAACAAAGATAAATTAAATTTCATAGTCGTGAAGTACTCCGCTATTAGCGTTTATATAGTTCGTAAGGGGCTGCTAACTAGCCCCTAGAATCAATAACTTCTTTTAAAGACTATGGGGTCTACAAAAAGTTTCATCAAGAGGCTTTAATTTGCTCACTTTCTTTTTTTTGACCAGAAAATAACCCAGTTTCGCCCTCTGCGTAGTCACTAGGAGGTACTTCAAAGCTCGGATCTTGCTTACGTCGTCTTTCTGGACGAGCTTGAAGAGAAGCTTGTAATTGCTCAGTAGTTTCCTTTGAGAAAAATGGATCAGCAGGATGAGAAGGGCGTTCTTGCGTTAGTAGCTGATTGGTCTCTTCAACATGAGTTAGCAGTTGTTGGTAACTGTCTTGCATTCTGTTCACTAGCTTTTTAGTGCTAGCTAAGTGGTCAGAAACATCCTGTCGATATTGCTCCAAGTCATGTTTTGCTTGCTGTGCTTGCACTTCTAACTCGTCATGCTTGAACTGTTTCTTAGTGACAAAACCACCAAGAAAAAATGCAGCCACGGCAACAATGATCAGTAATCCAAGCCAAGTAACGGTAGTCATAGGTTTCTCCCTGTATGCCCTAAGGCAAATAAAAATAAAAACTCTGATAGAGTTAAATATACGCTGTGAATGCAGTCGTGTTAATATAACCCACAAACAAATCGTAAAAAATATTTAAGTCGATGACGCCTTGGGAAAAATATCAGCAAGATCTACAACGTGATGATTTTCAATATGACAGTGCACAGGAAAATGCGGTAAGGCATTTACAGCGCTTATACGATGATCTTATCAATCAGCCAGTGGTCAAGCAGAGTTTCTTCTCGCGCCTGTTTGGCAAAGCTGAGCAACCAAAAGTGAAGGGCTTGTATTTTTGGGGAGGCGTTGGGCGAGGCAAAACATACCTTGTCGATACTTTTTATGACGCATTGCCAACAGAGCGTAAAATGCGCGTGCATTTCCACCGTTTTATGCATCGTGTACACAACGAGTTAAAAAAGCTCAAAGATGTTAAAAACCCACTTGAAAGTATCGCTGATACTTTTAAAGCAGAAACTGACATAATCTGTTTCGATGAGTTTTTTGTTCAAGATATAACAGACGCTATGTTGTTAGGTGGTTTGATGGAAGCCTTGTTCGAGCGAGGCATTGTATTGGTTGCGACTTCGAATATCATTCCTGATGAGTTATATCGAAATGGACTGCAACGAGCACGATTCTTACCTGCAATTGCTTTGGTAAAGGCAAACACTGAAGTCGTTAACGTAGATTCTGGTATTGATTATCGATTGCGTACTTTGGAGCAAGCTGAAATATTCCACAGCCCGTTAGATGCGCAAGCAGATAAAAATTTATTCGAGTATTTCAGTAAATTATCACCTGAACCGGGCCAAGAAAACCAAGCGATAGAAATTGAAGGGYGAATGATCCAAACTCGTATGGTCTCAGATTGTATCGTGATGTTTGACTTTTCGGCACTCTGCGAAACGGCGCGCTCCCAAGTTGACTATATGGAAATCAGCCGCTTATACAACACAGTGATTTTGTCTAATGTGAAGCAAATGGGGCAGCAAAACGATGATGCAGCGCGGCGTTTTATTGCTTTAGTCGATGAGTTTTATGAGCGCAATGTGACGCTTATCATCTCTGCTGCTGCACCGATCACAGAGTTATACAGCGAGGGTACACTCACATTTGAATTCAAACGCTGTGTTAGTCGATTGCAAGAGATGCAGTCGCATGAGTACCTTGCGAGAGAACACTTAGCTTAAGGTGTGCATTTTTTTATGTTGCAGCGCTGTGTGGGGTGTCAGTTGAAAGGCACTGTAAACGCAGCTTGCAGCATACCCGCAACGTCGCACTGACGGATTTTTCGTCTTTTTGATTTTTTTCAAAATTCTTGAGATTTTCTTGTAGAAAAAAACATCAAGCGCTGGTTTTCACCCAGAAGGCTTGCTATAATCCGCGGCCTGCCACGTTGCGTTCTATTGCCCTCGTCGGCTTAGCCACTGACTTGAGCGGCAAAAAAGTCTTCAACTCGAAGGGGTTAAAGCAAATACAAGTAGAGCGGTAGTCCAAGGACTGCCTGTGGTTTTAAAATTGAAAACTTTGGATTTTTATAATGAAAACGTTTGTTGCTAAACCAGAAACTGTAAAACGTGACTGGTACGTAGTTGACGCTGAAGGTAAAACTTTAGGTCGCATCGCTACTGAAATCGCTCGTCGCCTTCGCGGTAAGCATAAAGCTGAGTACACTCCACATGTTGATACTGGTGACTACATCATCGTAATCAACGCTGAGAAAGTTACTGTAACTGGTAACAAAACTCAGGACAAAATGTACTATGCTCACTCTGGTTACCCAGGTGGCCTTAAGTCTATCAACTTTGAGAAACTTCAAGCTAAAAAGCCTGAAATGATCATCGAGAAAGCGGTTAAAGGCATGTTACCTCGCGGTCCTCTAGGTCGTGAAATGTTCCGTAAACTTAAAGTTTACGCTGGTAACGAGCACAACCACGCTGCACAGCAGCCTCAGGTTCTAGACATTTAAGGAGCACTATCATGGCAAATCAATACTACGGTACAGGTCGTCGTAAAAGTTCAAGTGCTCGCGTATTCCTACGCCCAGGCACTGGCAACATCGTAATCAATAAGCGCTCTTTAGAAGAGTTCTTCGGTCGTGAAACTTCTCGCATGGTTGTTCGTCAGCCTCTAGAGTTAGTTGAAATGACAGAAAAGTTTGACTTATACATCACTGTTGCAGGTGGTGGTACAACTGGTCAAGCGGGTGCTATCCGTCACGGTATCACACGTGCACTAATGGAGTTTGACGAGTCTCTACGTCCAACTCTACGTAAAGCTGGCTTTGTTACTCGTGATGCTCGTAAAGTTGAGCGTAAGAAAGTTGGTCTTAAGAAAGCACGTAAGAAGACACAGTTCTCAAAGCGTTAATTTATTACGTTTCAAGAATTCAAAAACCCAGCTTATGCTGGGTTTTTTGTTTTCTATGCTCTCAATACTCACATCAAAGTGAGCACTGTTACAAAATTCCGCTTAATTTTGCCTAAAAATATCGTGTCAGATTAAAAAAGTTCAATAAATATAATAATTAGTGCAAATCGAACGGTAACTTGACGGTTTTTTTTGCTACAATTGGCGGAGCAAGTAGAAAGACCTGAGATCCAGTCATGCGATTTGGTGCGTATCCTTAGTCGGGGGTTGATCTTAGTCAGTATATTGTTGTGTCAGATGCGATATTATAAATACGCGGTTCCATGCTCGAAGTAATCATAGATGACTTTCTTCCGGTTTATTCGGGCATGGATCTGGAATAACCTTGTTTTAATCAAGGTATTTATTTATGATCGCGTCTATTTTGTAATTTCTTAAATTAACCTGCTGTAACTGATGTTCTCAATATAGCAAGTGTTGGGAATCAAGTGGAGATAAGTGGATGAGCAATGCGCCTGTAGACAACAGCCGACGTCGCTTTTTAACTATCGCTACCTCTGTTGTAGGTGGCGTTGGTGCGGTTGGAGCTGCTGTTCCTTTTATTGCGTCCTGGAATCCAAGTGAGCGAGCTAAATCTGCAGGTGCGCCTGTAGAAGTAGATATCAGCAAGCTTGAGTCTGGACAACTTATTCGTGTTGAGTGGCGAGGCAAACCAGTTTGGATTGTTAATCGTACACCAAAAATGCTAGAACAAATGAAGCAACACGAAGGTAATCTTCGTGATCCTAACTCAGAAGAGCCACAACAGTTGGCATCAGCTCAGAACGGGTATCGTTCTAAGCGACCTGAAATCTTCGTTGCGGTTGGGATTTGTACTCACTTGGGATGTTCACCAACCTTCTTAAATGGTAGTTTTGGTGAGTTAGTTGAAGGTACTGATAGTGGCTTCTTCTGTCCATGTCATGGTTCAAGATTTGATATGGCAGGGCGCGTATTCCAAAACGTACCTGCACCTCTAAACTTAGAAATCCCTCCGTATACCTTTATTGACGACACTACCATTTTGGTAGGTGAAGAAGAAGGGGTTGCATAATGTCTGGTCAAGTAGATAAAGCTGCAAATACGGGTGTTGTTGGTAAAGTTGTTGATTGGATTGACGATCGTATTCCTATGACTCGCGTCTGGAATATGCACATCGCACAGTACCCAGCACCAAAAAACTTTAACTTTTGGTACTTATTTGGCTCGCTTGCCATTCTAGTACTAGTAAACCAGATTGTTACTGGTATCTGGCTAACCATGAGCTACGTACCTTCAGCCGAAGGTGCGTTCGCGTCTGTTGAATACATCATGCGCGATGTTGAATACGGTTGGTTATTGCGTTACTTACATTCTACCGGTGCATCCGCTTTCTTTGTGGTGGTTTATCTCCACATGTTCCGAGGCATGATTTACGGTTCCTACCAAAAGCCACGTGAACTACTGTGGTTGTTTGGTATGTTTATTTTCCTTGCACTAATGGCTGAAGCTTTCATGGGTTACTTATTACCATGGGGTCAGATGTCATTCTGGGGGGCTCAGGTAATTATTTCACTATTCGGTGCTATCCCAGTAATTGGTGAAGATTTAACACAGTGGATCCGTGGTGACTACGTAATTTCAGGTGCGACACTAAACCGTTTCTTTGCATTACATGTAATCGCACTTCCTCTGGTATTGGTTATCTTAGTATTTTTGCATATTGTAGCATTGCATGAAGTTGGCTCTAACAACCCTGATGGCGTTGAGATCAAGCGCAAGAAAGGTTCAGTAGCTGAAGAAGACAAGCCTAAGTTCAAGTTCCACGAGTACTACACAAGTAAGAAAGATATTGTGGATGCAATTCCGTTCCACCCTTACTACACAGTAAAAGATGTGCTGGGTGTTGCTGGTTTCTTAATTTTGTTCTGTGCTGTTGTATTCTTTGCTCCAGAGATGAAAGGTTTCTTCCTTGAAGCGCCAAACTTTGAAGCTGCGAACCCGCTTAAGACACCTGAGCATATTTTCCCAGTATGGTACTTCACACCATTCTATGCGATTCTACGTGCAATTCCTGATAAATTATTAGGAGTAGCGGCGATGGGTGCATCGATCGTAGTGTTAGCGTTGCTACCGTGGATTGACCGTGGTTCAGTTCGCTCAATTCGCTACCGCTGTGGTTTCCATAAAGTGAACATCGCACAGTTTGTTGTTACCTTCTTAATCCTAGGTTGGGCAGGTGCAACACCGCAGACAACGTTCTCGACAATTTTGTCGCAGATCTGTACTGTGACGTATTTCATGTTCTTCGTTTTACTATTCGTGTACTCGAAGAATGAAACAACGAAGCCACTACCAACGAGGTTGACGAAATGATGAAAAAGCTAGTAATCGGTTTATTCGCATTGTTGCCAACACTATCGATGGCAGCTGGCCCGTCAGTACCGCTGATGGAAGCAAATAATGATTTAACTGATAACGCATCTTTGCAGCGTGGCGCTAAGCTATTTATGAACTACTGCTTAGGCTGTCACCAAATGCAGTATCAGCGTTATGAGCGTACTTTCAGAGATATTGGTATTCCAACCGAAATTGGTAAAGAAACCCTTATCTTTGATGGTTCAAAAGTGGGTAGCCACATATTGAACGCAATGGATCAGGATGACGCCGCTAAGTGGTTTGGTGCTCCTCCTCCAGACTTAACGCTTATCTCTCGCGTTAAGTCACCGGACTATATCTATACTTACTTGAAGTCATTCTACAAAGATGATTCTCGCCCATTTGGTGTAAACAATGTTGTTTTCCCACTGGTGGGGATGCCTCACGTATTACAAGAGTTACAGGGTTTACCAACACCTATCACTGAAGAAGTGGAAGAAAATGGTCAGACAGTAACTAAAGTGGTTGGCGTAGAGACTGATGGTACTGGTGAGATGAGTGTTGATGAATACGATCAAGCAGCTCGAGATATTACAAACTTCTTAGCGTATGTTGGTGAGCCATCTCGCCTACAGTCAGAAGCGCTAGGTATCAAAGTAATTGGCTTCTTGGTTATCTTCTTCATTTTGGCATTCTTCTTGAAGAAAGAATACTGGAGAGATGTTCATTAATTTGAATATTCAAAGGTAGTTTTTGCAATAGGGGCGTTCGCCCCTTTTGCTGTTTAAAGTGATTTAATTACTTTTAGTTTTTTAATGGAGGTAGGCATGGCCGTTGCTGCCAATAAGCGCCCTGTAATGACACTTTTTTCTGGGTCAAACTGTATGTACAGTCACCAAGTACGTATCGTACTTGCTGAGAAAGGTGTAAGTGTTGATATTCATCAGGCTGAAAAGGACAACTTACCGGAAGCGTTACATGAGATTAATCCGTATGGTACTGTACCTACGCTAATCGATCGTGAGCTTGGTTTGTATCAAGCAAATATCATTATGGAATATCTAGATGAGCGCTTCCCGCACCCTCCGCTGATGCCTGTATATCCGGTAATGCGTGGTCGTAGTCGTCTAATGATGCATCGTATTGAAACTGATTGGTACTCACTAGCTGAAAAGATTAGTGACGGTGGTGACGATGCTGCTCAAGCTCGCAAAGAGTTAACTGAAGCTTTACTCGCTGTTGCGGCTATCTTCACTGAAGCGCCTTACTTTATGAGTGAAGAATTTAGTCTTGTAGATTGCTACTTAGCACCACTGTTATGGCGTTTACCACAACTTGGTATTGAACTAAATGGCGCTGGAAGCAAAGAGCTTAAAGAGTACATGTTACGTTTATTCGAGCGTGATTCATTCCAAGCATCACTAACGGATGCTGAGCGTGAGATAAGATCGTAATGACGTCTAATCGTCCTTACTTGCTCCGCGCTTTTTACGAGTGGATAGTAGATAACGAATGTACGCCACATTTAGTGGTCAATGCAGACTATCCCTCGGTACAGGTTCCTGCACAATTTGTTCAAGAGGGGCAAATTGTGTTGAATGTGAATCCGTCGGCGGTAACGAACTTTTCCATGGATAACCATGCAATCAGCTTTAATGCGCGCTTTAGCGGACAGCCTATGCAGGTGTATGTGCCTAATGGTGCTGTATTGGCTATCTATGCACGGGAAAATGGTGAAGGCACCGTATTCACGCCTGAAGAAGAAGTCTTTGAAGATGAAGCGTTAGAGTTGGTAGAAGAGACTGAAGTCTCACCAGAGCTTGACGCTAAACCTGAGCCAGAAAAGAAGAAAGGCTCGCATCTTAGAGTAATAAAATAAAAAAACCTGCGAATGCAGGTTTTTTTATGTCAGCATTTTATGCTCTTTACCATGTGGTTATTGGTCACTCTTTCAAGTAGAGCAAGTATTAAGACTAATATCTAAATCTCAGGTTAAATAACCTGAGATTTAGATAAGGAATGAGCTAACTCATTGCTTTTAAGACCACATTAAACTATTCGCTTCTCTAGCCAGAGAGTTTTGGGGATAACAAGGCAAATTTACGTACCAATAGCGAGCTATTGGAAGTGAATTCAACGCAGTTAGCGCTAAAATTAACTGCTAGAAAGGCATTAATTATCCGAAGCTCAGGTTAAATATATTCAAAGGCCTTAACCACCCGTTTGACGCCATTAATGTGACGAGCTATCTCAACAGCTGAGTTGGCTTCTTGCTTTGATACTAAACCCATCAAAAATACTTCTGAGTTTTCAGTAACCACCTTAATATTTGCACCATTGACCTCATCAGCCGCCAATAGTTTGGTTTTTACCTTAGAAGTTAACCAAGTGTCATGGGTTTTTGTGGTGATGCCTATATTGGTGCTTATTCTAAGCTGGTTATGGACTTGCTTGACCCCCGCGATATTGTGTAATGCACGTTCGGCTTCAGTTTTCATTTCTTGATTGGCTACTTGACCAATCATCAGTACAACACCATTGACACTAACGAGTGTGATATTGGCATGATCGGCAAGACGTTTAACCTCTTTAATCGCCAATGTGCCTTTAATCTCGATATTATTGTCGTCAATTTGCGCACCAATCGTGCGTCTGTCATTGGCAGCGGATACTGCGCCAGCAGTACCTGCTACCACAGCAGCGGCACAGCCCTGCAAGAGTAATACCGCGGCAAGTAAGGAAGCTATTCTCATCATCATACTTCATCCTGAGGGAATAAAATGGCATCAATTAATTCACTGAGACAGTGAGTATTAAATAGTTGTGACTCAACGATCCGGCTAGGTCGCTTACTGGGTATCCGGATTTCTACATCCTGAGGGCCAAGTAGGCCTGTTAATTCTCCGCCGTCATCCCCGACTAATGCTATCACTTTCATATCTCGAGTTAATGCGGCTTCAACCGCGCCAATTACTGCTTTTTCTTGTCCATTAATGGCATATGCGACAAGTAAGTCACCTGGTTGTGCAAAAGCACGTACTTGTTTGGCAAAGCGCTCTCGCGCTTTGCCATTTTCGGGTGTTGCTAAGTTATACTGTTCATTGGTCAGTGCGAGTGCTGGTAGGCAAGGGCGCTCTGTTTCATAAAAGTTACTAAGTATTGTTGCCAAATGATGCGCTAGCATATGATTGCTTGGCGCGCCGCAGCAGATTATCTTATTGCCATTAATAAGGCTTTGCGCCATTGTCATTGCTGCCATCTCCAGGGCCTTAGGTAGCACTTCCCCAGCGGCAATCTGCGCTTGAATTGATTCTGTAAATATAGACTTAATAGATTCTTGCATGCTAAAAAATATTCTTAATCCAGTTTATTTCAGAAGGAGCTACCCCTTGAATTGCAACAAAGTCGACTCTCAGCTGTGTGTTATGCAAATTGTGTTGTGCCAAGTAATTATAAATACTACGCTTTAATCTTTGAAGCTTAGTTTTGGAAAGTGCATTAATTGCACCACCAAAATTTTTACTGTCACGGTATTTAACTTCGACGAACACCAACACTTGCGCTTCTCTCATAATGAGGTCAATTTCACCATACTTGCAATGAAAGTTTCTCGTTACAGGTGTTAGTCCCTGCTTTACCAAGTATTGTTCCGCAATTAACTCAAAGTGTTCGCCTTTATTCCGTGTGTTATTAAATAGTCCCTTAAACATACAAAATCCTATCTTATTAGTGAGGTGCTCTGTGCTTCCTCTTTTTGCATAAACAATGGCAGTGGGGGTTGCTCATCCAAGCTAACTAAACGGATCTGCTTGTTGCGATATTGTGCCCAGCTGAGGCTGCGTACAATGTCGGCATTATCACGGATGCTGAGCTGCCCGGTCAGGCCCTCAAAGCTTTTACCCGATAACCAAGCAAGTTGGCGCAGCTCTGATATAAGGTTAGTCGCATCATATGCCATGGCAAATAGGCGTTGCTCCAAGTCAGCTTGCTCAGGCCAAAGCGCTTGGTATGTCTCCCTAATGGCGTTTCTATCTATCGCTCCTGGTAGCATCCAAGGCTGTTCAGTAAAATAAAGCCCTTCTAAATCCCCTTTATCAGTTACATCAATTTGTTTACTGTAACTACGTGAACTTGCGTACAGAGGAATTTTATTGGCAAAAGTACTTACATTCACATCTAAATAAGGCTTAAGTAGGCGCGTTTCCATCGCATCGCCTAAGATATAAACCACATCTATATCGCGTCGTGAGCGAGTTTCACTTTTTACTTCCTTACGAAAGAGGTTTTTGATTACGTTGGTACGGGCTTTTGAGGCATCGACTTCAAGTAGGTCGGTGATCACCTCAGCCATGTCTTCGCTGTTCGTGTAATAGCCAATCTCAGGTGCAGTTTCAGAATAGTGCTTCCAGCCCTCAACAAAGTGCTCAATTAAACGCTTGCCCGATGCACTAGCTGGTGCCAGTAGCATTGGCTTTTTGTATGCCTTAGCTAAAAAGTGCTTCATCGCTTGCTCGACTTCATGCTCAGGGTTTAGCGCAAAAAAGTACTGCTCATTAGTGCGCGGGGTAACGCTCTCTCGAGCGTTCAAAAAGAGTGTTGGGTAGAGAGAGAAATCAGGATTATCAACCAGTTTTTCGACGTTAGATTTCAGCAACGGACCTATAACGAAGTCCGCATTCGCTTTGGCCAGTTGTGCCAGAATATCTTGCTCTGACGACATTTCATCAATAAAAAAAACTTCTTCAATGGTGCTACTATCCGTTGCTGCTAAAAAACCATTTTTAAGCGCGGTACCAAGGCGCTCGCTTGCTCCTGATTGTGGAATGAGTACCGCAAGCTTTCTTACATCGTAAGGCTCTAGTGCAACTGCACCCTGTAGATCTTTTGGTAGCAAGGCTGCGGCTGGATGGTTAGCAAAGCGACGGCGCCAGTTATTCATAGCCTGGTCTAATTCAATGCTAGAGCCGAGATAAATTTGCTGATATTTAGCCAATGTGACCCAGCCACGTTGCAATACGCTTCCAGAATCAAATCGCTCTAGTGCATAACTAGATAGCTGTTGCAGGGCTCGCCAAATCTCATCGTCTAGCCCAGCGACATTAAGGTTGTTTTGTTGAGCAATGTCTGCCGCTTTGAAAAATTCAACGAGCGCTTTTTTAGGAAGTTGTTGTGAAGCATAAATGCTACCGAGTAGATATTCATACCATGCTTGGTGTTCAGGTGTATTTAACCTTCCTTCTAATGTATGCAATATAGCCAAGGCGCTTTCATATTGCTTCAGCTCTTTACGAGCATAGGCTACATATAATTTATTTTGTACGTGATCGACACTGGCCTTGCTTCCCATTGCCAAGCTTATCTGCTCTAGCATGAGCCAGTTTTTTTCTTCAATCGCAGCGTCTCTGGCTACGTACAGTAGCTGAATTTTTGTGATGCCAGATTTACTTTTTGCTTTGGCAAAGAGTGAGGCAGCACTATCATCTGTCTGATTGATGGTGGTTGCTGTTTCGCTTTGTTGAGGCAATTTGGTGACATTTGTGCTTGTACTGCAGGCGGATAACCCCGACAATATGGCAACTAAAAGCGCTATCTTTTTAAACTGCACTGGCAAACCTTCTATTTCACGACTAAGTGGACATCTTACTGACTGACATTGGAGAGCTCAATGGCTAATCTTCACAACGAAAATAAAATCGGCACCCTCTATATTGTTGCAACACCAATAGGTAATTTAGAGGACATCAGTGAACGTGCACTGAAAGTATTAAGTCAAGTTGATTTAATCGCTGCTGAAGATACTCGTCATACGGGTAAATTATTAAGCCACTTTAGTATTAAAGCAAAAACTTTTGCCCTACATGATCATAATGAAAAGCAAAAAGCGCAGCAAATTTTGGATTGGCTTAATGAAGGCAAGGATATTGCGCTGGTTTCAGATGCAGGCACACCCCTTATCAGCGATCCTGGCTATGCGGTGGTTAATTTATGTCGTGACGCGGGGGCAAATGTCACCCCTGTTCCTGGGGCATGTGCAGCTATTGCTGCGGTGAGTTGCTCTGGGCTCGCAACCGATAAATTTCAATTCGTCGGCTTTACTCCAGCAAAGAGCCAAGCGCGTCAGCAGTTTTTTAAAGAGGTTGTGACGTCAGGGATCACCAGCATCATGTATGAAAGCACCCATAGGATTATGGCCAGCCTCGAAGATATGAAAGCAGCCCTTGGCGAAACACAAAAGGTAGTATTTGCAAAAGAATTAACAAAAACGTATGAAACTTTTTTTAGTGGTACGGTAACAGAGCTCATCACTTTTTTGCATGACACACCAGAAAAGCAAAAAGGTGAGCTGGTATTGATGCTACCTGGTGAGGAGCGCGATGAGCAAGCTCTGACTCCAGAGGCAAGTAAGTTGATTGCGTTACTTGAGTCCGAAATGCCACTTAAAAAAGCATGTGGGGTTGCGGCTGAATACCTAGGACTGAAAAAGAATGCGTTATATAAAGCTTGGCTGGAAACTCGAGCGTAATAAGCAGTTGCTTTGAACAATATTGGATTGAGAGAAACTTTATTGTTCAAAGCTTGAGTTATCTACTTTATAGAGACGGAATAACAACAACGTAACTACACCTTGTTATTCCAAACTCAGATCACTTGTCATTACTGCATTTCCATGGTGTCACAAGGCACATACCAGATTGTAGAGTGCTGTTGTACTTATGTGTTGGTAGTACTTGCTCGCTTTGTTTCATACCAAGAGAACTAGCTTGGGTCATTGAGGTAAAGAACAGAGATATGATGTAAATGGCAGTTAGCTTTTTCATTTGTTTTTCCTTGTTTTTTGCTACCACCACATCTCTACATTTCTAACGCTTCCAATAAATAATTAAGAGTGAACTTTTTTGTAACTTTTACCTGAGCCATCAGTTGACTACTTTGGGTCTGAGCGCCTTTTTTGATGATTAACGCATTGTTTCTGTTACTTATGTAAAAATTAGTAGCGCTTGAGTCGTACGGTAGCTCAAACTTTTTGTGCTCTGGTTCGGTTTTTGATATATCGAGTTGATGATAGCTAACACGTGATAAATCATGTTCAGTCCAGATGACCAGATCTTCATATAGCTGTATTTCTGAATTGGATTCTAATACTGCTCTAGTATGTAGAGGAAGAATACTTGCATCTTTTGGTTTGATAAATAGCTCACCTTCTATATTCGCCAGCAATAAGTTTCCCTCAAATTCTCGCACAAACTTAAAACCACTGAAGAGATGCGTCAACTCGTTATGCTCCCAGCGATATACCAGCCACTGGGAGTCTGACTTAGCGGTAAAATAAACGGCTTTCCCATCACTGGCGATCACTACGCTGTGAGGGGTCGCAGTATGGCGGATAGACTCAGTTATCGGGGAGGAGTGAGTGTAGTCAACTTTTATAATGGTTTTATCTTGTTTGACTGCAAATGCTTGAGCTTTACGAGCGTGGCTCAGGTCGGTTAATTTATCTGTGCTTTGCAATAAAACACCTTTCTTATTTGGCATTGAGCTTTGAAACTTGACTATTTGTGTATTATCTTGATGTTGAATTTTGGCAATAAAGCTACCGTCATCACTTATGTTGATAAGTGATTGAATGTCGCTATCAAAGTGATACAGCTTACGTTTTGGAGTACTATTAAGAGGTAGTGTTAGCTCCAAAAAGAACGCCCCTTTTTTTAGCTCTGACAGCATATGAAGCTGCTGGCTCTGAGGCTGATAACTCAACATGTACACAAAATCATCGGCAAGATGGGTTTGCATTTGTTGCTCTAAGTTGTGCTCTATGAGGCCTTGCTCTGTTGCGATTAAGAGGGTGTTGTTGTCTCGCCAGTCAAGGTCTATCAGTTTACTTGAATGTGGCACTAACCCGATACGTTGTAAACTGCGAAGGTCATATATTTCTATATAAGAGTGCTCAGCTAAGCTATCGAAAACAAGCAGCGCGATTTTATCTTGCTGTGTCGAAACTGCGCCTGCGAAAAAGTTAATATAGGATTCAGCATTTTTAATTACCGCCTCAATCGTGCCTGTTTTATGGCTGTACTGATAAAGATGAAACGCACTTTGTGCGTGTGAAGCGCCGAGAAAGTATAAGGTGTCTTCAGTTGGTCCAAGGAAAATATCAGCAATAAGAAATTGAGGGTCAATAATATGCCGCGTTTGACCAGTTTGAATATTATACTCGATGATAGTCGAGTTGCCTTTCACAACATCAGAGATAAATAAACGCTCACCAGAGTGAGAAAATGCCATTGCATCAGGCCAATTAACGTTCTCCATGATGACACTTTCTGTACCTGTGCCTTGATTGCTCAGTATGATGGAATAATCCTGTTCTCCATTAAGCTTTGCTGCATAGGCAGAAAGCCCCGAAGTTGACTCAGCAAATGACAGCTGATCTGCGCCTACGGTTGTTTGTACTAGTGGTTGAGTTGAAATAGAGGTTTGTTGCGAAAGTGGAATAAATAACGCCAATAGGGGTAATGCAAGCAACAGTAAATAGGGGGACAGATGAGACGACTTTTTTGCTTGCCACTGTGAACATTGGTGATTGCCATGCCCTTGTGAAGGGCACTGTGTTGTTTTACAGGTGTTGGCATTACACACCAGCTTATATCCTCTTTTTGATACATGCTGGATAAAGTGTGGTTGTTTAGGGTCGTCCTTAAATGCTTGACGAAGTTTACTAATGCAACGCCTTACAGCAGCGTCACTGACAAGCACCCCGGCCCATACTTCATCATGTAGCTCATTGATACTAATGTATCGATCTTGATTGTTATATAAGTACTCTAAAACTTCAAAAACCTTCGGCTCTAGCTCTATTAATTCTTCCTCTATACATAATTTATGCTCGTCCTTTAACAAGATTATTCTTTTCATAATTGTCATTCTTGTAAGAGTTAAAAAATAAAACCATATAAAACAATGTCGTACGTTTCGGTTTTTGAAAAATTAGGATTTAGTTATTCCATTAATGATTCTAAGGGATATAAGTTTGTTTGTGAAACATAAATTATCACAAAGATTAACGCTTGTTATTGGGGTGTGAATATGAAGCGATTCGAGAAACTAAAATCAATAGCGCTATCTCAACCCAAAATACTTCAACAGCAAAAAATGAATGAGATTAAGTGGTTTAAAAATGGCTGTAGTGAATGTCCCGAGTCTGGTCAGTGTAAATCATCAGAGCCTTCGCCCGAGGCGCCTAACAGCTAAATCGATTTTCCAAATAGCAGTGCATGTTTTATCACCCAGCGTGCATTGTTTTAAACAAGATGGGTGAGATTTAAAGGAATACAAAAATGTCTATCAACAAACTTAAAGAAATTGCACAAAAACAAAAAATCAATGCTTCTAAAGAAGTACTGCAGATCATGCGTACTCAAGGCTGTTCAAGCTGCTGTAGCTTTAGTGAAGGTGGTAACTCACAAGAAGCGAGAAATATTCAGTAAGCATCCTTAAGCCAGTCGCCGCTACTCTCTTTGTGTCGACAAGCCGTCACACACTATGTTGGTCGGCATGTTAATTCAATGGTGGATAGGGACTGTACTTAGCATTGAGATAAATACTATTCGGAGAAGAATAATGAGTATTCAAAAACTAAAGAAATTATCAAAACTAAAACAAGTTCAAGTAAGCAAAGATGCTTTAAGCATTATGCGTACACAAGGTTGCTCAAGCTGCTGTAGTTTCAGTGGCGGTGGTAACTCGCAAGAAATGAAGTAACAAAGTGGGTTAAGACCGCACTGAGTTATTTCAGGGAGAGTGCTTAGACGACTGATGTCATCAATCCGCTCCCAATACAGCATCAGTTTTATCAATAGATTGGTGCTGTTGTTCACCGTTATCTTAATGATTATCAACCGTCACTTGGTGATTGTTAGGGAAAATACCGCGCCGTGTAAAACAATAATAAGGGGTTTGCAATGGTTCCATTGCTCAAAAAGGATATTCAATTTGTGCCACGCGAAGAAGAGGGGTTAGTTGTTCTTTGTCGTGAGTTACCAAATGGGTCAAAAGCCGAAATTAGAATACATCCAATTCAAGCGTTCATTATGGTGTTATTTGATGGACAGAACGACAAAAGCAAAGTTGCACAAGTAATAGCAGAGGTCATGAGTATTGAACCGCAAGCAGCGGTTGATATTGTCGAAACACTTCTTAATCGATTTTCGTTGTTTTTTACCGACACGCCTTTATCCGACACTTCATTACTTTCTCATAACCCTGAGGATTTTTTGTTCGAAGGAGACGATACACTCATCGTTAACCGTCGCGAGGATGCACCGGGAGCTATCGTATGGGTTGTCACGGAAGATTGTAACCGTAAGTGTAAGTACTGCTATAAAGATGCCAAGTTTGTAGCGGATGGATTTGCTCGTGATATTGCTTTTCCTTTCGAGCGCGTTACTCAAGTAATTGACGAAGCCGCAATGATAGGTGTCAATCGCTTGATCTTCACCGGAGGAGAGCCCTTACTGCGCCAAGACTTGCCAGAAGTCATAGGGCATACGATAGATCAAAATATTATTCCAATAGTCATTACAAAAATGCGAGTAGAAGGTGACATGATGGCACGGTTAGTAAAAGCCGGCCTAGAAGAGCTTCATGTCAGTCTAGATTCAGTAGTCGAAGCGGAGGTCGAGAAGCTAGTTGGTGTTGAAGGTGCTTTAGATGACATGCTAGTGACCATCAACGCTTGCTGTGAAAATGGTATTAAAGTCGTACTAAGGCCAGTCATGACGGCGATTAATGTAGACAATCTTGAGCAGCTGATTTCTCAGACCTATGCCATGGGAGTGAGAGAGTTTGTGATTGATGTATATGGGAAAACCTGTGGTCGCCATGAGCCTAGTTTTATGCTGAGTGACGAACAAGAAGCACAACTAAAAGTCACAGTAAAAAGCCTAAAAGAGAGGTATACGCAGGCAAAATTCGGATTTAACTTCGATTTACGAGAAGCGACCGAAACCAAAGGGTGCATGGAAGGCTTAAAAGGGATCACCGTTCAGCCAAATGGACTGTGTGTTAAGTGTGAACATATACCACCTGGACCTCATAATACCTTTGGTGATTTAAACGAAAGTGGTTTGCTGGATATTTGGATCTCTGAAAAAATGAAAGAGATAGTCATTCCAAGTCGTAAATTTTTCAAAGGCACATCGTGTTATAAATGCGATCTGTTTCGAAACTGCAACTACGTCCGTGGTCGTTGCACCGTTACAGCTAAAGGGAAGTTCGGCACTATTCATGCGCCAGATCTTTATTGTCCCATCGGTGAATTTCATAAAAGTAATGAGATCGATGTACACGTAATTAATGCGTAGGAGTGATGGCGATGAGAAGATTTGGAAAACTTGGTGTCATTCACCAACACGCAGATAGCTACTCGCTTGATTACTTTCCCATCGCGGGACAGCAAGAAGCGCCTAGTATTGAGTTACACCCTTTGGTTGTCTATATCCTGTCTTTGTTAGATAAGCAGTGGACAGTTGAAAAAATAGTGGAAGATTTACCGCGTCATTTTGATATTGCGCCAGAACATGCACAAGAAATTACAGATGATGTTGATGTGGTTTTTGAACGTCACTTTACTTCACAGCAGCATGAGCCTTCAGGTATTACTATTGATGAAGAGGCTGTCCGAACACAAGTACGAGCGCTAAGTCAACATACACCACTGACGACTAGAACAACCGTATTTAAAGGTAATCGCTCGCCATTTCCGATGACTTTACAGTGGCTTGTTACTGACTTTTGTAACCGTAAATGCGTGTATTGTTATCAAGGTGCACCGCTAAGTAGTAAAACGGAAGATTCCTCTGTTGATATTGATGTCATAAAAAGATTGATTAGAGAAACCGCGCAGCTTGGTGGCAAAGAAGTACTACTGACAGGCGGTGAGCCGTTACTACGTGAAGATATTTATGAAGTCATGGTATATGCGTTACAACACGGTTTAACTCCTGACTTCATCAGTAAACAATTTGTGAGTGTAGAGAATGCTAAAAAGCTTGCAGCTGCTGGGTTGAAAGATGCGTTTTTCAGCATTGATAGCCTAGAAAAAGAGGCCGCGAAGTCACTCACTGGAATTGGTGGGTTTGCCAAGAAAATCGGCCAAACCGTTGAGAATATGGTCGCAGAAGGAATACGTGTGCACGCGAAGTCACTGTTAACTTCGCTTAATGCTCATGCCTATACTGAAACGTTAGAAACTCTAGAGCGACTTGGCGCTCACTCCATCACGATTGATACCTACTCTGATAACCTCCAGCGTCATGATGATGATTTACACGCCTCAGTGGCACAAATGCACGAAGTCCGCGATGCGGTTGACACTTTTTTAGCCACCCAGCCAAAGTTGAAAGTGTATTATCGCTCTGAACAGATAGAAAAAGACATCGATTATGATATTGACGGCTTTGTCTGCCATAACGGCCGTACACAATTATTGTTTTACCCCAATGGGGACATTTCCAAGTGCGATAAGAAGCTACCTGGCGGAGACATGATAGTTGGCAGCGTGTTGAATCAAAGTGTTTTTGAAGCATGGAATAGCACGGCCTTATTAGAATCGTTAGACCCACCAAGAGATAAGTATAAAGGCACTCCCTGCTATACCTGTGACAGTTTTGACACCTGTAATATTCGCGGACGTTGCTACTACGGTGCTTACATGTCAACGGGAACATTATATGGCCCACAGGAAGGGGCATGCAAATATATGGTGGGGGTGAAAAGTGTTTGTTAATCAATTCTTAAAGCTAAAAGATAAATCACGACTAGTCAAAGAGTCCAATCGCGTCATCTTATTTACTGTCGATAAGGGAGAGAAGTTTGCCTCTTTATCTGTGGTGCACGCGTTGGTGCTTGCACTGAGTACTGGTGAAAACAGTACCACGGATATCCGAGATGGATTGATGGAAATTTTTGACTTTGAGCAAGGTGAAGCGCAGCAGCTCATCAGCGATTTGCTTGTTCAAACGGCTGACTTTATCGACGTGCAAGACCATGCTTTTACTGAGCTTAATGCACGTTATGATGCCGAGGACTTTATATATCAAGCCGAGCCAACACCCTGGCAAAATAAACTAGAGGTGCCCAATACTGTGGTGTGGATGACAACAAATCGTTGTCCTGCTGATTGTGTTTATTGTGTTATCCCGACATTAAAAGCCAATGAAATTGCGCCAAATGAACTCACAACAGAGCAGGCATTTAAGTTTTTGTCTGAGTGTGTTGCACTTGGGGTGAAGTATGTCAATTTGCATGGTGGCGATCCTTTCTTACGTAAAGACATGATAGAGATCATTGAGTACCTGCTTGAGCATGATGTATTCGTAGATGTGTCAACCAAAATGCCACTACGGGAGAGTTTAATCGAGCGCCTAGCAAAGGCGGGGTTAGATACGCTTCAGGTCAGTATAGATAGCAAAATCCCAAAAATTGCTGATGCCATTGTGAAAGTAAAAAACTGGCTGCCAAAAATTAACCAAACTATTGAGCTATGTCAGAAATATGATTTGAATGTTCGCGCTAATATTGTTGTGACGGCCATGAATATTGATGGGATCCCAGACTTACTGAGATACCTCATTGAAGAAAAGGGTATTACAGATGTTGGCATGTCGAGCTATTTACGTTCTGAACATAAACATGATGATGATCTGCTAATTAATCAGCAGCAACGAGAGTGGCTAGTTAATGCTGTTAACGAAATATCAGCACAATACCCTGATATTGAAATAGGCAACATCTCCGTGAAGAGTGAAAGAGAAGTGTCTGTATCGATCCCTGGCTTTGGTTCTTGCGCGGGTGGTAAGACGGCACTGGTAATCGGCTCTGATGGAGAGTGTGCGACATGCGATCGCACTATGCCTTATCAACAGGCTCGAATTGGCAACGTGAAAGAATCTTCTATTCGCGATATCTGGAATGGTGAAGCATTGGAATACTTGCTAGATCCGCCACGAGAAGAGTATGAGGGGACGCCATGTTTTGACTGTGATCATTTTCAGCAATGCAATGTGCGTCAACGTTGCTATTACCGCGCTCAATTGATTAATGGCCGACTTTATGCGCCTGACTATTTATGTGCAAAGTTACCTGAACCTCCAGTGGAAATGTTTTGAGGTGTAAAATATGGAAGTGATAAAAGCAAATGCCGTGAGTAAGACGTTTTCAAGACCTTTGGCGTCGACCCAAACTGGGGTTATTGCGGCGATAAAACAATTTGTTGCACCACCAAAAGAGAATATCAATGTTATTGATAACGTCTCCCTATCCGTTCAGCAAGGTGAGTTTGTGGGGCTGTTGGGGGCGAATGGTTCAGGCAAGTCAACATTGTTGAAATTACTCACAGGGATTTTGCAGCCTGATGCTGGTTCGCTTACGGTACTTGGGCATCACCCATCTAAAGAGCGCAAAGCGTACACCAAGAAAATTGGTGCCGTGTTTGGGCAAAAGAGCTTACTGTGGTGGAATGTGGCTATCATTGAGTCGTTTCGGCTTTATGCCTCTATCTACAAACTCAGCCGCCAAGATAGTGAGCGTCGCATTGAGCAACTCAGCGAGTTGCTTGGACTCAGAGATTTGTTGTCGTCGCCACCGAAAAAACTTTCTTTGGGTCAGCGCATGAAAGCTGAAGTTGTCGCTTCGTTGTTACATCAGCCACAGCTTATTTTTCTGGATGAGCCAACCATTGCCATGGATCCGGTTTCGCGGCTCAATTTGATGAACTTCTTGTTGCAACTTAATCGAGATGAAGGCACGAGTATCGTGCTGACATCTCATAATATGGCAGATGTTCATCACTATTGTCAGCGCAGTGTGATAATGGAGCAAGGCGCAGTGCTATTTGATGGTAAAACCTCGGATATCTTGTCATTGGAGCACGTTAAGGTATTAGAAATTAAAACCTGCTCAGCGCTTGATAGCCAGTTGTTGTCTGAGTTCGAATACGAATTAATAGAAGATAATCACTATCGTATAAAGACCTCAACTGAACTTGCGAAAGAAGCGCTGTCACGGCTGGCTTTTCACCCTAGCGTGAAAGACGTCAACCTCTCTCCACCGAGCTTAGATCATGCCATTCATCACTTTATGACTGCAGCGAGAAATACGTTATGAATAGCATGGTTTTTATTCGCTTCTTGCAGTTGTCACTCAAAGATTTATCGGTATTTCGTAGTGATTTTATTATTAGTATCATACACATCCTTATCTATCAGGGGATCTTTATTTTATTTTGGGATGCGTTACTACGACAACTGGACTCACCACTGGGTGAGTGGGACAAAGGGAGCTTGGCACTACTTATTTTGGTTGGCTTAATATTTTCTTCAATCAGAATGCTATTTTTCGGATTCACTACCATGAGTAGCAAGGTGATCAACGGTGAACTTGATAAATACCTTTGTCGTCCAGTTTCCCCTTTGTTAGCGTTACTAGCTGAAGATACCAAGATTTGGGCTGCGGGCCATTCATTATTAACTTGTAGCATTTTGTTCTTCTTTATGGACCAAGTGTATGACTACCAGTTTACTACGCTATCTTTTGTGTACTTTTCAATCTCTATTTTGGTGGGCAGTTTAACGCTGGTACTGATGGAGGGTTGTATTGCACTGAGTGCATTTTGGTTTGGTAATGTGGACAGGTTATTTTATTTAATCAATAGTTTTGGCGATTTTCAGCGCTATCCCATCACTTTATTTCCTAAATTATTACAGCACTTTCTTATTTATGTTTTGCCCATTGGTTTAGTGTCATCTATACCGGTCATGTTTCTTGTTGGAATGTATGACGAGCCAGCCTCGATGCTGATTATTCAGGGAGTTATTTTACTCTTCTGGCTATGTGGCTTTGTCTGGCTTTGGCGCTGCGCTTTGCGCCGTTACGACTCGTTAGGGGGGTAAGATGAGCGTATTACAATTACTCCGGTTAGAGTTAAAAGAAGCAACCCACTTTCGAACAAACTTGTACGCTTGGGTGTTATCGCATCCATTGCAGTTGTTGATTATTTACATGTTATGGCAAGGGATATTTCACTTTACTGACTCAGTTGCGGGTTACAGCTTGCAACATATCGTCATGTATTATTTTTTAGTGCATTTTATCAATTCATTTTTATCATCAGCATATACTGTGAACTATCAAGTATGGAGTGATATTAATGAAGGAGGACTGGATAAATTCCTTTGTCGGCCTTTCAATTATTTAACGCTAATCTCAATAAAAAACCTGTCCAGACCTGGGATTGATGCCCTGTTCGCCTTGCCTGTACTGGTCATTGCAGTGTGGCTCGCCCCTCAGCAAAGTAGCGTCTTTAGTTGGGTGATGTTCACGTTTTCAGCATGGTTGTCTTTATTACTATTAATTGAAATTCAAAAGGTTATTGGTCTACTATCATTGTGGTTGGAAAAGGTATTTGGGCTAAGAGATATTTTATTTAGCTTTATGATGCTGCTCTCAGGTCAGTTATTACCTTTGAGTATTTTGCCTCAATGGCTAGGAGAAATAGCCCTTTATTCTCCATTTGCTGCACTTTTTCACGCACCAATTTCACAAGTTTTACCAAGCCAAAGTGTCACAGGGCTCAGTGCAATTGAGTTACAACTACTATGGCTCTTGGTATTTATTTTATTCAGTAAACTGCTATGGACGGTAGGAAGACCTAAATATCAGTCTTTGGGTGGTTAATAATAAGAGGAAGTAAGATGTCAAAAGCCATTATCAAAGCCAGTGAACTCGGAAAGTATTATCAAGTCGGTAATATTAAGACGCAGGTTTTTAACTCGCTGTCATTTGCAGTTGAGGAAGGAGAGTTTGTTTCTATCGTTGGGCCATCCGGTGCAGGAAAAACAACGTTACTAAATACAATCGGGTTGTTGGAGAAGTTTCAGTCAGGGCGCTTACAAGTAGCGGGAGCAGACGTTGCAACAATGAAAGACCAACAGCTTTCGCAGCTGAGAAATCAATATATTGGGTTTATTTTCCAAAATTTTAATTTATTACCTGAGATGACGGTGCTAGATAACGTGATGTTGCCGCTAGAAATAGCGGGTGTCTCCTCTGCCATAGCAAAAGAAAAAGCGGTATATCAGCTGGAAAGGATGGGACTAAAAGGGCGAATGGATCATAAGCATTTCTTGCTCTCTGGAGGTCAGCAACAACGGGTTGCGATTGCGCGTGCATTGATTTCAGAGCCTAAAGTTATCCTCGCCGATGAACCAACAGGGAATTTGAATTCGCAAATGGCAATGGAAATTATGAAACTGTTGAAAGAAATTAATGCAGAGGGCACCACCATTTTGATGGTGACGCATGATGAGCATTTATCACAGTTGGCAACGAGGCAAATTATGTTGTCGGACGGTAATATCATAGAGTCTCAGCAGCAGGAGTTAGCTTCATGCGGTTAGGCTCGTTAGTTAATAACCTTAAGTCACAGAGTTTGATTAGTGCATTAGTTATATTACTTATCGCCACCGGCCTTGGGGCATTTGGCACTACCTATTCTGTGTATCACGTCATGTCTAGTAATCCAATGTCATATGCTGAGCACACTACAAGATATGTGTTGTTAGATGATTGGAGTCCAGACAAAGAGTTTGACTTTTCTCCGCCGCTTCTGAGCTATCAAGATGCAAAGCAGCTCGCAGCACTGAACGAAATGGGTAAAAGTGCTTTAACTTACGACTCAAAGCTCGTGTCACAAGTACCTGATTCGCCTTATATCTATGAATTCACAGCCAGAGCTACCACCCCCGACTTTTTTTCCATATTTGCGATACCATTTCGATATGGAAATGCTTGGTCTATGCAAGATGAGCATGATGAAACTGAGGTGGTAGTTTTGTCTCAACAAGCAAACGCGCAATTATTTAACGGTATAAATAGCGTTGGTAAAACGCTAATGCTAGATAATCGTCCCTATACGGTTGTCGGTGTGCTGTTTGAATTTAGCATGACACCTAAGATATACGATTTACATGTAGCACCATACTCAGATATTGAGGGCGTGTTCATTCCATTTTCTACCGCAGTTAAAAACAGTGTCTTGCCACACGGGCGCTTATTAGGGTGGCGCAATGAGCCGCTGAGTGGTTTTCAGGACGTGTTTAATACCACCATTATCTGGTTACAGCTGTGGGTTAGTTTTGACAGTGGCGCACAAATGCAAGCCTATGAGCAGCGTGTGGCTGGGTATGCAAACGCGCTACACCAATCTGGCCGAATGTTACGCGGTCAAGATAAATTTAGACTACTGACCCCATCTCAATGGTTGCGTGAAAACGAAGTAGTTAATAGTGATAGTCAATTTCTACTCTTTTTGGCGATTGTATTTTTATTAATTTGCTTGCTCTGTGTTGCAGGGTTGCTCTTTGCAAGTTATGCCTCAAGACAACATGCCTTAAACGTATACCGAGCCATAGGCGCATCAAAGCAATATCTCATAAAACTGTTGTTAGCGGAGTTAAGTGTTTTAACTGCACTTGGATGTTTGCTAGGCGTGATATTTATAGCAATAGGGCTGTCTTACATGGAGCTTCTGTATGGCAGCAGTTATGCACAGGTCGCCAATATGAATGTAGTGCCGGTGATGTTGGCAGTGGCAACATGCTTTATTGGTGTATTCTTGGCCAGTGCATTGCCAATAGGTAAGTACTGTAATGCTGATGGGTTAACGGTGCAGAGGTAAGAAATGATAATAAAAACAACACTTCAATTTTTAGCGTATCGAAAACTCCCTTATTTGTTGATGGCCGTTATTATTGCCTTAGCCTTGTTGGTGATGGTGAATGCCGCAGCAGTGCTGAATAAAGCACAAGGAGAGATAAAGCACACGCCTCATTTTGGTGAAACAACATTCTCGGTATGGCTCAAGTACCTTGAACAGGATGTTGACTATGATATGCAAGCGAAAAAGGATGAGGCAATACTACTAGCGATGGCTGAAGTGGAGACTGTCAGTTTTGCGACCCCCGTGCCATTTGGAGGTGGCGGTCCTGAGCTGAAGTTACAGCAGCCCAATAGCAATGATGAATTAACCAGTAGTGTGTTTTATGCCGATGAGCAGTTTGTCCCAACCCTGGCGGTGGACATCATTGCAGGTAGAAACTTTACTTCGAATGATGTGGTCAGTAGTGATGAAGATACCAGTGTGGCCTTAATCAACAAGGCGCTCGCACTCAAGTTGTTTGGTGAATATTCTGTTGTTGGCAAAGTTATCACCGCAGGTGATAGTAGCTATACCGTAGTAGGAGTGATTGATCCGCTGGTGGGCGCAAACTTTAAATCTACACGAGGCCAGTTTGTGGTCGTGTTACCTCAAGTGAAGCTGGGCAAGTGGACATCGATGTTAGTGAAATTTGCGCCAGATACAGACACCGCGATAGCACAAAGTATGCTGGAGAATGCGCTGCAACAGCAAGCGCTAAAGCGAGTAATAGCAAAAAGCGGCGCATTACCAAGCTATCGCGCTGCTGGACTGAGAAAAGATTTTGCATTGAGCGCTATGCTATCTGCTGTGATGGGGGCATTTATGTTGGTGGTTTTTGCAACTGTCTGGGGGGTCGTAAAGTTTAACTTTGTGGCGAGACAAAAAACTATGGGAATATTACGTGCGCTTGGGATCAGTCACCGTAAACAAAGCATTGCCGTTGCCGGAGAGTTTACTCTTGTTTGCATGCTTGGGGTACTTTTGGGAGGATTGCTATCGCTATTGCTGAGTCCTTGGTTGCAAAGTCAATTTTCAATAGAGCCACTTCAAGCCGAGTATATACTTGGATTCGGAGCTGCTCTGCAAATACTGGTGTTAGTCATTGTTCAACTGCACCTAATGAAAAGCCAAAAGCAAACTATTGCGGAAACAATTTATCAATAATGGGCTATATCTATTTGGCATAATACTGCGTATAATCCACCGCCTGAGTCAGCCGGATAATCGCTGCCTGTGACGAAAATGATCAGGGGGAGGAAAGTCCGGGCTCCAATGGGCAGGGTGCCAGCTAACGGCTGGGGGGCGTGAGCCTACGACAAGTGCAGCAGAGAGAAGACCGCCTAAGTCCTTCGGGACCGGTAAGGGTGAAAGGGTGCGGTAAGAGCGCACCGGGCCACTGGTAACAGTTGGTTGCAAGGTAAACTCCACCCGGAGCAAGACCAAATAGGGTTCCTTATGGTGTGGCCCGCATCGGAACCGGGTAGGTTGCTTGAGCCTAGGAGCGATCCTAGGCCTAGACGAATGATTATCGATCTCCCTCGGGAGAGAACAGAACCCGGCTTATAGGCTGACTCACACCTCAAGCGTAAACATCCCAACATGAGATGTTTACGCTTGAGACTTCCACTTTACTACTTCTTGTTAAATACACCACTTCTTTGTCCATCTCACCACTTTTTATTAATTCTTTTACTACAAATGGCTCTAGATCTAATTTAACCTTTTGATTATAAATGAATTTTAATATTGGTATAGTACTTGGAAAGATAGCACTATCTCTCAAACGAAATGAGCAATGGAACGAACATGTATAAGAACAACAAAGTATTATTATCAACTGTGTTATGGCTTGGCACGCTGTTATGGTCAGCATTATTTTCATCTTTGGTCAAAGCTGAGTCGGTCGATAAGCTGATCAAAACCCTCATGAAAGAAAGACACATTCCGGGCTTACAGTTGGCCGTTATTAAGGACGATAAAGTTGTTAAGCAAGGAAGTTATGGTTTTGCAGATTTACAGCATCAAGTACCAGTGACGGAGCAGACATTATTTCCGATTAACTCGATGACAAAGGCGTTTACCGGTGTTGCAATTGTGCAGCTCGCTGAGCAAGGCTATTTAAATATTGATGATGAAATTGGTAAGCACTTACCGGAGTTACCAGAGGCTTGGCAGCCACTCAAAATTAATCAGTTAATGGGTCATACAACTGGGTTACCGCCTATCCTCGAATTAAGTGCTGGCTTAGAAACCATTGTCCCAAACGATGCAGAGGCCTCATGGCAAGCTGTACAAAAGCAGCCTTTTCAATTTACACCTAATTCGCGTTTTAGTTATAACCAAACTGGCTATGTGATTTTGGGTAAGATTATTGATAAATATGTACCAGAAGGGTTTCCTGCTTTTATTACCAAGATGCAGTTAGCACGCGCCAATATGCCGCAAACGGCGCAAGCTGGATTTGATTATCTTGAACGCATGGTGCCTCATCAGGCTCGTCAATATATTCATTTAGGTGAGGGGAACTATAAAAACTTTTACGGTGAATTCCCTTACATACTAAGAACTGCAGCAGGAATGAGCTCAACTGCAACAGAATTGGCTAATTATCTTGTATCGTTACAACAAGGTAAACTAATTAAAGAGCTGGATATGCTATGGACACCAGTTAAGCTGAATAATGGTCGCACTGAGGCCTTTAACAACAAAGAAAACGGCTATGCAATGGGCTGGCAGGTAACGCAGCGCAAATATCACTCAGCGATCAGTGCCAGCGGTGGCGACGCGGTGACAGTGATCACCTATCCTGAAGACAAGGTGTCAGTAATCGTGCTTACTAATCTACTGGGCGGGTTACCCATTACTTTTGTCGATGATATTGCCGCATATTATATTCCAGAATTTAATGAGCCAAGTAAGCAAAAGGCCTATCAGCCAATGGCATACTTATCGCAGCTCACAGATGAGCGAGGCTTTAGCAACTTTGCCGCGACGTTTGCAACAGCGCAACAAGATACTGGCGTAATGTATGATTTAGAGATTTTGGTGGAGTGGGGCAACAAACTTGTTGAAAATGGCGAAGTTAATAATGGCATTGAAATCTTTAAATTTGCGCTGACGCAAAATAACGAGCAGCCCTATTACCACAGCAGTATCGCACAAGCGTATGAGTTAAATAAGCAATATGCACAAGCGTTTGCGCACTACCAGCAACTACTTACCATCAACCCAAATAGCCAGTTTGCAAAAAATAAAATGGCGGAAGTAGAGCGTTATCTATAAGTCATCAAAAGGCCACAAGCCCGGCAGGTTAAGAGCCGCAAGTTCAAGGGCTTGCGGCTTTTTTGTGTATTTATACTTAAGAAGTATTAGAAGCTGCGGTATAATACGCAATCACCTATTTGAGCTATGTACTGCTATAGATAGTTAGTGCAGCTCGCTGATAGCAAATCTGATTGAGAAAGTCATACCATGAGCCAACAACCAACTCCGCCCTTAGCGCCACAAACACCGAACCACTGCGTTGACGCCTTTCGCCGCTTTAGCGTTGCACCCATGCTGGATTGGACGGATCGACATTGCAGAACCTTTCACCGTAAACTGACAAAACATGCGGTACTTTATACTGAGATGATCACCACAGGTGCGATTATTTTTGGTAAAGGGGATTATTTGGCATTTGGTGCGCATGAATTGCCGGTAGCGCTACAGTTGGGTGGCTCTGATCCTAAAGCATTAGCAGAATGCGCTAAACGCGCAGAAGAATATGGCTACAGTGAAGTAAACCTGAATGTAGGCTGCCCGTCAGATCGTGTGCAAAATGGTCGCTTTGGGGCGTGTTTAATGGCTGAACCTCAGCTCGTTGCCGACTGTGTGGCCGCAATGAAGGCGCAAGTGAGTATTCCGGTTACAGTAAAGACACGCATCGGTATTGATGAACAAGACTCTTATGAGTTTCTTACGGCGTTGATTGAAGCTTCAAAGGCCGTTGGCTGTGATGATTTTATTATCCATGCTCGAAAAGCGTGGTTGCAAGGGTTAAGCCCGAAAGAAAATCGCGAGATCCCACCGCTTGATTACCCCCGTGTTTATCAATTAAAGAAAGACTACCCTGATCTGCACATAAGTATTAATGGTGGTGTTAAAACCCTTGAGGAGTGTCAGCACCATTTGGCTCATCTTGACGGTGTAATGGTTGGCCGCGAAGCCTACAGTAACCCGGTTATGTTGTCGCAAGTTGATGAGCTACTGTATGGCGAAGCTGCGTTTACGCAAACTCGCCATCAGGTGGTAAGAAGCATGTATGACTACTTTGAAAGTGAGATGTCGAATGGCGCAAACTTTTGGCATATCGCGCGTCATATGTTGGGTATTTTTCAAAACCAACCTGGTGCGCGAGGCTTTCGCCGTCACTTATCAGAAAATGGCCACAAAAAAGAGGCTGGTATTGAGGTGATGGAAAAGGCACTGTCTTTTGTGCCTGAAGTGTAAAATATATTACTCCCACCTTCAGTGTGAAAAAGGCGATTTTATCGTCTTTTTCACTATTTAATGCTTTTCAATTAATCTAGCTACCTTCTAAAAAATATATAACCTCATGATTTAATTCTGTTTTTATTTTTGGCACGGCTCTTGGAATAGTTTAACTATATTATAAAAGGAGCCGAACAATGACCATCATCAACAGAATTGAAGATCTTATCAAAGCAGAATTTAACGCGTTACTAGACAAAGCTGAAGATCCACAAAAACTGACATCTCAGTTGATTCGTGACTTAGAAGAGGCGCTAGCTGACTGTCGTGCAACCGCTGCGGAGTTTATTTGTCAGCAAAAAATTGCACAGCGCCAAATTGAGCAAGCGAATAGCGCTTCTGCAACGTGGCAAAGCAAAGCTGAACATTCACTTGAAAAAGATCGTGAAGATCTCGCTCGCTCTGCCCTTGAGCAAAAGCAGCGAGAAATAGAAAAAGCGCAAGAAGCACAGCAAAAGGTTGATGACCTAGCCCCTGCACTAGAAAAACTCAGTGCAGATGCTGATAAGTTGCAAAGCAAAATTCAACAGTTGAAAGCAAAAGAGAAAGGAATGCTACGCCGTCTGGAGGCAGGGCAAGCAAGGCTAAATATTAAGCAAACACTAAGTAGTGATGAAATGCGCTCAGCGACACGCAAATTTGATGAGTTGGAGCGTAAAGTGGCGCGGATAGAGGCTGAAGTTGAGTCTTACGATTTGGGGCAGCCTGATGTGTGGCAACGCTTTGAAGATGAGCAAAAGCAACAGAAAATTGACGATGAGCTGGCACAATTGAAGCAAAAAATAGCGAGCTAAGCTCGCTTTAAATGACGGCTGAACAACTAAAGCAAAAGGGGATTAAGATGAAAAATAGATATCAATCAACACTGTCTCAAATGAATAGTTCAAAGAAAATCGGCGGCGTTTGTGCGCAATTAGCACAACGCTTTGATATGCCAATTTGGCTAACGCGTTTACTTACAGTACTACTGTTTTTTAAGTTCCCAATGTTTGTAATGTTGGCTTACGGTGTGGCGTGGTTTGCGATGCCAAAAGCCAAATACGATAACTAAGACAAGGTGGCGAGGTAGGCACTATGAAAGTTGTTGCCGGTATATTTTTTGCGTTGGTATGTTTATTGGCGCTTTCGTGGGTGTCGCTACCACTAATGTGGCTGGACATCAGCGACTTGCAATTGGAAATGGGTGTTGACCTAGGTTGGGTCGGTTTTGAGATATTGGCGTTGCTTTTGGCAATCGTGGCCTTGGTGGTAATAGTTGCACTCCTTAGTGCGGGTATTTTAGGTCTACTCCTTATCGTGTTCATTGGGCTAGTAATGACACTGCTATTTAATTCGCTGATTGTCCTATTTCCACTCATCTGTATTATTGCGATAGTGTGGCTAGTGGTTGATAAGTCTGCTCAGGCGCAAGCTTGAGCCTTTGACTTATATTGATGTAGGAGATAAAAACACGCTAAATTGGGATCTGTGATATAGTTATTTGCAGTATAATTCCAAGGAAAGCCAATATGAAATCAAGTGTAATCAAAACCTTATTTTTTGCTTTATCAACTTTTATCGGCTTTAACGCTTTTTCTCATCAAAACGATGAGCAAGCTCACCATCATCATAGTTCTGAGCAGCTTATGGTACACAGCGCGACGGTGCGTGCGTTTTTACCGGCAGCGCCCTCAACAGCGGGTTATCTTGTTATCGACAACCCAACCCAACACGACAAAATACTAGTGAAGGCGTCGCTTGAGGGGGTGAAACGCGTTGAAATTCATGAACATATTCACAAAGAAGACATGATGACTATGCAGCGTGTTGATGAGTTGACGATCCCAGCAGGAAAGTCAGTGGTATTTCAACCTGGCGGGTATCACTTAATGGTTTTTGAGCCACTTAAGACACTAAAAGTCGGTGATAAGCACAAGCTTACGCTATATTTTGCTGATGGTGATCGAGTCTACACGATGGCAGATATCGTGGCACTTGCAGATATGTTTGGTGGTAAAGCAAAGTCAGACACACCACATCACACTCATCATTAACTCTGTGGGGTATTAAATGGGAAATCATACGGGAAAAATCATCTCTGGTATTATCGCTGTCATACTGCTTGGGTATGTTATTGCTGTTTACTGGAGTGTCGAGCCGGATCAGTTTGACGTTGTCGCAGCTGCAAAGGCAGATGCGCAGAAAAATGGTAATACATTAGTTACTGGATATGTGACAACACATACCTTGATAAAAGTGACGGATACCTTGCTGAATAAGCCTGGAGGCTATTTATCTAATGATATGATGCCACCAAGTGTAATAATGGATAATATGCCTGCTTGGGAGTATGGCGCGCTTGAAATGACACGAGATCTTACGCTTTCGATGCGCAAAGACTTCAGTCGTTCACAATCTCAATCGACAGAACACCCAAGTTTAAAATTAGCTCAACCACAGTTTAATATCAGCTCAACGGCGTGGATGTGGCCAAGTGCTGAAGGTGAATACCAAAAAGGCAATGATTTGTTGCGCCAGTATTTGACGCAAATTTCTGATAACAGTAATCGTGATAGTCAATTTTATGCGCGCGCTGACAACCTGAGAGCTTGGCTAAAAGAAGCTGAAAAACGTATGGGTAGTTTAAGCCAAAGACTCAGCGCCAGTGTTGGTCAAGATAGGCTGAACACAGATTTAGCTGGCGACTCGGCTGCTGATCAGGCAACATCGGCTCCTAGTCATAATGTGGTGAAAACCTCTTGGTGGAAAATTGACGATGTATTTTACGAAGCAAGAGGCGCCACCTGGGCGTTGCTGCATTACCTAAAAGCAGTTGAACATGATTTTAGGCCGGTACTCGAAAAGAAAAATGCGTTGGTGAGCCTCCAACAGATCATTAGAGAATTAGAAGCAACACAGGAAACAGTGTGGAGCCCTATGGTTTTAAACGGTAGTGGGTTTGGCTTAGTGGCGAACCATTCGTTGGTTATGGCAAATTATATTTCGCGAGCCAATGCGGCTCTTATCGAACTTAGTGAACTTTTAGCGCAAGGATAACATCATGAAAAAACACTTTTTAGCAGCGGCATTATCTCTCGCTTGCCTAGCGCCGGCTGCGCATGCAGATACGGTACTTGGACTTTATGTCGGTGCAGAAGGGTGGGATACCGAAACCGAAGGAAGCTTTGCTGAAAAAGGCAATATGCAAACCTTTAATTTTGACGACGAGACGCTTACTAGCTTTTATGCGGCATTGGAGCACCCAGTACCTTTAGTGCCAAATATCAAGTTGCGCTACACCGAACTCGAATTAGCGGGTCAAACGACGCTGACCGAGTCTTTTGACTTTGGCGGCCAAGTGTACACGGTGGGTACCAATGCAACGACGAGTGCCGATCTAAACCATATTGATTATACGCTGTACTACGAAGTACTAGACAGCGACTTGTTGACGTTTGACTTTGGTTTGAACTTCAAACAATTTGACGGCTCAATTATGGTTACAGGTACTGCGAATGGCCAAACTAGAACGGAAGAAGTTGAGTTTTCGGGCTTTGTACCTTTAGGTTACTTACGTGGTGAAGTTGGATTACCATTAACTGGGCTGAGCATTTTTGCTGAGGGCAGTATGTTGGCGATTGACGATAGTAAAATTCAAGATTATCAAGTAGGTCTTGCTTACGAGTTCATCGATAATATGGCTGTTGATGTTGCCGTTAAAGTAGGTTATCGCTCAATGGTACTTGAGTTAGATGATATTGATGATATTTATACTGATTTAGATGTATCGGGACCTTTTGCTGGGATCCAGTTACATTTCTAACTTAAAAACAGCTATAAAATGATAAATAACCTGAGCTTTAGAGCATTAATGCCTTTCTAGCAGCCGGTTTTAGCGCTAACTGCGTTGAATTCACTCCCAATTGCCAACTATTGGGAGTGAACTCGCCTTGCCTACAGAATGTAGGTGCCTTAGCGAGAGCAGGATACGGGAGCGGAGTTTTCCCTAAAGCTCTGGCTAGACAAGGGGAAAACTAAGTTGTGTTTTAGCAACAATGAGTTGGAACATTCTTTATCCAAACCTCTGGTTAGTTATCTACTTTCCCACTCTAGTAAAAACTCATTCTCTAGTGCTTTTTCTAGTAGTTGCTTATAGTTTTTGTTGATTGGATTTTGTAGTAGCTTTTTCAGCTCATCTCCTGTCTGCGTTAGTTTGTAGTAACTTAATACGAGGTCATTAGACTTGGCTGTCAGTGTGAGTTTTTTACGCTGATAAACCAGCTGCATAGATTGCCCTTTTTGCAAAGAAGCAGACTCTATCTCTTGTCGATACAGGATATTGATATCCATAAGTGTCAGTACGTTCGGAAAGCTTAACCCCGCTTGGCTAAGGTTTACAGATTCAGTACTGCCTTTTCTCAACAAATCAAAAATAGATGGCTTTTTATAGTAACCGTGAAGTATCAAATAGCTATCTTCTTTTTCTAAGTAACCGCAAAGCGGTGCACACTTTTGTAGTGCCGTTGCTTCGCGTTGTGTCATCATTTTCAATGTTTGCAAACTTTTAATTGAAAATGTACCAGGGTTGATACTTTCGCCGACTAAAATCTTTGCCCATAACTTTTGCATTGAGTGATTAGCAATGTCTTCAGCCATCGTATTAAAGTGCGCTAGCCAATCTGGATCTGGTCGACCTCTTGAAGTTACCTCAGGGCAGATTGTGAGTGACATGCCCATAATGGTTTCTAAATTTTGCTGCTGTTGGATTTTTATCAATTGCTGGCGCTTTAGCGCGCGCTTCAGCGTGCTGTGCGGGGTGCTGACGGTATATTGATTATCTTTGTTCTTATCAGACTGGTAATGGTCATTTTGTGTCACGAGAGGCGTGATCCTTTTGACCATTGGGTAGCCAAGCTGCTCTTCAATAGAAAGTGCCAGTGCTGACTTTACCTGTGCATTTTTGACTGCCATATCATGCTCTTAATTTATAATGTGTGTTCATATGGTTAACGGCGGAGTCTGTGATTTGCTGCAAATATTGCTGCATAAATAGGGCAATAAAGCTTCCTAAAAATGGAGTATTCACTCTGCCTTCGATGGAGACCATTAATTGTGTATCGGCTTGTGCAGTCAATAAGTTAAGGGTTATGTTGGCAAAGTGTTCATCATCAATATATAAAGATAACCCAAGATGTTGAGCCGTACTTTTGGTCACGGTTAACTCAGCTTCGCCCCATGGGTGGACTAAAACCGCTGAACTACCTACGTGTTGCTTCTTTGGGAGTATTCGAAAATAAACACTCTGTGTTGATTGCCAATTAAATAGTGTTGGCCAGTGAGTTAACACAAGGGGAGTTAGCGCAGTGTTCGTTACTTCAGCTCTGCTTTGCTTCACTACTTTATAGTCGTGCGGCATCGCTAATCCTGAAATGATAATCAGCAATGCTAGAAGCATCAGTGTTCTCATGGGAGTCGATAGTCGTTTGATACAAAATCCTCTTTAGTAAAAAGTATGCTAAATCATCTATTTTGTTCTATGCTCGACTATAATATTTCACGTTTTTTAATCAAACTGAACTGTAATAGTAAAAATGTACCATATTTTATTTGATGGTAAACACTGCGTTGGATCAGTGCCTATAATGAAAGAGTAGTACGGATTTAAAGGGTAAAGCATGGCACCTGAGCAAGATGATTATTTGTTTGCAGAGCACGATGAAGTTACTCAAGAAGAAGAAATAACAAGTGCTTTTTGGGATGTATTAGTTGTTGATGATGACCCAGAAATCCATTCTGTTACTAAACTTGCGCTGTCAAACCTAGAATTTTGGGGGAAAAGACTCAGGTTTTTGCATGCCTATTCAGGCGCTGAGGCAATCGAAATACTAAAACAGCAAAATGACATTAGCATTATGCTGCTTGATGTTGTGATGGAAACCGATGACGCTGGTCTTAATGTGGTGCGTAGGGTTCGTGAAGAAATTAAAAATATGGCAGTGCGAATTATCATGCGTACTGGTCAACCAGGTTATGCGCCTGAAGAAAAAGTCATTAGAGAGTTTGATATTAATGACTATAAAATGAAGACGGAGCTTACACGTAGCAAGCTTGTTACCTCCCTACTTACCGCAATTCGATCTTATCAACAGATCTGTGAACTTGAAGCCCAAAGCCATGCGCTTGAGCACATATTAACTGCTTCTCGAGCCATACTTGGTCACACCGATATGAGTTCCTTTGCCGCCGCAGTGGTCGCACAATTGGCTAATATACTAAGGGCGCCTGGTGAAGGGGTGGTGATAGGTTCCCCTGAGGATGAGGTGCACTTGCGGGTGTTTGGTGGTAGTGAGGAATATCGAGCATTTTTTGGTCATGGTATTGAGCAGCTCGATAATGGCCGCGTTATCATGCAGGTGCAAAACTGTATTGATACAGAAACACATCAATCTACCGAGCACGATGTTACATTTTTACTGGAGAGTAAAAACAAAAAAGCTGCGATATTCTTAGAGCTGGAGGCTGAGCCATCCGCGGCACAACTGAAGTTTGCGGAAATATTTTTAACTAATGTTGGTGTCGGCTTGGACAATATTAAATTATTTCACGAATTACGTGAGGTTGCGTACAAGGACAATCTCACTAAACTTCCAAACCGCACTAATTTCATTGAGAAGATTGAGGGCTACTTTAACCAACAGCAGTCGCTTGTATTTATCCTCATCGATATTGCCCAATTTTCAGACATTAATAATGGTTTGGGACAGGAGGTTGGTAACTTGTTACTGCAAGGGGTTGCAGAGCGTATTGCTATGGAATTTCCTGAAGCCCAGCTGATATCAAGGATAGGTGCTGATGTCTTTGGTTTGTTATTAGCAGAGGCACAATTTGACGAAGCATCATTTATAGACAACTTATGCGTACCATATCAAGTTGGTGAACATGTATTGACAATGCACTTTCATATCGGCGTATGCCGCCAAGAAGACTTTCAGGCGCAAGGTATAGAAACCCTAAAGCTGGCATATATTGCCTTGAACCAAGCTAAACAATCTAGTATTCCACTTGATTGGTATACGCCTGACCTTGAAGAAAAAATGGCTTGGAAGCTCGGCTTGATCAGGCAGCTTCGCCAAGACTTTGAGATGAATAAGCTAGAAGTGTGGTATCAACCACAATTTTCTATTGCAGATCGAAAAGTGATTGGCTGTGAAGCGTTACTAAGGTGGCCTTCTGGTAATGGTAACTACATTTCACCAGGGATTTTTGTGCCTTTGGCAGAGAATGTAGGCTTAATCGTTGAGATAGGTCAGTGGGTGCTAGAGCAAGCTTGTCAACTACAAGCGACTTTACAGCAGCAAGGGTATGGTAATTTAAGTGTTGCGGTGAACGTATCAGTACCCCAATTTAAAGTTCCTCATTATGCACAGCAAGTTAAAGATACCATCCGTGCTTTCAATGTCGATCCCAAGCATATTGAGCTAGAAGTCACAGAAAGTGTCGTTATGGACGAAGTTAACGCGGTGATTAATACACTACAAGAGTTGCAGGAGTTTGGTGTTGAAGTCGCCATTGATGACTTTGGTACAGGCTTTTCTTCTTTAAGTTATTTACAAAGACTGCCGCTTGCCAGATTAAAAATAGACCGCGCTTTTGTGAAGGATATACCGCATGATGACAGCGGTGCTATTGCTGATCTTGTGATCTCGCTGAGCCAAATGCTAGGGCTGAAGACGATTGCTGAGGGAGTTGAAACAGAAGATCAAATGGCGGTGCTACAAAAGCTAGGATGTGATGAAGTACAAGGGTTCTTGCTTGCGAAACCGATGCCAGAAAAAGCCTTACTTGAATTTTTGGCGAACCAAAAAACGAATTAAAGGTGGCAACAGTTGGAACGTGTACGCGATCTGATTATCGCTTCTATGCTTATCAAAGTCTCTAGCTACTGACATCTGCCTTCCGGTATTCATTTTGATTGAAAAGTGTTCATATTTAGTAGATAGTATTTCTCTGGATTCGGGACTTTTACAGTAATTTAAGGAAAATCATCATGAAATATGTCTTTACTATATGTATCGTGCTAGGGCTGAGCGCATGTAGCACCACAACATCAGTGGTTAAAAGTGGCGAAGAAGTGGCACAAAATGAAGTACAGTCACGAGATAAACTATATTGCGAACAAGATATTATTACCGGCTCACGCTTCACCAAAAGGCGTTGCCGTACTGCTGAGCAAAAAGCAGCGGCTGAACAAGAAGCAAAAGAAATGCTACGACGTCGAGCATCATCTGTTGGTACTCAATAAGCTACAACGGTGGTTAAATAACTTAAGCTTAGGATAATTACTGCCTTTCTAGCTGTCAGTTTCGGCGCTAACTGCGTTGGATCCATTTTCAATAACCAGCTATCGTATTGGTACGTAAATTCGCCTTACTGACATGGTATAAATCCTCAGTGAGAGCATGGCGCATAAGCAGTGTTTCTCCTTAAGCTCTCTAGTTAGACAAAGATTATAATTAACTAATTCTTAAAAAAAAACAATGGGTTGAAGCACTCTTTATTCGGCCTCAGATTAAGTAAAAAGCCCCGATAGGGGCTTTTTTGTTTTTTTACATTCTGAAAGTAAAGCCTGCGAAAATATAACGGCCGAGAATATCATGGAAACCAGGGTAGGTATTACCATTTGCTATACCGGAAGGACCATCAGGAACTAAAGGCGGCGTGTTATCAAATACATTATTAACACCGGCTCTGAAAGATAGATTTTCCGTCGCATTCCACGTTGCAGCAATATCTACATAGTCTCGTGCAGTAAGCGGCACTAGCACCGGTAGTTTTGAAGGATCAGCGAGTTCCTCAGCTGTTGGGCGGTAAAACTCCTCTACTTCGCTAACATAACGATACGTTGCTGTGATATTGATATCCCATGGCGTTACCCAAGTTGTTTTGAAGTTATAGCGCATGTCTGGAACTGGGTTCTCACATACGTTCTTATCCCACTTTCCTGCGCATTCATCAACGATACCACCTGGAGAGTTTTGCGTATCAAACTTTTCCATCCATGTACCAACCAATGAGAATCTAAGTAGGCCCATATCCTCTGGTAACGAATAACGATATGACGCGTCAAAATCAATACCTGAAGTCTCTACACTACCAATATTGGTGTCTGTTGAGGTGACCGCATCTTCGCCTACCCATAAAGAGCCAGTGCTACCACGGTTGATCAGATCACAGAACTCTGCGCTATTATTAACAGCACATTGTTCTACAATATAAGATACTGGGAATGGCTGAATAGCGTCTTTGATGGTGATATCAAAGTAGTCGATAGCAATATCAAGTCCATCTAAAAACTCAGGCGAGTAAAGTATCCCAAAGGAGTAAGTGTCAGACTTTTCTGGGCGCAGATCTGGGTTACCAGCTTGCACTGAGTTGTACTGACCAGCGGGGTTTAGTAAGCCGTCGGAACCATAACGTTCTGCTGCTAAGCCAGTCCTTAAACACTGTTCTAAAGTGTAGGTGGGGTTAGCGCCACCACACGGATCATCCCAGTTTACAAGCTCCAGCGATGAGGGTCTAAATAAGTCTTGGATATTACCTGCTCGAACTGCTCGTTGATAACTTGTGCGTAGTCCTAAGTCATCGTTAATACGAACATCAAATGCGGCTTTGTAAGTGTCCGTTTGCTTATCTGTCGAATAATCTGAATAGCGATAGGCCAGTTCTAGGGTAATGTAATCTGCAAACGAGGTATCTTCTACCAATGGGATATTTAACTCAGTAAAGAACTCGTTGACATCAAATTCCCCAGAGACTGGTTTTCTTGGACCACCTTGACCTGCGCCATCATTAGTAATGAAGTTGTAATCTGGGTTGAACTTAATAGACTCTTTTCGGTGTTCAAGACCCAGTACAATTCCCACACCAGTTGATGTTCCAGGAACTATAACGCCATAATCTGTCAGATCACCAGTTACATAGCCGTTAATTTGCTTTGAGCGAGTATCACCGCGTGCGAATAATGGAATGGTAAGATAATCAATCTGATCTTGGGTGATATTATCTAAATCAAAGATATTCCAAGGTACACAGTCAGGATCACTGCCATCGACAACTGACTGACAAACAATATTACCTTGGTCGTCTCGTGTTGCTTGCAGTGCCTTGCTGATCTTACGCTTAGAAAGATCATTCAGATAGGTTTGCTCGTAAGAAACGTTGCCGTAATTAAAAAAGGCATCATAAGTCCAGTTATCATTGATTTCACCGCGCATTCCCAGTACGAAACGCGTTGAGGTATGGCGAAGATCGTCTTGGCGTGGGCCACCTTCGACATTACGCTTACCAACGAAAGCGGTAACTGCACCATCGACGGCATGGCCATTTGGACCACACAAGGTTTCACGTTGTGAATCTGAGAGCAGCGGGTTATCACACTTTATAGATAGCTCATCATTAAAGAAGGAACCAGAAGGCGCGATTTGGGCAACAGTACGGTTGTCCATATAATTCAGCTCAGCGTAAAAAGTGTGCTTGTCCGTCAGGTTATAATGACCTAATAAACCGAATGTCTTACGTTTATCTGGACGCTGGAAGTAGTTAAGTGGGCCATAGTTGTAGACTTTACCGTTACGGTCGACCAAATCTCGGCCCGAAACCGTATAATCAAAAGTATCAAAGTTGGTTAAACGTACAGTGGGGATAGTACTTGAGCCACTACAAGTTCTTACGCCTGCATTGTCTTTACTTCTATCACGCTCCATGTCCATCGCACAGGCGCTAAAGTCACGAGAGTCTTGGCGAATATCATCAATATCACGCCATGTCATATAGCCGGTGATATTACCTTTGTCATTATCTGAGTTAATACCAAAAATAACTGAAATATCATGAGTATCCCCGTCGGTTACAGAAGAATCAGGGATATCGAACCCAGCTGCATTGAGTGCTCGCTGCATATCTTTGTGGTCATTTTTATGATTGTAAACACTGCCTTGATAGTCGACTTCAAAACCTTCAAAGTCGTCTTTCATGATAAAGTTTACAACACCTGCAACAGCATCAGAGCCATACGTCGCTGATGAGCCACCAGTCAATACATCAACACGCTCAACTAGTGATGCGGGGATTTGGTTAACATCAGCGCCAACCCCATCAAGTCCCGCAGGAGAGCCCGAGGGCAAGCGGCGACCATTTACCAAGACTAACGTTCTTGAGGGGCCTAGGTTGCGAAGATCTACGGTTGCAGTACCTGTTGCACCGTTAGCAGTACCTGAAGTTTGATCAGCGAAGACCGCTGGCATGTTGTTTAGTAGATCTTCAACACGTGTAATACCTGCAATTTCTATATCTTCTGCAGTTAGGCTGGTTACCGGGCTTGCACCAGTCATTGCAGCACGTTTAATGCGAGTACCAGTGACTTCGATCCGCTCAACATTATTGCTAGCAGTGGTCTCAGTTTCAGCATGAGCAATGCTGGAGATACCGGCTGTTAATGTTGTACAAGCAAGCAGTGAAAGCCTAATCGTCGCCGTTAGGTTTGAAAGTTTCATCTTATTTCCTTATATATTTATTTGTTTGCGTTATAGGAAAATTATCCTGCAACATCGAAGTTACATGTCATTGAACCTATATTCAACACTTAGCTGTTAATTTAGTCAGTAACAAAATGTGAGTATGGCGAATTTGCTTGATGATAAAGTGGTATAAATATATTGAGGAGGGGGGACTCAGGCACGATAACATGAGTTATCACACCTGAGTGTTAAGGATTTACTGCTCGGCTTTAAACGCCTCTCCAGAGGTTATCCATTTAGCTGGTGGCATCCCTTTTAGGTGGTAGTCAAAATATTCTTTCATTCGAATTGAAAAATCGACTTGGTTAGGGAACTGTTTCAGGTGGTGCGGCTCACCTTCGTATTGTAAGAAAATAGCGTCTTTATCATGTCTTCTTAATGCTAAATAGTATTGAATACCTTCTTGCCAAGGTACTGCGCCATCTTTATCGCCAAACATGATGAGAATAGGCGTATTTACTTTATCTGCAAAAAACACCGGAGAGTTTTCGATATATAAATCGGGTGCTTCCGTCAGTGTTTTACCAATACGGCTTTGCCCTGATTCATACTGAAATTGTCTCGCAAGGCCTGACTTCAAGCGAATACCACTGTACGCAGAGGTCATGTTTGAAACCGGTGCACCAGAGACAACTGCTTTAAACATATCCGTCTGGGTGATCATAAATGCACTTTGGTAGCCCGCCCAAGAGTGACCTTGCAAGCCAATTTTTTCAGGATCCGCAACACCCATATCTATCAGCGCTTGAGCTGCATTGATCATGGTTTGTGTAGATGACGGACCTGGATGACCCACCTCAAAACGAATATCCGGTAAGAATATCGCATAGCCATTTGAAGTGAACATCGGGAAGTTTGGCCTGTGATTTAGCTCCATTTTTGGGAAGTCATACATACGCTGACTCATATAACGATAGAAATAAATGACCACAGGCACTTTATCACCAGCTTTATAGTTGGCAGGTTTGATTAGTACACCTTGTAGTGCTTCGCCGTTATAGCCCTTGTATTGCACAAGCTCAGGCTTTTGACCCCAAGCAAAAGTTTGTTGTTGTGGATTCAAATTAGTGAGCTTGGTAGGCTGAGCGAACTGGCCATTTGTGACCCAGTAATCAGGAAATTCATGATAGGACTGCCTAGTTACTAAGTAAGTGTCAGCGTCTTTAGATTTCTTGACTACACGATGTTTTGATTCACCTGTTAACACATGCTGCAACTGGCCGTCTTTTAGTGCAAGTGTGGCGATATGTGTTTGCTTATTTTCGAGGTTATGTGCCCGCAAAACCATGGTGTCATCAGCCTTAAAGCCAAGGCTATCTTTAGGCTTATATTCAATGCGGTATTGGGTTTTTGTTTTGTAACCATCAGTTAAGCGTGTCGCATTAAATGTGCTGGTATCAAATGCCCAAATGTCATATTTACTGTAAGCGTAAAGTACGGAGCCATCAAGCTGCCAACCAGCAAAACCATAGCCAGAGTTTGGTCCGGGGTAATCGTGCTTGTCATCAACAAATATCGCCTCTTTTACCGCTTGGCTAATGGCTGTGCGCTTTTGAGTGGAGAGTGCTGTTAACCACAGTTGCTCGCCGTCAAAATATGCAGCATGTTTACCCGTTGGTGAAAGGCTTGGACGATTGGCACTTTCTTTTACGATGAGCTGGGCATGTCCAGTATTGACGTTTACAGCGTAATAATCTTGATAAAAGCCTTTATACATGATTTGTTTTAGATAAGGCTCATCATTACTACCTAATACAAAGTTTGCATTGCTACGTAATGTAATGCTTGGCACCTGTTGGTTTTCAAGTTGTACTATGCGCTGGCCATTAATATGAAACACCGCTTGGTAGTGTTGATCGCGGCGACTTTCATTCCATGTTTTTATTTCTCTGGGCTTTATCTCAAGATCAGCGTTATGCCAAACTTTTAAACCTTTTTGCTCACGGATTGTGTCGTAATCATAAAGTGAGCGCTCACCTTCGTATTTAGCTGCTGGTACTTTTGCCTCCAAAACCGGGCGGTTTTCAAAAAAGAGACGAGTACTATCTTCTGACCATTCTAATTTTGCAGTCTTGCCTGAAAACCAACCGCTGGGGTTAGTGATGTCAGTCAGCTTATTGTCTACAGGAGACCATAGTTTTAGCTGATAGTCGCGGCGGCGCTTATCATCGTTAACATAGTTACCTAAATAAAATGCAACTCGCTCGGCATTTGGCTGCCAAGCAATATCACCTAAGGTTACGCCTGGCTCATCTATCAAGCTGGTAAGTTGAAGATTTTGTAAATCAACAAATGCGACGCGGTTTTTTCCGCCATCTTCGCTATGTTGGCTGACAAGGATACCGCGGCTGTCTGGTGCTAAATCATAAGCTGCTATGTTGTCGTAACGAGTACTCTTGTTGGTTGTGAGGTCGGTGACAACTAAGGTAAGTGCTTGGTCTTTCTTATCTGCTGTGATTTTCAGATCGCTTGAGGCTTTTTCGTCTTTGGCTGCTGACTCTGCTTGCTTAGCACTCTTTTTATCTTCCCGATATACCAGCCATAACCCATCATCTGATAGTTGGTAATCCTTCACATCAGCAAAGGTGTGCTGCGCTTTAGTGCGTGTATTGACTAACACTAAGTTATTTTTTAGCGCTTTTTTTTCTTTTTTACTGGCAGTTTCTTTAGCGAGTAAAGTGGGAACCTGAGTAAAGCCAACCCATTGTGCATTTTTATTAATGACAGGGTTTGTGCCGCGTGGCACGGTAGCGATTAAGGAATGATTTTGTAATGCGTACACTTGCCCTTCGCTATCGCCACGGTAGGGCTTAGCGCTCAAGCCAAGGTACTTTCCTTGCTCGGACATGACGGTGCCATGAGGGTAACGAAAATCAAAAACGTCTTTAAATTCAAGACTGGGCTTTGCTGCAAAACTGCTAGCACTGATGAGTGCTGCGCTTAGCAAGGATAGTTTTAAAGTCATAAGATGAGCATTTTAGTTAATTATTTATTGTATTTTTATCACTTTTATCTGTGAAACTAAAATGCTCTGCGGTGTGAGGTGGCTATTAAGCGACTAAATCACAGCCAAATTTTCTCTAGTTCAACCCATTGTTTATCAAACTGTGCTGTTGGCTTTGCTTTAAAGTCACTGCGCACAAATTGGTTCATTTTGCCTTCAACAAATGCCAAAAAGAAGTTCGCAAGGACACTTTCCTCACTTGTAAACGCCTTGCCTTCACGAAGCTTGCGCTCTCTTAATACTTGTTTGAATTGTGTTTCTAACTTTTCAAATAAGCTTTGCACGCGCTCACGCAAACGCTCTTGTTCACCTTGCAAAGCGTCACCTGTTAGGATCCGCGTGATCCCTGGGTTTTTTTCGGCGAAAGTAAGTAGTAACGTCAGAATATTGTAAATGCGGCTACGCGTTTCTTTTTCATTTTCTAAAATTAAATTGATACGCGATAGTAAAGTATCTTCGATAAATTCAATTAAGCCTTCAAACATTCGCGCTTTACTCGGAAAGTGGCGATATAGTGCAGCTTCAGATACACCGACCTCGGTGGCCAGCTTAGCGGTGGTGATACGTTGCCCCGGACTGGTTTCCAGCATCTGTGCGAGAGATTGAAGTATTTGCTCTTTGCGATTACTGCGTTTTGTCGCTGGCATGAAATTTCCCTTATTTTTCTAATTGTTATGTTTTTTGTCGGGTTTATTAAGCACAGAGAGTAATGCACAGCCATGTAAACCCCGACTCGTTTACACGCTATCGAGGTATCATGTTAATGTTTTATTCAGTTTCTTTCCAGTTTTTTACATGAAGGTTATTTTATCTTTTCAGCAATGGCTTGCATGACAGTGAGTGCTAACTCTTTTTTGCTAGATTGGGGAAGCTCTATTCGTTCTTTTTTCCAATAAAGGGTCAGTGCATTGTTATCAGAATTGAAGCCAACATTACTATTCGATACATCATTGGCACAAATCATATCTAACCCCTTATTGATTAATTTGCCTTGTGCATATTGTGCAACATTTTGTGTTTCCGCAGCAAAGCCGACGGTATAAGGGCGCGATGTGGGTAAGGCTGCAACGCTGGCAATAATGTCTGGATTTTTGGTGAGGGTAAGCGTGATCTCATCACCTTGCTTTTTGATTTTCTGACTTGCAACGGATGCGGCGCGGTAGTCTGCCACCGCGGCACAGCCGATAAAAATGTCAGATTGTGGAGCATACTCCAGTGCAGATTGGTGCATTTGCGCTGCACTTTCAACGTTAATGCGTTTACAACCGCTTGGAGTGGGTAGTGAAACTGGCCCTGCTATTAGGTTGACTTTGGCACCCAGTGCATGTGCAGCCTCGGCAAGGCTAAAGCCCATTTTTCCAGAGCTATGATTGGTGATGAAGCGTACAGGGTCTAGTGCTTCACGTGTTGGACCTGCTGTTATCGTTACTGTTTTTCCTGCTAAAACTTGTGGTAAAGGAGTAAGTACATTAAGGCAAAGCTGGACTAATTCGTGTGGTTCAAGCATACGACCAGCACCAACATCTCCACACGCTTGCTCGCCTTTCCCAGGCCCCCACACGTGTACATTGCGTGATGCGAGCGTGCTTAGGTTTGCTTGCGTGGAGAGGTGAGCATACATTTGTTGATTCATAGCAGGTGCAATAGCAACTGGCGCAGGGGTGGCTAGTAACAAGGTCGTTAGTAAGTCATCCGCTATTCCGCCAGCCATTTTCGCTATCATGTTAGCAGTTGCTGGTGCGACTAAAACAAGATCTGCCCACTTCGCAAATTCAATGTGACCCATCGATGCTTCAGCTTGTGGATCAAGCAAAGAGTCAGACACTACTTCTCCAGATACCGCTTGCATGGTCAATGGAGTGATAAAATGTTTTGCTGATTCAGTCATCACTACTTTGACATCCACGTGCTGCTCTTTTAAGCGTCGCACAAGTTCTGCGCATTTATAAGCAGCAATACCGCCACTGATCCCAAGTAAGAGACGTTTATTTCTTTGCATGTGAGTTTTATACATTGATGGGGTTCATAGCGTTAAGATAACACAGTCTGTATTTGCTTTTGAATAATCGAGCACGGCAGCTAAGCTTAGTTTACACAAATTAGCTTTATACTTGTTCAATTGGAAGAGAAGTAATCGAATACAAACAAGTTCAATGAGGCTGCAAGGGAGGTTGTAATTAATTAGTCGCAGTTTAGGTTAATTGAGCAAATTGCTAGGAAATCTACTAGATAAGGGACATATCATGCAAATATCCGCTTTACCAAAGTCGGCTAGACCGAGAGAAAAACTGATTAAATATGGCGCACAAGCGCTCAGTGATGCTGAGCTGTTGGCTATCTTCTTGCGCACCGGTATTCAAGGGTTGAACGCTATTGAGTTGGCTGAGTCCTTATTAGAACAACAGCAAACACTACAATGTCTATTTAACGCATCGTTGGAAGAGTTTTCTGCGTTAAAAGGGTTAGGTGTTGCAAAATATACCCAGTTACAAGCCGTGTTAGAGTTGAGTCGTCGCTATTTGAGAGAAGAATGTCAACGAGATACTGTGTTTCACAATCCCAGCGCGGTGCGCGAATACTTAACTGCTCAGCTGCGAGGACTTGGGCATGAAGTCTTTATGGTGCTTTATCTAGATAATCAGAATCGTCTAATAAAAGATGAAGTGTTATTTCATGGCACAATAAATAGCGCATCGGTGTATCCAAGGGAGGTTGTTAAAGCTGCGCTTAAGCATCATGCCGCATCGGTTATTTTTGCCCACAACCACCCATCAGGAGTGGCTGAACCAAGCGAGGCTGACAAACTTATYACCAACAAGCTGCAAAAAGGTCTGGGGCTAGTTGATATCAATGTGCTGGATCACTTAATTGTTGCAGGCAATCATTGTATTTCTTTTGCTGAACGAGGGCTTGTTTAGACAATGATATGACTTTGTTGTTGCGGACATAAAATTTCAGGGGTTTTAGTGTTGTTTGGACTTTGCTCCTCAACTTTAACGCAGATGTTGTAGAAATAAGTACAAAGTGGATGGCTAAGAGTGAAAATCAAACAACAAAAATAAATAGCTAGAAATGAGGAAAATAAGAATTTTGCTCGTTAAATCAGCATATTTGTATAAATTTTATAAATTAGTTCAATTTAAATGCAGTTTTTACTTTCCTCAAGGGCTTCGGATCATTATAATTGGCCGCTATCAAATTTACCCATGAGCTGATTTCAGTAGGATCAGATCCTTGATCTCTGCCTGTAGATACTGTATAAAGAGCGCCCTTTGATTTTACCTAGGGCACGCAGTTAAAAGGCCTTTAAGGGAAAATTAAGCTCGAGCGAAGTTATTGGAGATACATAGACATGTCTAAAGTCTGTCAAGTTACAGGTAAGCGCCCAGTGGTTGGTAACCACCGTTCGCACGCGCGCAACGCTACTAAGCGTCGCTTCCTACCTAACCTACAAACACACCGTTTTTGGGTTGAAAGCGAAAAGCGTTTCGTTTCTCTACGCACTACTACTAAAGGTATGCGTATTATCGATAAAAAAGGCATCGACGCGGTACTAGCAGATATCCGTGCTCGCGGCGAAAAAATTTAAGGAGCTTAAATCATGCGTGATAAGATCCGTTTAGTTTCTACAGCTGGTACTGGTTATTTCTACACTACCGACAAGAACAAGCGTAACATGCCTGAAAAAATGGAGATCAAAAAGTTCGACCCTAAGGTTCGTAAACACGTGATCTTCAAAGAAGCGAAAATCAAGTAATTCGTTTCAAGAATCAATAAAAACCCAGCCTCGGCTGGGTTTTTTGTTTTCAGCTAAACAATCCTTTGTTTAGTTGTTTAGTTGTTTAGTTGTTTAGTTGTTTAGTGATAGCCGCCAAAGCTCGCCGCTGGGCTGGTTTAGCTGTGCAAAAACAATATCCCCATTTGCTAACACATCAAATTGACCAATAAAGCTTGATGGCAGCGCTAGGTATTGTTTTTCTTGATGTGTGCTGAGCTCAAACTGCCAAATATGGTTATCTTTTTCATAGTATAATGCGTTGCCTCTTGGCCGCCAGTTTAACCAATTTCTAATCGCCACATCAGGAACAATCAGAGACTCTAGGCCTTCCTGTAGCTGCCAAATACCTGGTTGGCTAAACTTGGTGAAATAAATAGCATCACCATGTGCATAACCACTGTATCCTCCCTTTGTGGTGAGCTGTTGGTGTTTGTCTGTATTTAAGTTGACTGACCATAATTGCCAACTACCTGAGCGTTCACTGCTGTAGATTATCTCATCATCATGTTTGCCATAGTTAGCAACATAAGCTTTTAATTCGTCACTGATAACTTCAGTTACATGCTGTGATTTGGTATCAAATTGATAAATTGCATCTCGATACTCAAACAGGACTTTTGAAGCATCATGATTAAGTGTAAAGCGTTGAAAATTAAAAGTATGTGGTAGTGGCGTAGCGACATTGGTTTGTGTGCTTGTATCGACAGACCATAAAGCTGAATCAGCACCATGATCAGAGATGTACCATACTTGTTGTGAGTGGTTTGCACGGGGCAGGCGGTTAAGTGCTTGGTTATTAACGACAGGCGTTATGGTGTTTTCTGATATATCAAAGAGTTTAACTACACTCGTGAGCTTATATTGATTAAACAGCAGAGTATTATTGCTATTTAACAGAGTAATACTCTCTATAGGGGCTGTGAGTTTGTGTACCAATGTCACCGCTTTATTACCAACATTAGCACTGTAGATACTATTTGCATCAGTAAAGTACACTAATTTGTCATCAGCTGACCATGTTATCGATGACAAATGGTGAGGGAGCGCAATAGTTTGCTCAACAGTCATCTCTGGATAGCGATAAATCGTTAAGCGGTGTTTATCTTCACCAAGGTACGTTGCAACACTAAGTTTGTCCTTTGCTTGAGACAAACTAAAAAGGTGGTCGCCTTTCAGGTTTCCTGTTGCTGGAGGGAGTGTAAGCTGGGTATGTCTACGAGTGTTGAGGTCAAAGCGGTAAAGTCCATAGCCACTGTGTATGTTAGTGCGCTTACGATAGATAAGCTCTTGATGGTTTCTGCCCCAACTGAGTTTTATATTTTCTATTGCTTGGCAGGGGAATAGTGTCTGTGTTTTTTGTGCTGTTATATCTAGTTGTTTAACTGAACAGTTTTGTTCATCATCAATATAGGCAATGTATTTTGCATCTTGGCTCAGTGTTTGCGCTCTCAAGTTACCACTCAATAACTGAATGTTTGTGCCATTACGGTTGAGCCAAAGCTCCGAGTATGGTGGAGAAATTGGATGCAGATAGCTAAAGCTCTTTGATAATGGTGCGCCACTTAATTGTAATTCAATACCATTTTGACTAGTCAACTTGTGTGGAACGAGAGGCGAGGCGTTTGGTTGTGCTTGAAAAAAGTAAGCTACGAATAGCGCTATACAAATACTAAATATGAATGTAGCCGCTATTAACGGAATATTTTTGCGGCTCGAAACCGTAGGAGTGACATCTTTGTGTAACTGCGTAACCGCAGGTACGAGCCGATATCCAAGTGTTGGAATGGTTTCAATATATTCATTTTGTCCATCTAACTTATTGATATGTTGACGTAATGTAGAGACCGCTTTATTTACGGCGCTTTCTGTAACAATACGCCCCAGCCATACTTTTTCTATTAATGTATCGCGAGAGACAACATCACCACCGCCTTCAATTAAGGTGAGTAGTAATGAATAAGGTTTAGGCTCAAGCCTGATAGTACTCGTGCTATTTGTCAGCGTACGATTAACAGTATCAAACTGAATTGCTGCAAACTCATAGCGCATCTCTTTTTATCCCCTTGATTTTATTATTTATATTTTATGGTAATGAATTCGTCATGACGATTTCATATTAAATCGTCGCGCTTTATCCCGTGGTAGTTAGAGTACAGGAAAACGATAAAATAGGAATGACCAACATGACAAGTAACCTTTTTTTACCACGGGTGTTAAGCCTTACGCTAGCTGCATTACTTGTTGGATGTGGCGGTAGCAATCACATTAATGATGAAGCGCCAGTGAGTAATGGTAATGATTCAAAGATGGTTGGTGGTTTTGAACAACATGAAGTAAATGAGCGCTTCTACTATATGAAGCCAGTAGAAAACACCAATAAAGCGTATAAGTTACTATTTGCTTTTCACGGCTCTGGAGGGAACAGTCAAGGTATGGCTGCGATGACCAAGCTGCATGAACAAAGTGATGACTACTTAGTGGTTTATCCAAAATCAAAAAATGAAGAGTGGAATGAAGGCTGCCGTTGTAATAAAGCAGATCGCTTAGGTGTGGATGATCTTGGTTTTGTAGATGACATGATTGCTGAACTTAAAGCCAAATATCAACTAATTGATGGCGAAATTTATGCTACTGGTTTTTCTCAAGGCGGGCTCTTTGTACAAAACTTATTATGTAATCGCTCTGAGGTCTTTAATGCAATCGTGACCGTTGGAGCACCCATGTCATATCAGCTAGGTGATAGCTGTAGTTTTGATACACCTACACATTATCGTATTATGCATGGCAAGGCGGATACAGTGTTGCCATACACCGGCAGAAGTCATGCTAATTTTGGTCTACTCTCATCACCACAAGCGATCAAGATCATAGGTAACTTGAACTATGAGTCAGCACTTTCTACAGATAAAAAAGTAGAGCAAGGCGTCACGTTAACTTATTATCCAAACCGTGCTATTCAAACAGAGCTTATCAGTGTTGATGGAGCTGGTCACAGCTGGAACCTTTCGCCAATAAACACAACTCAATCAATCATGGAGTTTTTTGAAAAGGCTAGTAAGCATCCGCTTCCGCAAGGTTCTGATCTTATTGCTATTAATGAAGACTACTACCATGTGCGGAATGTAACACCGCAAACAGACAAGCCAACCGTGGTGATGTTGTCAGGAGCCAATTTACATTTTCATAGTGATAGCGCATGGTTTGCACTGCTACAACCTTATTTATCAACACAGTTTAATGTGTATGTGATTGATAGGCTTGGGCAAGGGCTTAGTAGTAACACCAGCGCACCGTCAATGCAAAAGTTTGCAACAGATCTTCCAGTGCTATTTGAGAAGCTTGATTTGAGCAATGTGCATTTGGTGAGTTTTGCTAATAGCAACTCTGTACCGCTTATTGCTATGCAACAGTCGGAAGACTTCAAACAAAAGATTGCCAGTATGTTGTGGATGGATCCGGACATTTTATTACCGCACTCAATTGCACAGTATCAGGGTTACCCTGTTGATATTTATCGCGAGTGGGGTCAGCATTTGATAGACCACGTGAGTGCAGGAAAGTGGCAGGAAAAAATGAATGGCAAAATAGCTGAGGAGCAGGCGCATGTAGAGTCTTTGCTAGAAGAAAGTGAGTTTGCCCAGCATATGGATTGGGATTACTTCAATCAAATCATGCAAACACGTTATAGTATTGAAGCCCAACTTATCCGAGTAAATGAAATGATGAACTATCATGACGATCTGGAGTTAGTGAGAAACTGGCAACCAGATAGCAGTATTCCAATTACCGTGATCGATAGTGAGTTTGAACAGTTAGATATTGAAAAAGCAGAAACAGAAGAAGCCAGAGCGGGTTTGATTAAGTGGGAAGCCGAAGGTCGAAAATGGTCTCAAGAAGTCGCGGAAATAAGCGGAGGGCAATATTTGCCAATAACCTCTACAGAGCATCTGATCCCGCTCACACACCCTGAGCTTATTAAGCAGGCATTGGCTGAGCTTGCAAACCAATGACGTCTATCCAATTTGCTAGATGAACGTCTGAAACGTTGAGTTGAGATATAAAAAACGCGAGAGAGAAATCTGCTCGCGTTTTATTTTTACAAGGCTATTTGATAATCAAATCAGCCTGTTACCTCATGGTCACAAACTCCTCGGAGCCGGTTGGGTGTATCGCGACTACCGAGTCAAAGTCTGCTTTGGTTGCGCCCATTTTCATGGCAACGGCGAAGCCTTGGATCATTTCATCTACCGCAAAACCGATACCATGCAGGCCAACAATTTTCTCTTCTTTACCCGCACACACAAGTTTCATACGACATGGCTGGCGATGCTGAGTAACCGCCGTGTACATCGCAGCAAAGGTAGAGGTATAAACCTTGATATTGTCTTTGCCGTATTTCTCTTCGGCTTCTGGCTCGGTTAGACCAATGGTACCAATTGGCGGGTGGCTAAAGACGACGGTAGGGACTAAGTCGTAGTCCATTTTGGCATTTGGCAATTCAGGATTAAATAGGCGCTCAGCGAGCATTCTTCCCGCTTTTACGGCAACAGGAGTCAGCTCTATTCCACCATCCATAATGTCGCCTAAGGCATAAATACCTTTAGCTGTAGTGTTTTGCCACTCATCAACTTTAATATGGCCACTAGGTGTTGTTTCTACATCTGTTGCGGCAAGATTGATAAGATCAGTCATGGGCTCACGACCAATCGCCCAGATCAATGTGTCTACGGTATATGATTCACCATTTTCAAGGTGTAAGGTGACTGAGCCATCTTCTTCTTTGGTGACAGATTTTGGTGTTGCGTGGGTATGTAGTGTAGGCCCTTCTTTTTCCATTACCTCAGTTAATGTTTCAACTAAGATGGGATCAAAGTTACGCAGTGGAGCGTGCTTACGAACAAATAAGTGTGTTTCAGTGCCTAAGCTATGTAATACACCTGCAAGCTCTACTGCAATATAACCTGCGCCAACAACCGCAACGCGACGAGGCTGCTCTTTAAGCTCAAAAAAACCATTAGAATCGATGCCATGCTCAGCACCTGGAATATTTGGAATGGTTGGGCGGCCGCCTACGGTGATATTGATATGGTCAGCAGTATATTGCTCGCCGTTGACTTCAATAGTGCGGTTATCGACGAATTTAGCAAAGCCATTGATCACGATAACGCCATTTTTGGCAAGGTAGTTGTTATAACCTTGGTGGATCCGACCAATGTAGGCTTCTCGGCTTTCGACAAGTTTTGCCCAATCAAAATTCTTTAGTTCAACATCAAAACCATAATCTGGAGCGTATAACTTAATTGCTTCTGCAACTTGAGCACCATGCCACATCGCTTTTTTTGGTACACAGCCCACGTTTACGCAAGTGCCGCCTAAATGTTTTGCCTCTATTAGTGCAACTTTAGCACCTCGCATCGCTGCTCTGTTTGCAGATGCTATTCCGCCGCTACCACCGCCGATTGCGATATAGTCAAAATGTTGAGCCATAAAAATTCCTCGCCAATTATTTATTTTGCTTAAATCCTACTACTTTATATTAAGTAAATAGAAAAAGTGCACAACTGTAGACCGATATTAAGCAAAAATCTGTTCAGATACTTGTAAATGCGGCCTAACACCCTTATTTCAACCTTAATATTAGATTAGAAGATAAAGAGCGTGCCCATGAGTAACCCATTAATCGGGCTAGAAGGATTGCCCCCTTTTTCGAAAATTAAGCCTGAGCACATTGTTGAAGCATTAAAGGCTGCAATTGCGCATTGCCGTGAGACCATTGATGCTATCTTAACGCAGCAAAACATCACTTGGGATAACTTTGTTGTACCTTTAGAAGAGGCTGACGATAAACTCAATCGCGTGTGGTCGCCAATTTCACATATGCACTCTGTGGTTAATTCAGAAGCGTTACGTAAAGCCTATGATGAATGCTTGCCTTTAATTTCTGAATATTCAACCTATGCAGGACAGCACCAAGGGCTATATAAAGCCTATGCGGCATTAAAAGAGTCTGAGGAGTTTGAGCGCCTGACTACAGCGCAGAAGACAACCATAGATAATGCCCTGCGCGATTTTCAGTTATCAGGTATTGCATTGGGATCACAACAACAAAAACGTTATGGTGAAATTGTTGCGCGGTTGTCAGAGTTGGCTTCAAAATTTGGAAATAATGTCATGGATGCAACGCAAGCATGGCACAAGCAAGTGACAGACAAGGCGCTGCTAACTGGGTTGCCTGAGTCCGCACTTGCGCTTGCAGCACATACTGGCGAAGCAAAAGGATTGGAAGGTTGGGTATTCACCTTAGATATTCCTTCTTATTTGCCAATAATGACATATGCAGATAACCAAGCGCTTCGCGAAGAAGCTTATCGTGCGTTTGTAACACGCGCCTCGGATCAAGGGCCAAATGCTGGCGAGTTTGATAACTCAGGGATTATGCGCGAGGCGTTAACGCTTCGACATGAACTTGCTCAATTGCTTGGTTTTGCTAACTTTGCAGAAAAGTCACTGGCGACAAAAATGGCAGACAGTCCAGCTCAAGTATTTGAGTTTTTGAATGACTTGGCCGTCAAATCAAAACCTCAGGCAGAGCAAGATGTTGCTGAATTACGCCATTTCGTCCACCAAGAGTATGGCATTAGTGAATTACAGCCATGGGATTATGCGTACTATAGTGAAAAGTTAAAACAAGCGAAGTACGCCATTTCTGATGAAGCATTACGACCGTACTTCCCTGAAGCAAAAGTGCTTTCAGGGCTATTCGAGACGGTTAACCGACTGTTTGGTATTCGCGTAACGGAAGTTGAAGGCGTTGATGTTTATCATCCGGACGTACGTTTTTTTGAAATATACGATGCCCAAGATCAACTACGTGGTCAGTTTTACCTAGATCTCTATGCCAGAGAGCATAAGCGTGGTGGAGCGTGGATGGATGACTGCATGGGTCGTAAGCGACGTGCAAACGGTGAATTACAGATCCCTGTTGCTTATTTGGTATGTAACTTTAATAAAGCGGTGGGTGATAAACCTGCACTATTTACCCACAACGAAGTCACGACTTTATTCCATGAGTTTGGTCATGGTATTCACCACATGCTAACCCAGATAGATACGGCACCAGTAGCAGGTATTAATGGTGTGGCATGGGATGCGGTTGAGTTACCTAGTCAGTTTTTAGAAAACTGGTGTTATGAGGAGGAGGCGCTAAACTTTATTTCAGGTCATTATGATACGGGTGAGCCATTACCAAAAGAGATGCTTGATAAGTTATTGGCAGCTAAAAACTTTCAGTCTGCTATGCAGATGTTACGTCAATTAGAGTTCTCATTGTTTGACTTTCATATTCACGCAGACTTCGAGCCAAACAAGCCATGTCAGATCCAAGCTACTCTTGATGCTGTGCGTGCGCGAACGGCAGTGGTAAAAGCGCCAGACTTTAACCGCTTCCAGCATAGCTTTAGCCATATTTTCGCTGGTGGTTATAGCGCAGGTTACTATTCATACAAGTGGGCTGAAGTACTCTCTGCGGATGCGTTTTCTAAATTCGAAGAAGAAGGTATTTTTAACCCCAGCACTGGCCGTGAGTTTATGCAGCACATATTGGAAAAAGGGGGTTCTGAATCCCCTATGGTGTTGTTTACTCGTTTTCGAGGTCGGGCACCTACTGTCGATGCACTGCTGCGTCACAGTGGTATTGCAGCGTAACAATATTTCCATTCTAGGCGCCTTCATTTGAAGGCGTTTTTTTGCAATCAAAGTAAGACATTTGGCTAGCAAATTCACTATCTCTGACTATTCTATAAAGATATGAATTAATAGGGAAAGCCACATGACTAAACTGGTTCTTGCCATTGACGATGATAAATTGGTCCACCACATCGTGGATGAAGCATTATCACGTACCTGCAAAATTTTACATGCTAAAAATGGTGAGGAAGGCTTACGACTGGCAAATAAATACCGCCCGGACATTATTTTGTTAGACGTTGAAATGCCCGGAATGTCAGGATTTGAAGTCTGTGAGCAGCTCAAAAAGCAAAGCGAAACTGCAGATATTCCAGTAATGTTTTTATCTTCGAGAACAGATATATCGGAGCGGATGCGTGGTTATAATGCAGGGGCTGCGGACTATATCGTCAAGCCTTTTAATGCAGAAGAATTACTCGCCCGTATTAATGTCCTTGATGACTACAGAAAAACGTCTTCAAAATTAAAGCAGGATGTGCAACGAGCTCAAACAACTGCTGAAATTGCCATGACAGACTCAGGCGACATGGGGCGCATTATGCGTTATGTTGGCCAGTCTTATCATGCCCATGATTTGAGCACCCTAAGCAGCTATTTCTTAGAGTTTTTTATTCCCATGGAACTGGATGTTGCAGTCGCTTTTTGGTACCGCCAAAGCGCTACGTTTTACTCCAGCGAAGGAGTGATCCAGCCAATAGAACAAGAGCTGTTTGAAAAGCATAAAAATGGCAGTCGGTTTGTCGATTTTGGCCGTCGAACAATTATAAATTATCCAAAAGTTTCTCTGTTAATCAAAAATATGCCGGTCGATGACGCTGGGGTGTATGGCCGTTACAAAGATCTCTTTCCTCATATTTTGGAAGCGACAGATGCCAAAATAAAAGATATGGAGGTTAGTGAAGATGCGCTCACGAAAGTCGAGCATATTGGTCAAGTATTTGCCGAGTTGAGCGATCATCTTAGCGGCGTGGGTAATCACTACAGTGGTAAAGTGGCTGAGTTTCAATCATTGATTCAAAGCGAACAGCTCACCGCTTTACAGCCACAGGAACGCGAGCGCTTACAAGAGCTTTATAAACACTTTACCTACCTAAGCGATGAACTCACCATTATCAAGTATAAGTTGGGTGAAGTTACTGAAATGCGCCAACAGCTTATTGAAAGCCTAAATAAAATTGCGAAACCCTGGGATGAAGGGGAGGTTGCATCGCAGGTAGATATTGAATTGTTTTGAACGCTTGTGGGATATTCAAAGACAGTATTGTGGGAAAAGCGTATACTGCTCGGGTTGATAACCCTTGGGAGTTAAGCTTGTATATTCATACCCCATTCGAAGAGAACAGACCCTACCTAGATACGCTTACAAAGCTATTTGACCTTCCAACTCTTGGTCTGGATGAGTCAACGTTTCAACTGCATTATGATGAATTAGGCTTACAGCTGGTAAAAAAAGATGAGCCCAAGCTTGGTGCTATCCGCGTTGATTTTGTTACTGGCGCTGTTGCACATAGGCGTAAATTTGGTGGTGGCAAAGGGCAGGCTATTGCTAAAGCTGTAGGGTTGAATAAAGGTGTAGTCCCAACTGTACTAGACGCAACCGCGGGGCTTGGGCGTGATGCCTTTGTACTGGCTTCAATGGGTTGTAAGGTAGTACTACATGAACGAAACCCCATAGTTGCGGCGCTACTATATGATGGATTGCAACGTGCCTATCAGGATGGCGAAATTGGCGAGTGGGTGCAAGAGAGTATGAAGTTAGAGTTTGGCTCTAGCCATGCGCTCTTGGAGCAGGCTGATTGGCGCCCTGATGTAGTATATCTTGATCCCATGTTTCCACACCGTGACAAGTCGGCACAGGTAAAAAAAGAAATGCGAGTGTTTCAAGACTTGGTCGGTAACGATCTTGACGCTGATGCGTTACTACCATTTGCGTTGCAATTAGCAAGCAAGCGAGTTGTAGTTAAACGGCCTGATTATGCTGGCTTTTTAGATAATAAAACACCAAGTATGCAGATTAAGACTAAAAAAAATCGCTTTGATGTTTATGTTAACGCAGCAATGAAATAACCATAAAGTAGTTTGTTTTTTAATCGGTAGGTGTCTGGATGGATATACGCCAAAAGTATGGTTTTGTGTATTTGTACACAAAACGGTTCCAGATTTAATCAAGTTGTCATAAATCCTTAATACTCTTGCTGGGCATGTTTATAGAGGGGTTGTGATTATATGCGCGTATCTACTTTTACTCGGTTGCTAGCAATACTGTTGACGACTGCGAGTATTTTACTTGGCGCTAGCCTATTGTGGGCAAGCAAAGTACTAACCGAACTTGATGTTCAAGGTGCGGCATATAATCAGGTTAAAAACACCGTGATTATTGAGCTTGAAGGGACGATAGAGGATTACTTGAGCGCGGGTGATAGCCAATATTTAAGTAAGGCTGATGCGCAAATCAATACACTCCAACAAGATGTCAATAACCTACCTGAAGCGCTAAGTGCGCAGATAAGACAAAAGTTACAGCAATTACAGCAAGACATCTCTGAAAAGTACCGGGCACTTGGCAAGCTATCCGGCAACGAGCTAGCACTATTAGATAACGCCTTAAGGCAGATGTCAGGCTCGGCATCCAGCCTGGTAAAATATGCAATTAAAGCGCAAGAAAGCGATCTAAAAGCGGCCTACTTTGAACTTGCCTCTGATTACTTTAGTGAAGTCTCCAATCTCAGTCTATATACCTATCAGTTAGTGATGTCTTATGAGCCGCAAACAGAGCAGAGTTTAATGGCAAGTTTACGTCGACTAACAGATATTGCACAGCAAATTGAGCAACTTGAAAATTTAGGCGTGATGAGTGAGGTAGATGAAGACGAGTTATTTTTGGGGGCCGAAGCCGAAGACCTAGCACTTGAAATTAAAGCTGAGCTTGTAAGTTGGCCAAAACGTTATGGCCGAGATCTTAACAACACGCTACAGCAATCTAAAGAGCGTCAAGCAGGTATGTTGGCATTACGTGGCGATATTAAATCAATCTCAGAAAATATCTTACAAGCTGAGGCACAGCTGATTGCTGATCAGGCTGCGGTAAAAGCCAACGTATTTATGCTATTTGGTGGTGCAATTGGTTTACTCGTGATACTGGCAGGTACTGTATACCTTGTTCAATTTAAACAAGTCCTTACACCATTAAGGCAACTACGAGATGGCTTTGCGCAACTGATAGAGAGTAATGAACTCAGTAATATTAAAAGTAAGAATCAAGATACTGAAATTGGCGAAATAGCGAGCTACTTCAACCAATTAATCGATAGACAGCGAGCAGAGGCTGATGAACGTTCAGCAATGCTTGGCGTTATTAATACTTTTATGGAAGAAATGAATACCAACTTGGCGAAAATATCGACTCAAGCAGGAGGGACTTTTGAGCAAGTGGAGCAAAACCAAGCGCAACTCGATTCAGTGAGGCAATTAGGTGCAGAGGCCAATCACATTAATGCACAAGTTGCTGATAACGCAAATAATACATTTGAGGCGATGACACAAAGCGTGGCTTATGCTGAATCGATGCTGAGTGCGTCATCGACTACACAAAAGCGCGTTGAACAAGGCTTAGAGAGTTTGAATGAGTTGCTAACTGGCGTGTCTGATGTCAGTAAAGTCATTGATATGATTAGCTCAATTGCAGAACAAACCAACTTGCTAGCGCTTAATGCTGCTATTGAATCTGCTCGTGCAGGAGAGCATGGACGTGGATTTGCGGTAGTTGCGGATGAAGTGCGCAAGCTTGCTCAACAAACACAAGCTTCGTTAACGGATATTCATCAGCAACTCAACGTCCTTAGCGATAACTCGAATAAAGTTTCTACCCAAATTTCAGCACTAGCCGATGAGGCGCAGCAACAAACTAGTCATGCTCAAGAATTAAAGCGAAATTCAGAAGGTGTGGCGCACAGTGCGCAAAGTGCCAATCAGGTGGCGGCGCATGCGATGGAGCTTGCTAACCAACAATCTGATTTATTAGACACTTTCGGTAAGGCTATGGATAACATGAAAGGCCAAGTTAATAGCTCTCATGAGCAAGTACAGCAAATCCAACAAAGCCTAAAAGAAAAAATGCAAGAAATTCGCAGTACCTTAGGATTGTAGCAGGTAGATTTTGCTAACTCATTGTTGTTAAAGCAGAGCTTGATTCTTCACCTTGTCTAGTCAGAAGTGATCTCTTGATACAAGGCAAGTTTGTGTATCAATAGCTGGCTATTGGAAGTGAATTCAACGCAGTTAGCGCTAGAACTGGCTGCTAGAAAGGTATTATACCAATTTGACTTAATACTTGCTCAATTTGAAGGAGTAAATCTGACGCTAACAGCGTTAAAAACTTCTCATTTAGAATAACTAAATAGCAAAATTTTTGCCTAGTTATCGACAAGATTTTCTCGCCTCAAAATAGACCACTTAATTAAGCAAATTGGTATTAATTATCCGCAGTCCGGGTTACTCATTAAAAAAGGCCGAGTACGGCCTTTGCATGGGGGAAGAAGGCTCATCTTGAGCCTACTGCATGTTTCTTTATGGTTTGTACTGTGCGTCTAGTGTTAAACCTGAGAAGGTACGATAAGCATTAATGCTTAAGTGCCACGTACCAGCTTGTGGGTTGGTGATAACACACGTTTCAGTATTTCCACTTTCATATGGACGACAGTCATAGCTTGTCGTGGTTGGGCGAGCGCCAAACTTAACAAACAAGTCAGCATCGCCTGAACCACCAAACGTTTTTACAGTAAAATCGCTCATGCCTTCTGGTACTTCAATTGTGTAGTGTACCCATTGGCCGCTTGATGCTGATACATCTTCGATAGTACCACCACCTGCTTGCGGAGTGCCTGTGCTTGAACCTGAGGTAGTCGCGACTAAGCTAACACCTGAATAGGCTTGATAGCCGTTGATCATTACATGATAAGTTCCAGCTTGTGGGGCATCAAAACTACAGGTTTCTGCATTGCCACCTTCATAAGGGCGACAATCATAACTTGCTGTAGTTGGCTGACTTCCTAATTTCACATAGAGATCTGCATCACCTGTGCCACCGCTCATTGTGAAAGTCACATTAGTTTTGCCTGCTGGTACCTCGAAAGTGAAGTATTGGCTACTGCTTGCGCTTCCGCTCAATCCTGTTTTTGCTACACCATCTTCAAGCACATTGCTTGTTGGTGGTGTTACATCGCCACCTAGTGCTTCGTTAACTGCTGCTGCTGCATCCACAACACCGGTTCCACAGTTTGAGCAGCTACCAGCAAAGTTACGCGTGGTATTTTTCAAGATTGCTTCTACTTCATCTGGAGTCGCAGAAGGCTTTGCTTGTTTGATCAGTGCGGCAACACCCGCTACGTGCGGCGCAGCCATTGAGGTACCTTGTGAGTAATGATAGCTGTCTGCAGAAGGTGCACCAGAGCCTGAGTTATGCGTAGATAAGATACCTTCAGGGTCGTTGGCAAAACTTTGCGCACCACCAGGTGCTGCGACATCAATGTTTGTACCATAGTTAGAGTAGTAAGCACGACTACCATCTCGGCCGACTGACGCTACGTTTACCACGCCGTTACAGTTACCAGGGTTATAGTTAGCTGAATTATCGTTGTCGTTACCTGCTGCAATGACAATCACAGTACCATTATTACGGGCTTGGTTGATTGCGTTTTGTGTTGTTGCACTACAAGCGCCACCACCACCTAGACTCATGTTAATTACGTCAGCTGGGTTTGCATTTGCTGGAATTCCAGACACTGAACCGCCAGAAGCCCAAATAATACCGTCAGCGATGTCTGAGGTTAAACCACCACATTTACCAAGCACACGAACAGGTACTACCTTTGCGTCGTAAGCAACACCGGCAACACCTTCGCCGTTATTTGATACTGCAGCAACAGTCCCCGCTACGTGCGTGCCGTGCCAGCTTGAGTCTTGATCGGCACGAGGAACTGGCTGACCTGTAGAATCGGTACCACATTCACCACGTGTTACGGCATCACCTGGATCGCGAGCATCGTTGTCACGAGCACCGCCATCATTCGCAACAAACGTGTCTGAGATCATGTCATAGCCCGGCAAAATATTTGCGTCTAAGTCAAGGTGCGGTCGATAACCTGTATCAAGCACCGCGACTACAACCCCTTGTCCTGTCGCTTTATCCCAAGCCGCTGGAGCATTGATCCCCGCAGCAGCTTCAAAATAATGCCATTGGTCGCTATAACGAGGGTCGTTAGGTGTTGCAAATGGTTTCAACATCTGATCGATTTCAATATATTCAACGTTGCCAGACGCCATAACTTCACTCATAAATACCTGTGCTTCTTTAGCTGATAGCTTTTTGTCTGCACGCATTACATGGTGGTTACTCAACGCCATAGGACGGACATAGTGAGCTTTGGCACTCGCTTTGTTACTTTTAAAACCTTTTACAAAGCTTTCTGCACGTTGTTGCATTTTTGTTGGTTGCAGATCCTCCGCTGCAAGTCCCATCATTTGTGAACTAGCATCTTTATATTTAATAATAAATTGAGTGCCAAGTGTGTTCTGAGATGAGAGCTTCTGTGCGGTAGCTGCAAGTGCTGTATCGTTTTGAATAGCTGGTGCTGCGGTAGCTGCTGATGCGCTAAATAGCGCAGCGACAGCAACGCTAAGTGTTGCGCGCTTAAAGTTTTTATTGATTGTCATAATGTTTCCCTAGTTTCTAACTTGTTGTTCAGCTGTTAATAAAAAGCTGATGGCCAGTGAAATTAAACGCCTATCTAAAAAAAAGAAAGCGCTGTTTTGTTATTTGCACTAATTATTTAGTTATATATAGATGGATAAATGGCTATAAAAAATTCTTAGCGTGTTGTTTTTAGTGCTTATTTTTCATTTTTATGTGAGTGTGAATAAATTTCAGTTACATTGTAAATGAGTGTAAACGGAAGGGTTGTTTTAACTAAATGTGCCTTATGAAGGGACTGAAATTGATTATTTTTAGTTTTAAAGTATGGTTTTTTTGGCAATATTAAGTCTCTTATTCGTAATCACAGCACTGCGACATGGACTTTTTTAGGTACATTATYAACATTGAACAAATTGCAACCAAGTGATGCTCATCCATACTGTGCTTGTTGTGTGGATCTCGGTATAATTTGTTTTTGGTTAAACGTTTACTTTGTGCGTTAAGTGTTAGCAGGAAGTAGTGATACCATGTTGACTTAATATCTGCTCCAGTTAGGGGAGTTGTTTTGGCGCTACAACTGACTGCTAGAAAGACATTAATTATCTGAAGCTCAGGTTATACCAATTTGACTTAATACTTGTTCAATTTGAAGGAGTAAATCTGACGCTAACAGCGTTAAAAATTTCTTATTTAGAACAACTAAATAGCAAAATTTTTGCCTCGTTATCGACAAGATTTTCTCGCCTCAAAATAGACCACTTAATTAAGAACATTGGTATTAATTAAAAGAGTTGGTATAAGCTGCAAGGTTTTAAAAATAGGGTTGAGTGAAGTTATGCAACAAACAGATGTAGTTGTGATCGGTGCTGGTGCTGCGGGGTTAATGTGCGCTGCGCAGGCAGGGTATCGAGGGCGACAAGTTGCTGTGGTTGATATGGGTAAGAAGCCAGGCCGTAAGATTTTGATAAGTGGCGGTGGCCGATGTAATTTTACTAATGAGAATGCCTCTCCAGCCAATTATCTGTGTAAAAATCCACACTTTGTAAAATCATGTCTGAGTCGCTATACCCAACATGACTTTATTGAGTTGGTAGACCGTCATGGTCTTGCATATCATCATAAAACACTTGGACAGTTGTTTTGCGATAACAGTGCACAAGACATCGTTGATATCCTGCTTACTGAGTGTGATTGGGCGGGCGTTTCACTCCATTTACGTCAAGAAGTCATTGCGGTTGAGCATCAAGCCGACGGCCGCTATGTAGTCAAAACCACAACACAAACCTTTAACTGTGAGTCGGTGGTGGTCGCAGCAGGTGGCTTAACAATGCCAAAACTGGGCGCAACTCCTATCGGCTATAAAATAGCGGAACAATTTGGTCTAGCTGTTTTGCCCACTATGGCTGCTCTCGTACCTTTTACACTTCACGATCATGATAAAGCACGTTTTGATGGTCTCTCTGGGATCAGTATTGATAGCGTAGTAACCAGTGAAAGCGGTGTTCAGTTTAGAGAGAATATTCTCTTTACTCACAGAGGACTATCTGGCCCAGCAATTTTGCAGATCAGCTCATTTTGGAGCGCTGGAGAGTTTGTGAGTATTAACCTACTTCCTGATTTAGACGTCCAAACACTGCTTCATGAGTGGCGTAGTGAACAAGGTCAAAAGCACTTAAAAAATCTGCTTTCGACCATCTTACCGAAGCGCTTTATAGAAGCCCTGATCAGCGATGGCAGCATTGTGGATAAAAATGCCAACCAACTCAGCCATACAGAAATTGAAACCTTAACTAGAACCCTAACCAGCTGGAAAATCAAACCAAATGGCACCGAAGGCTATCGCACAGCAGAAGTCACACTTGGTGGTGTCGATACTGACGAACTCAGCTCCAAAACCTTCGAAGCTAAAAAACAAAAGGGTCTGTACTTTATCGGCGAAGTCACCGATGTTACTGGTTGGCTCGGAGGATATAATTTTCAATATGCGTGGAGCTGTGGCTGGGCGTGTGGACAAGCTTGTTAGATTTGCCAATCGCAAACTATAGTATCCACAAGCCACCTCTACTATTTTTGCAGTAAAGTTTGATATTAGGAAATTTGTGATTAAAAACATACTAAATGCATGGATCTAATCCTGACTTTTTAACCATCTATATGAAGGTTTAACAAGGCAGCATCACTATTGTTAATGTTAACAGGGGACTGTAGCCAGTTATCAAATAACTGGCTACAGGATAAAAATTATTCTTCTACGCTAGATGGCAACCCAGCAGCTACATCTTTAAAAGCAGCTAAGGCAGCTTCTAAGTGGTCGATTATTTCTTGTTGTAAAATATCAGGGGGTGGCAGGTTATCTAAGTTATCTAAGCTGTCATCTTTTAGCCAGAATATATCCAAACTCGCTTTGTCTCGGTTGACCAGCTCATCATAACTGTAATATTTGAACCTCTCAGTCTCTTGACGTTCATGACGGTTTTCAGGGTTGTAACACTTAATGAAGTCTTTTAAGTCATTCAGTGTCATTGGTCGTTGTTTTAGTGTGAAATGTTTATTAGTCCTTAGATCGTAAAACCAAATGCCTTTGGTGTGAACTTTTTCATCACGAGTGGCATTGTCAAAAAACACAACATTAGCTTTCACACCATTAGCGTAAAAGATACCAGTTGGTAATCTTAAGATGGTATGCACATCGCAGTTATTTAACCACTTTCTACGAATACGCTCACCTGCACCACCTTCAAACAATACGTTATCAGGTAATACAACAGCGGCTTTACCAGTGTCTTTTAGGCTAGAAATAATATGCTGTAAAAAGTTAAGCTGTTTGTTGGTAGTGGTAGCCCAAAAGTCTTGACGCACATAGGTTAACGCTTCTTTATCTTCGCCACCTTCAGCATTAGTAATAGTCATGCTACTTTTCTTACCAAATGGTGGGTTAGCTAACACGTAATCTACTTTATCCTCGTCTTTTACTTGTGTAAGTAAAGCGTCTGCGCGTTCAATATCAGGTTCACCATCTATGCTGCCAATGTTGTGTAAGAATAAGTTCATTAAACACATGCGACGAGTAGAGGGGACGATTTCATTACCACTGAAAGTTTTATCACGCAAAAATTGAACTTGATCGTTATTCAATTTTGATTTTGCTATGGTGCTCTCATCATGCTTTGATGAATTCCAGTGAGTCATTTCTTTTTGAATCCACTGCGGATCGCCATAAGTAATCCAATCACTAGCACTTAAAAAGAACCCTCCCGTTCCACAAGCTGGATCTGCAATGGTTTTCTCTGGCTCAGGCTGAACGCAGGCTAATATGGCATCAATTAAAGGTCTAGGCGTGAAGTATTGTCCAGCCCCACTTTTTGTATCTTCCGCATTCTTTTGCAAAAGCCCTTCATATAAATCACCTTTTGCATCTGCATCTAAACTTATCCAGTTTTCGCTATTAATCATGGTAACAATACGAGATAGCTTTGCAGGGTCAGGGATCTTATTTTCAGCTTTATAGAAGATAGCGCCTAACATGCCGCCAGCTTTCGCGAGGTTTTTTAAAACCTTCCTATATTGCTCTTCAAGTTTTTCACCTGTTAACCCACTTAGAGATTCCCAGTTATACTCTGTCGGGACTTTAGTATCTCTGTCGTAAGGCGGCTGCGCATACTCATGCGCCATTTTTAAAAATAATAGATAGGTTAGCTGTTCTAAGTAGTCGCCATAACCTACACCGTCATCACGCAATGTATGACAGTAATTCCAAACTTTTTGTACTAATGCGGGGGCATTCATTTGTTTCTATCCAAACCTGATTGACTGCTCTCAGGATCGCTACCGTCTAAAAGAGTGGGATTATACCGATTTTTGGCAGAATTAATCGCATCTTGTAAGCGTTGATGCAATATTTCTCGTTTTGGTAATACCGCTAAGTACTCAGCTACGTGAATGCCCGCTTCATCCATTTCTAGTAATTCTATTTGTTCTTGATTTTTTTGTGCGCATAAAATAATTCCAAGCGGAGCTTGCTCATCCGCTTGGCGCTCATGTTTATCTAACCAGCGAAGGTAAAGCTCCATTTGCCCCTTGTAGTGAGGTTTGAACTTGCCCAGCTTTAAATCAATGGCCACTAAGCGTTTGAGTTGGCGGTTATAAAACAATAAATCGATATAAAAATCATCACCATCAAGCTGGATGCGTTTTTGCCGAGCAATAAACGAAAAGCCAGCACCTAGCTCAAGCAAAAACTGCTCAAGCTCGCGCAAAATGGCATCTTCTAAATCTTTTTCTAGATAATGATCATTTAGACCTAAAAAATCTAACACGTACGGATCTTTAAGCAGCAAAGGAGCTGAAACGGATTGCTGTGTTGCTAATTTTTGCAACTCCAACTTTATCAGCTCTTGAGGTTTTTTAGACAATGCCGTGCGTTCAAATAACATACTGTTAATTCGATCATCTAAGGTACGCGCACTCCAACCTTCTAGCGCACACATTTGAGCGTAAAATTCACGTTGTAGAGGATCTTTTAAATGAATTAATTGCTTAAAATGCGTCCAGCTTAATTTTGCACGCAGCGCGTGCACAATCTGCTGCTCAGGGAATGTTTCGTAAAACTGCACCATATATTGCAAATTACGCTTGCCCCAGCCTTTGCCTAAATCATGGGTCAGCTGCTCGGATAAATTTGCAATCACCTGCTTACCATATTCAGCGCGCTCACCCTTTAATACCGCTTGATGAATACGTTGACCAATTTGCCAATACAACATAGTTAATGATGCATTAACAGCAACTGCCGCTTGCTGTTTTGCTTGTGTGATTAAAGTTTGGATATCTGAAAACAGCTCTGGCTCAATATTGAGTTTTGACATTAGGCGCACTCCAGTAAAACTTCTATCCAGTATCTATCTTGATAACCTTTAACCATTTTCTTCGCAAAGACTGAAAAGGGGGCATCGGCTGCAATAACTTTGGCAATGTTACTAACATAGCCTTTAAATGCTTTTTCAATTTTAGGATCTCCCTGATCATTTGGATCATAAATAGCATCAGCACTTTCTACCCAATCGCGAATATCTAAGGCTAATTGTCGCCTAGACTCTACCAAATCAGGATGATCTAAATGGTAGTATTTAATGGAGTCTATCGCTCGCCGATTACGATTTCTTTGGTGTGGGAATTTTGCTCTCGGTAATCCATCCTCGGTAAAATCAAGTAAGCCAACATCAGCAGGTTCACAAGGGTCAATTAATATGTAATTTTCCGTATTACGCTGTGCTCTATTTTCCGCTTTATTCCCAGATAGTAGGGGGARATGATCACCTTTACCTTCACTTTCACCTGTTTTAGGGTTTTTTCTAATGCTATTGCAAAAAGTACAAGCGAAGCGAAAGTTCTCATAGTCAAGTGCAAACCAAGGATAGAGGCTTTTGGGTCGAAAATGATCGACTGCGTTGTCCGATCTATCCTCTCTAGATTCACAATACCAACACTTATTCTGAGACAAATCCTTTAGCTGAGGCTTCAACTCTGACCACATTGCCGAAGCAGTTTTAGCGTCGATAACGCCATTATCAATGTCAGCTTGTTTGCTTAGTGCGCGAGCACGCCAATCAGGAGAAGGGTTCAGTTTACGTAAATCAATTCTTCTCATCTTGACCTCCACCTTCTTGTTTCAGTTTCGCCAGCACTTCTAAGATTAACTTTTTACTCGTTGCTCGTTTTTTATCTGATGGCAGTTGATCGATTTTTTGCTTGCTGTTGGCACTGGCATCAAATTCATAGCGAGCACGCAGGTACTCTTCAAATACTCTATCGCGGTGTGAGAATCTAAAACCGAGATTATCCAGTTTTGCGTTTATAGCGTGCAGTTCGACCTTTTCATCTGATGATAAAGTGCCATCTTTAGCGGTTATTTGCCTTTTTTTCTCCAGCAAATCCTCTGTGTAGCTATCAAGCGATGTTGCTAATCCAAACATATCACTGGTGATAATACCCGCATAGCCCATGCCTCTGGGGTCAAAGTTAGGTTTATGTGACGCTATGGTGCGGGTCTCATCGTCGCGGTTTAATATTTGTACTTGATCACGGGTTAATTCGGCAATTGCAATTGGGTTATGTGTAGTGAGAACGATATGGCTATTGTTTTCACCTTTAGAGCTAGAGGTTACAAATTTATTAAGATAATCAATGTAATCAACGCTCCACTTAGGGTTTAAGTGAGTGTCTGGTTCATCAAGTAAAAATAAACTTTCTTCCTCAGCAGTAAACCTTAATAGACCTAACACTGTTAGCAATTGTTGCTCGCCTTCACTTAACTCTCTGAAGGTGACACTACCATCATTCTTTTTAAGTTTTACTCTAATACGAACTTCGCTAATTAACTCTGAAACGTAGGTGCTTTCAAGATCACGGAAAAACTCTCTTGGCTCTTGCTCTCCAACCAGTTCATCGAGCTTGTAAATATCTTTGATAAACATATAAAGATATTCCCGCTCTTTTTTATTCCATAACGTTGCTTCATCTTTGCGCTTAATTTTTATAGGTGCGGTAGAAACCTCATGGACACGATCTAAAAAATCACGCACAACACCTTCGGCTCCCCAAAAGATATCGGGTTTTTCTTTGCAAGCGCCATATTTACCTTTTGGATCTTTACTTTTATTTAAGTTCCATGAAGGCTCATTTAGCTCTAGCAGCACAGAATCAATACTTTCCGCATTTTCATCCGTTTCTAGACCTAATTGAGTGTCTAGAAAATGCCTAACTAAGTCATCTTGTCTTAATACAAAGGCAAGTAACACAAATTGGCTATGTACAGGTAATGCATAAAATAAACGCCTTAAACCCGGATCTTCAGATTTTGCATTGCGAAGCTTTTTATCATATTGCTGAAGGTACGGCCTAAAAACTGACTGCATCCTATCGCTATGGCCTGAGTAGTAACCAAAAACATATTTTGGCAAGAAGTCGTCTTGCTGCTTTTTGAACTTACTAAATGCAATTTCAGCTAGCTCTTTCTTTCCTTTCAGCTCGCTCAATAAATCTGCTTGAGATGACTCTTCTGACTTATTTTCACCTAAATCTCTGTAACTGATTTTATAGGCCTCTTTAACACGATCAGGGTCAGCATCTATCTCGATCTCTTTTTCATGGCAAAAATAACGAAGGACGTAAGAAAACGTTGGTTTATCTTTGTCTCCTCTCTCATTTTTACCCATAATAAGGTCGCGAAATAAAACAGCTAATGCCTCAAGTACGTTTGACTTACCTGTGCCATTCCAGCCAATGACTAAGGTGATCCACTCTTGTTCTTCAAAGTCGATGGTGACATTTTTAAGGTTTTTAAATCGCTGGCGCTCACCTTCGCGATCTGATCCGATTGTAAATGAGGCTAGGCGCATTAGTCTTCCTTAATGTCTTGCGTAGTTAATTTTAATTGGTCGAAGTCACCTTGGCGCTGAATTTCGATTCTGCCTGTTTTTTCTAGTTTGCGCAGTTCGGTATAAATTTCTTCGATACGATCGGTTGAAGTGCCGTCAACAATGCCACATTTTTGAAAGGCATTTTGGGCATCAATCCAGTCATTTTCAGCGGTCAACACTTCGAGTAAGGTATTCATCAGCTCAACTCTTTTTCTAGGTTTACTCTGTTTTCGAGGTTTTGATATTTTTGCTAAAGCTACACGTTCTTGCTTAATTTTCTCAAGCAATACTGAAGCGGGTTCGTCATCAGGGTCTTGTGGCACTAGTTGGCCAGAAAAAGCTGACTTTAAGATGTTTTTACGCTGGGCTTCGGATTGTTTTAAGCCAAGAGCTGTTGCTTCAACTTGTCGGTCGATCGAATCAAATTCAGTATCAATTTTATTTGTGATCATTTGCTGTTCACACAGTGAAGGTATTGGTACAGGAACTTTAGATATTTTAGATACACTTAGCGTGTATAGCCCACTAGTTGTTGCGGCTAAATTTGACATAATGTCCATTCCTGCTGGAGAGTTAAGCCAAAGTGCCACATATTTACTAAGTGCTAAAACAGGTCGCGTTCTAATCAAATGATTCTGATGAACTGCATTTTCAATCTCATTATTCCAAATTGCGCATCTACCAATTTCACTTTTACTACCATTTCCTTCCACAATTAAAATATCACCTTTTAACAGAGATAAACGTTGCAACTCATCTCCAAACAGCTCTATTTCATGGATTTCATCAAGGCGTAATTCATTTCTATATACATTGGCGACTCTAAGAAACGGGTATTTATTTTCTACTGGTCTTCTTTTTGGCTGTTTTTGGATTCCGCCTTGAATGTGAGATATTTGCGACATGCTCGCCCAAACCCAACCTTCAGGAARTTCAGGTAAATCAGTTGTATCAGGCTGGACTGGCTCAGGATATTTGTCTTGCCAGTTTTTGGGTGGCTTTTTGCCTTTTTCTTTAAACTCTGCGAGTTTTTCCTGTTCCCAGCGTTGCTTACGTTCAATTAGGATACGATTTAAAAGCTCTTTGCCTGTTTCTTCAATTTTATCTTTATTGTCATCTCGCCATTTTTGAGTAAGCGCACCTTCAACCGCACTTTTGAGTAAGGATTGGCGATAGTGTTTGAGTTTAACTTGAGCTGTTTTTAGCTCTTGAGCACCAAAGTCTAATTCTGAAAATAATTCATCTAATTTTTCCGAAATGCGAAATTGCTCTTCATACGGAGGGACTGGCAATTTAATTGGAGATAGATCGCCTTTGTTAAACCCATTCTGCGCTGATCGAGAAATCATTTTTATGGGATGCTGAAAAATAGGTGTGTGCAACAAATAATATAAGTACTTATTATCAAATAGAGAGTTAGGATAAATAACTTTGGCTAACGCAACGTTATAAGCACCTTCCATTCCTGTCAGAATACGCCCTAATGAAGCACCGTACCTAGCAACAAAAATATCTTCCTTAGTACAAAATTTTGTAACCGAGTCTTCGGGAACATAGGTCGGCACAGGTTTATTTCCAAAGTCTCGAATTTGAAGTAATCTTACGTACCCTTTCTTGGGGGAATCCACAAATGTGCTCTTAGGCGGTTGACTTCCTCCCTGTATATCTAAGTAATCGCCAAATTTAATTTCCGTCCAGCCTTTAATCTGTGATTTTTGTTCACTCACGCAAGTAATTCCTGATTCATTTCAGCCATAAGGCTATCTAATTCGTTTTTAGTTTCGGTATTAAACAAGCCCCAAGCTTTTTGTAATCCGTCACGATCTGAAAAAGGGCTATAGTCAAAGTCATCGCGCTCAATAGAGCAGCTTGCTGCAATATGGTCTTTTATCAACCTAAGCCATGAGGTTTGCTCTTTGGTAAATGCTGTTTTTCTTTGGGCATTATGGCGGAAGATCCATTTTTTAAATTTGGCAAATGCTTGTTCTACAAATGGTTTAAGCTCAGCGTCTACACCGATAGCATCTCTTATTAGCGAAATTATATTGATTAGCAGCCTTTGGCAGGCCAGCTTTTTACTCTGCTTCATTCGATAAACTAAATTGATAAGCTGGTTGATTGATTACATCGCGTCGATTTACTTGATTGCTACTTGTATCATTCGCGATCTGTAATAATGGGTTTATAAATTGTTGGTAATTGTGGAGCATGCAATATCCTTATTGTTTTTGTTCTTCAATCCATTTCTCTAGGTCAATTCGCTTAAAGCGCCATGAACCACCCACTTTAAAGCCGGGAAGCTTACCTTCGCTCGCAAGGCGATAAGCTGTTTTTTCATTCAACTTGAGGTATTTAGCAACCTCTTGAATCGTAAGTATTTCGTCTGTCATTGGATTATCTCAATAATGAACTTAGTTACAATATGAGAAAATTAGGGAAATAACAAGAAATTACCTTACCGGTTTGTTAGAATTTTTAATTGTCATTAGATATCACGCTTTATCATCAAACTAGCAATTTTTTTTATGCGTCCACGAATTCATAAGAGAAACCAGAGATGATACCTAACTAATAAACCCTTGTGTCTGAGATTATGAATTTTTGAAAATGCCTTTTCAAAGCCAGATTTTAGGCCAAATCCTATACAAAATACTCTCGCAGTTATACTGTTTAAGTTGTCTGTGTATTTACTTATTTATAGGTGTGGCTCAGCTCTGTACTGGTAATGTGCTGTGTCAATAAATGTTTGCTTGATATGGTTGGACACCGTTTACTCATTCACAAGGAGCCACTTCTTTTGAACATGGCTTATTTAACTTATTTAGGAAAAAGCTGATAGTAATGTCGCTTCGGCTGATTTTGAGTCCAGAAGTTTGCGTTGTTTGATTTACCAATAAATTTTCCCTGCCCCTGATTCAAGATAACGTGTATTGCATGCATTATTTCAAATCAGGGTGAAGAAAATTGGCTAATACTTTTTTTTAACTCACCAATCAAATTACTGTGCTAGTAAGCATTTGATTAAAGATTATACTTTTCTTTGACCCTCAATAGGCTGCTTTCAAAGTGCTTTTTGTTTTTCTTTTTATTGATCATAAACTTCGTAAACCCAAATAGTTGACGGTGTAGAGGGTACCACTTATCAAAGTTTGCATGGAATTGGTCAATGACTTTTAATGGAAGTTTGTCCATCAGAGTATAAAAGTTATAGAGCAATTGAGTCATGGCAACAAATGGGAAGGCTTCTGCGTTAGCCTTTTTCAAGGCAACATGATCTATGCTCAATAGTGGCGTGTCTTTAATCTTGTCTTGAAAGAAAACATGTGGAAGAAAGTAGCCAGAGCTAAAAAGCAGAGGGTTATCACTGTTGTTAATTGAGATAACATTGCCGCATTGAGAGTGGTATTGCTCCGACTGCACGTCAGAGTTGAGGAGATACCCAGTACAATTAATGATCCAAGCGCCAGATTCAATAGGCTGTGTTTCGCCACTTCTAAAACACAATTGCGTTTCGTCACCATTGTCTTTTATGTCATCTAAGTAGTCTCTTACTATTGTTTTACAGCCTTGAGTAACAATATCCAGCTCACTTTGAGACAATAAACCAAGTAGAAATTGCTGGGCATCTTTGTGCGGTGAGAGAGCATATTTGGATTTTACAAATTGGGTGACTTCTGCCTCATTATCGCCGTTGAAGAGGGTTGCACACTGCGTCATCATATCTAGGCTAGTTGTCCCTTTCCAATATTTATCCAAACCCGGCGGAAACATGATGTCTCTATTTAGGAAGTAGGTTCCTTTACCGATAATAAGGTGAATGGGTAACTGTGGGTTTGCTTGTAATAAATAATGGGCAGTATCCATCGCCGTCTTACCACCACCAACAATATAGATTGGTTTATTACTATCTATAATGTGCTGTTGATTTTGTGGTATTTGTTCAGGCGTAATTGAATGTACTTTGTCACTCGAAAAGGCTAATACTTGGCTTGGCTCAATGCCAAATCCAACACTTTTTATTAATTTTTTAGTATGGATTTGTCGTGTTGTTTCTTTTGAGGCTAAGCGAACTTGTACGATGCCATCATCTTGTGAGTCATGACTAAGGTAGCTATGCTGCATTAAGGGAATAACAGTCAAATGCTGTTCTACTTCGCTTACACAGCGCTTAAAGTGGGCTAAGATCTCATGTCTGTCAGCTAAATAGGACTCGTGTCGATCTAAACCCCACTTCATATTACCTATCGTAAATTGTTTGTAGGGCTGATGTAACCTTACATAATCGTAGGTGTCATTCCACATACCGCCAATAGATTCTCGCTTATCTACGAGTGCCACAGTCGCGTTTTTTGGTAAGTACTGCTTAGCTGCATACAGTGCATTTAATCCTGCAAGCCCTGCGCCTACAATACAGAGATCCACATTTTCTATGTTGTCTACAATCATTTTAACTGCCTATCCTTTGATTGTGTAAATAATTGAATATTAAAGATTAGTTTTGTGTAATTTTTTTGTAACAACAGGCTGTTTGCTTTACTTTCCTTTCCTTCTAGAACAAGTTGTTACTTGAAAACATATATTGTCACTGAGCGTGATGCTATGGGTGAAATAAAACACGACACCGAGCAAACTTAATTTAAGTACTAGGTACCGTGTTTTACCGAAAGCCAGGCTAAGCATGTGCTCATAGTGGCTTATCAGAGTGGAACAATAAATTAAATTAGTCTGCTTATCGTTCCTCTCTTGATTGTACTAAGCTTGAGCTACCGCTTGTTCTTGTGGGTATGACTCAGTCTCTTGTGCCTCACTACGATGATCACTTGCTAGTTTCTCATAAAGTAAAGGCAGTACGATAAGTGTAAAGAAAGTACCAATGAGCATGCCAGCAACCAAAATGATACCAATACTGTTACGGGCTTCAGCACCAGCACCAGTTACCAATACAAGAGGGAAGTGACCAAGTACAGTCGCGCCCGTTGTCATTAAGATTGGCCTTAGTCTTGTGGCTGCTGCGCCTTTTACAGCATCGTACTTAGACTTACCTTCAAGTTGCAAATGGTTGGCAAATTCAACGATTAAGATACCATTTTTAGCAATTAGACCAATCAAGGTGATCAACCCAATTTGACTATAAATATTCACTGTCGTCAGTGATAAAAACGGCAGCATAAGCGCGCCTGCCAATGCCAGTGGCGCACACCCTAGTAACACAACAAGTGGATCTCTAAAGCTATTGAACTGAATAGTTAATAAGAAGAACACAATCACCATCGCAAATAGCAAGACGCCAACCATGGTGTTACCTTCTTTTCTTAACTGTCTGGACTCACCAGCGTAATCAATAGAGTAGTGGCTTGGTAGTATTTCTCGCGCAATCTCTTCAACTAGGGTTAGCGCTTGTTCTTTAGTCACGTGAGGTAGGGTACCTGCTAAAATCCTAAACGCGCCTTGTTGGTTAAAGGAGCCAAGTACTCGAGGGCTGGTAAATGTACGCAATGTAGCAAATGCAGAAACAGGAATTAGAACACCTGTATCTGTGCTTACTTGCATATTTAAAATATTCTCAGGGTTGTATCTATCTTTATCACCCACAATTGGGATCACGCGATAAGCTTTACCATCCTTATTAAAGTAGTTGGCAAAGTTATTAGACATATACACGCTAAGTTGCTCATTCACTGAAGATAAACTTAGCCCAAGGTCTGCGACTAACTCCCTATCAATCTCAAGTTCTGCTTGTGGCAAATCGATTTTTAGGTCGGTATTCATGAACATAAAACTGCCTGTCGCAGTCGCTCGTTGAATAATTTCATCCGCATATGCTTTCATGGTGATAGGGTCATCACTAGAACGGAAAACCACTTCAACATCAAATTGCCCAGCAGTTGGTAAAGACGCAGGTAAAATAGGGAACAGGGTTAACCCTGTGACGCTACTTAAGCGGCCGTACAAGTCAAAGAGCATATTGTGAACTGAGTTTTCTCGCTCACTAAAGGGCGCTAATGTCACACCACCAAAACCAGCAGAAGCGGTAATAACCTGCCAAGTAAATTCAGCACCTTCGGTTGCATTCATTACCGCAGCGGTATCGTTCATTTTATTTGAGGTATAAGCAAGAGAGGACTCAGGTGGGGCTTCCACCACAACCTGGATACTGCTTTGATCTTCGATAGGCGCAAGTTCTTTTTGCGATAACATATAAAATGGTACCGATAACAAAGAAAATATAATAGCGATGAAGAAGATTTGTGGACGCCATTTAAATAGCGTGTCTAGCGCATTAAAGTAGAACTTTTGGAGCTTATCGAAGTAACTATTGACCTTTTGTGTTAACTTGCCTTCTTTACCCCCCTCTGGGTTTACGTATGCCGCCATAATTGGAGATAAGGTGATGGCAACTAAACCTGAGATGATCACAGCAATCGCCAGTGTGAAAGCAAATTCTCTAAATAAAAAGCCAGTTAATCCCGTTAAAAATCCAATGGGTGCGTATACTGCTGCTAGGGTCAGTGTCATCGCAATAACAGGCACAAGTAATTGACGTGAGCTAATAAGCGCGGCTTGAAATCTAGGTTTGCCCTCGCGCATATGACGGGCAACATTTTCCACCACCACAATGGCATCATCTACCACTAGGCCTACCGAAAGTACAATGGCCAAAATGGTAAGTAGGTTAAGGGAAAAGCCCATTGCAGAGATCACCGCTATGGCACCTAAAATAGAGATAGGGATAGTGATGAGTGGCACCATCGCGGTTCTGAATGACCCCATCATCGCCAATACCACAATACCAACAAGTAACACCGTCTCAGCCAGTGTGGTAAAGATCTCTTTGATAGAATCTCGCATGTACAAGGTGCCATCGTAACCAATTCTAAGGTTCATGCCGTCAGGTAAGATAGGGTTTATCTCATCAATCTTTTTATAAAGTGCATCACCAATGTCAATTTCATTGGCGCCAGGTAGTGCCCATAAGGCTAAAAAGACCGTATCGTGATCATCAAGTCGTGCAGTCACTAGGCTGTCAGCTTCACCTAGCTCTACGGTGGCCAGATCTCCTAGTTTTAATTGTGCACCATCAACCTCTTTGACAATGAGGTTATTAAAGTCCGCGATTGAGCGCAAAGACGTATTTGCCATGACATCAATACGTTGTCTGTTGTTTTCACTATATCCAATGGTTGCAATGGTATTATTGGCGCGTAGTGCACCAAATACATCACTGGCGCTAAGCCCGTAAATGGCTAGCTTTTCAGAATCAAGCCAAATACGCATCGCTGGATTTCGGCCACCTTCGAGGGTGATTTTTTGCACACCAGGAATATCTGACATTGAAGGCACAACATTTCTGATCAAATAATCGCTCACATTGTTACGCGATAGTCCTTGAGACTCTACATCTAGATAGAATACAGCATAGGGACTATCGGCACGCACAGTATGAATTGCAGGGTCTTCTGCACCACTTGGCAATTCAAACTTTATTTGGTTTAACCGTGTTGTGAGTTCAGCTAGGGCGTCAGGAGTGCTATGGTTTAACTCTAACCATGCCGTAACTCGACTGAGACCTGCCATTGTTACTGAATCAACATAGTCCACACCAGGAACCGTTGAAGCAACGCGTTCAATCGGTTCTGTCACATAACCTTTAACTACCTCAGCTGAGGCACCAGTGTAGACGGTATTTATTACTAACGACGCACTTTCTATTTTGGGGTACTGCTGTACAGAAATATCTCTAGCAGCGTTTAACCCTGCCAGTACAATAAGGAGTGAAAATACAATCGCAAGCACGGGGCGATTGACAAATATATCCATAATGGATGGTTTATTTTCATGTAAAGCACTCATTACTGCTCTCCATTATTGCCATCAATCGCAGCAACTTGGTCGGTGTAAACCAGTAAGTTCTCCTGTAGTTTAAATGCACCTTCAGCAGCAATAAACTCACCGCCGCTCAAACCTGTTAATACCAGCTGCTGGTCATGGATCTTATCGCCAAGTGTGACTTTGACAGGTTTTGCTCGCCAGTTTTGTGCGTCATCTTTTTCTAAGATATAAACAAACTCACCAAAATGGTTTCGAGTAATAGCATTGGTCGGTACTATCGCTGCGCTTACTTTTGCTACTGGCACGTTTACCATTACCATTTGGTTGTGGCTTAGTGCTTCGTGATAATTATTAAGCTCTGCACGATAGCGTTGTTGGCGGGAGGCGACGTCAACACTAGGGGTTTTCGCTAACACTCGTGCTGGTTGCTGCACTTGCGAGTGTGATACCGCGACCATTACCTCTTCACCCAACTTTGGTTGTGGTAACGTTTGCGGCATGTTGAAATCAACCCAAATTTTGTCGTTAGTACCTACTAAAAACGTCACGGCATTGTTGGCATCAAGCAACTGACCAACTTGATATTGCTCCATACCGGTATAGCCAGTAAATGGTGCTCGGATGGTCTTTTTTTCGATAAGGGTGGTGAGTCGTTTTACATCAGCTTCATTGATAGCAACCTCAGCTTCCGCTTTGTCTACTTCATCGGGACTAATGCGTTTTTGTTCAAGTAACTTTGCAACACGTTGATAGGTTGACTTGGCAAGTTTTACTCGCGCTTTAGCTGCTTGTAGATTTGCTTCATCAATGCTGCTGTCGAGGCGCAGCAATACTTGATTAGCTTTTACTAAGTCACCAGGTTGAAAGCCAACATATGTAATAAGTCCTGCATATTCATTGCTGACAGTTACGGTCTGTTTTGCATGAAGTTGGCCAACTACTTTTACCGTTTTAAGATGTTCAGTTGTAGAGACATAGGTACTTTTAACCGATGCCGAGGGTTCAGGGAAGGATTCTCCAAAGGCAATAGCAGCTTGGATTTGCGTAAATTTAACAAATCCTAAACTGGTAATGACGATGAGAATAAGTACAAAGGCGATAAGCCAGCGTTTTATGTTCATTGTGATTTTCCTTAAGTTAACGAAGCTCGAGCGCTTGCAATTCTTTCTCTATACGAAGTAGAGAGTCATGGGTTATTGGTGCTTGCCATGGATAACTATTTAGCAGCCTCACTGCGCTTCGAATGAGCGGATCATTGAGCGCAAGAGGTGCCAGCAAAGAGTCAGTACCTTCGACAATTTGGTTAGTTTGTTGCAAACGTAAAACCTGTTCATATCCCACGGTTAGTGCCCAACCGCTGATTATGATTTCTTCAATGACATCATGCAGATTTGGTATATTTTGTAGTTCTCCTGCCTCAATGCCATCAAGCAAGGTTTGCTTGAAAACATTTTCACAGCCGCTACATGATTCAATAATTTTATTGGTCCAATATTCTGAAGCTCTTTTAATTACGGCTTTGTTAGTAGAGTAAGATTGCAGCTCGAAATCGAAGGAAAAACGCTTAATTTTTTGTGGAGAAACCAAGCACACGGCGAGCATTCGCTCTGGCGTGCTTAATGGCAGCGATAAGATTTGTTTAAATACACTAGATACATGGGTAAATGACTCATAAGCCAATGCCATGATTAAGTCTTCTTTGGTTTGCACAAACTTATAAATAGAACCCATAGATAACCCTGCATGCAAAGAGACTTTAGCCATTGTAAAATCAGTGACTGACGTCTCATTGATGCACTGCTCTGCAGCACTTAAAATCATACGTTGCTGAGTTTCGTTATCATACTTTGGTGCTGGTGCCATGTTTTCTCCTGTGATAATGAACCTAATTCGAATAATATTCGAATGCGCTTCAATTATAAGGTTGGTTTTTAAAAGTGCAATAAGTAAACAGAGCATTGTTTGCTCGCAGAAAAGATTTAAAGAGATAGGATGGATTAGAATGAAGGTTTTTTTACGGCGTTCTGCTGAGAGAACGCCACGCTAATTATTTAGTGATTTAAAATCCAGCTTTTAACGGGCTTTACCCACTCGTCTCTTGGGAGGTAAAAAGCACCGTGCTCCTCACCAGTTGAAATAGAAAATTCTGTAAAGCTTTTGAGGGTTTCGGAGCGTGCTTTCACAAAGTCGCAAGAGCCCACTTGATCTGAGGTTTCGTAAACGGATAACACCTTGCCGTAGAGCTGGAGCTCGGTTTTACTTTTGATAAGCCCAGCGCAGCCCGCGAGTACCACGTAGTGAATGGCATCATTTTTTAATGTGTCACTTGCCATTATCGTTAACGCTCCGCCGCGAGAAAACCCCACGAGCGTAATGTTGCTGGCGCTGACGCCCGCATCGAGTAATTTGTGAACCTTGCTTACTAGGATCTTTGTGTATGTTTCTGGTGCAACACCTTTAGGTCGGTGCTTCGCAATTAGTGTATAGGCATCGTCACTTAATGCTTGTTTGATGGCTGGAAAGTCATATTTACCCCAGCGCTTATGAATAGGCGTTTCATTATCACCTTCAACGATGTAGCCATGAGAGTAAAAAACGTATTTGGCAGATGGATTAATCTGCTCTGGTACATCTGGGTAAATTGCTTTTGCAGAGGCGATTGACGCCACGCAAGCAGCAAATGAGGTGCATGCAGCACGTAGTAAGAGATTCATTTTTGAGTTTTTTTAGTTGATGTAGAGAGATGGTAGCTAAGCTTTGAGAAAAGAAGCAAGCGTAGCGCGATGGGTTATTTTGTTTGAGAGAGTTGTGGGCTTGTGGGAGCGAGTTTAGCTCGCGACCTTTTCACTGCTCGCCGCGTAAAGCGGCTCCTACCAAAGTGTTCACCTATGGGAGCAAATTATCCGTGTAGGAGCGAGTTTACCTCGCGATCTTTTCACTGCTCGCCACATAAAGTGGCTCCTACCAAAGTGTTCACCTATGGGAGCAAATTACCCGTGTAGGAGCGAGTTTACCTCGCGATCTCTTGACTGCTCGCCACATACAGTGGCTCCTACCATAGTGTTCGCCTTTGGGAGCAAGTTACCCGTGTAGGAGCGAGTTTACCTCGCGATCTTTTCACTGCTCGCCGCGTAAAGCGGCTCCTACCATAGTGTTCACCTATGGGAGCAAATTACCCGTGTAGGAGCGAGTTTACCTCGCGATCTCTTAACTGCTCGCCACATAAAGTGGCTCCTACCATAGTGTTCGCCTATGGGAGCAAAACTCTCGTGTAGGAGCGAGTTTACCTCGCAGGCTTTTAACTGCTCGCCACATAAAGCGTCTCCTACCAAAGTGCTCACCTACAGGAGCAAAACTCTCGTGTAGAAGCGAGTTTACCTCGCGATCTGTTAACTGCTCGCCACATAAAGTGGCTCCTACCATAGTGTTCGCCTATGGGAGCAAATTACCCGTGTAGGAGCGAGTTTACCTCGCGATCTTTTCACTGCTCGCCACATAAAGTGGCTCCTACCAAAGTGTTCACCTACAGGAGCAAAACTCTCGTGTAGGAGCGAGTTTACCTCGCGATCTGTTAACTGCGCGCCACATAAAGCGGCTCCTACCAAAGTGTTCACCTATGGGAGCAAATTACCCGTGTAGGAGCGAGTTTATCTCGCACGCTTTTAACTGCTCGCCACATAAAGTGGCTCCTACCATAGTGTTCGCCTATGGGAGCAAATTACCCGTGTAGGAGCGAGTTTAGCTCGCGATCTTTTCACTGCTCGCCACATAAAGTGGCTCCTACCAAAGTGTTCACCTATGGGAGCAAATTACACTTGTAGGAGGGAGTTTACCTCGCGATCTCTTGACTGCGCGCCACATAAAGTGGCTCCTACCAAAGTGTTCACCTATAGGAGCAAAACTCTCGTGTAGGAGCGAGTTTACCTCGCGATCTTTTCACTGCTCGCCACATAAAGTGGCTCCTACCAAAGTGTTCACCTATGGGAGCAAATTACCCGTGTAGGAGCGAGTTTACCTCGCACGCTTTTAAC
>NZ_RDBW01000040.1:0-41992 GCF_003934235.1 Pseudoalteromonas sp. J010 | reverse complement strand
GGATTGGGTTGAAGAAAAGCTATTGATGTTGGCTTCCGTATTTTGTATTGATGTCTGTGCTTATGCCGTGATGAGTAATCATACTCACATTGTGTTATATGTTGATGACAACAAGGCGAAACGTCTGTCCGATGAATCGATAGTGATACGATGGCACAAGTTGTTTAAAGGTAATGGGATAAGCCAAAAATTTACTGAAGGTGAGCCACTCAATGAGTCGGAGCAGTTGATACTAGATGAACTGGTTGATAAGTACAGGCAAAGGCTGGCCGATATTAGCTGGTTTATGCGAGTGCTTAACGAAAACATCGCYCGCCGAGCAAATAGAGAAGATAATTGTACAGGCCGTTTTTGGGAAGGACGGTTTAAATCCCAAGCATTACTGGATGAAGCAGCGCTGGCTGCTTGTCTCGCATACGTAGACTTAAACCCCATTAGAGCCAACATCGCCGCAACRCCTGAAACCTCAGACTAYACCAGCATCAAAAAACGCATCGACCACGCGAAGATGGGAAAGCAACCAAAAACCCTACTACCCTTTGTGGGTAGCCCACGAAAACATATGCCTAAAGGCCTGCCTTTTGAACTCAAATCCTATATTGAATTGGTTGAACTCACAGGCCGTTGTATTCGCGCCGATAAACGCGGTTATATCTTTGAGTCTCAACACATTCTCACTCGACTAAATATAGAACCTGAAAACTGGATAAAACTCACTATGCAGTTTTCTCAGGTATTTCACGGTGCAGTGGGCCGAGAGCGAACAGTAACCGCCTACTGTGAAACACTGCAAAAGCGACGGCGGACAAACCTCACAAACTGCGAGCGTTTGTTGGCTTAGCGAGGCGAACCTACCAACTCGATAATCTATAACTGTTGTATTTACAGCGCTTTGTTGTGCGCGACAACTTGGCTTTAGTGTAGAGATACGCTCGAGTGCTAAAAAATAACCTGTCGATATACGCTTTTGACCAAAGTGATGCAAGTGCATTCATACGTTTTTACTTGACGTCCTCAGCTTGGGCATTAATAGTAATGAGTGTCATTCGTTTTTATGTTTGGGTGTCATTCGTTTTTACGCAAGTTTTTTATCCCTGTTTAATTGCTTGTTAGCTTGCTTTTTTATGCACGAATTTATACTTAGTTACAAGGACCATGAAAATACCAACAATAAATAAAATTGCACCGGGTGCAGCATCAGTGATTGCTGATTCTGCTCCAAGAATGTTTGCAGTCCAACTCGTTGAACCTGTAACACCATTTAGAAACAAACCAATACCACCTAAAATACAAACCAAACCCAGAACCTGCCCAATAATTGCGTAAGTCAGTTCCATTTTAGCTAAGGCAAGTTGTGTATTTTGATCTGTTTTTGGATCAACTTGTGAATAATTAACAGCAAAAACCCTATCTTCTTTCTTATCTTTGTTATTCAAACTTAAATTCCTTCTGAATTGTCTAGCAAGCTAACGCCTGCGATAAGGTGTGCCTCACTGAGCTAACAAAGCACACCTAACTCCATACCAAAACCGCCGAGTCTAACGCATCACCTTGATTGCTTTGTTAGCCAGCAAAGTACGGAAAAGTCATTGTTTTACTGTGCAAACCTACGCGAGCACCTAAAGAAACATCTGCGATATGTAGTTTCTTGTTCTCAATTTTACGTTTCCCCGGCAATTCTAATAAAAACCTTTCCCCAGCCTTGGCTGATATAGCTGGAACTTTGAGTTTAAATTCATCGGTGAATAGTGCCATTGGTAATCGTGATACCATTTCTATGCAGTCAACAATGTCGCGATTTTCTCGAAGTGTAAACTCTGAATCACCTACGTTTCCATATTTTTTCATTACACTATCTAAACAAGAAGCAACATGATAAAGGTTAATTAAATAATATGGGATATATCTATTTAAAGAAAATCCTGTTCTTAGCCCATTAAAGTTCTTATGAATCAATGGATCAGGACCTAAAACCCCTTTATCTACTACACCTTCAATGTAGTATCCAATTATCAAATTACTATCCCAAGCATAGGAAAATGTGTTAACCCTCCGATGCTTATGTTTGATTTCATTTATTATTTTTGAAATATGACTTCGATAGTCCTTTGTTGAAACATTAAACTCACGAACAGCTTTCGTCTGTACTTTTTTGTTACCATGACATACAGACTTAATAATAGACTGACAAGCTTCGATAAAGTTTGATGAATAGAAAATTGTATTGAAAATGTCGACACTGTACTCTTCGATATCATCAGGTTTGTATTGGCTACTGTTTTTTCTTTTCGTTATGTCTTTCTCGTACCGACGTGTAAGTCGGCTAACACACTTAATCACATCCGAAAATGTAAAGTAAAACACATCAAGCGGGTGGTTCAAACATAAATTTTCATGACCACTTTCTTTGTCATCTAAACCACTTAAAGTCGCCACTACCTTCGGCAGATAACCTGTTCTTTCAAATGGAAGCTCATATTTCATGTAACCTCATCTCCGTGCTAAATCACTATAGCTGAGCGCTTTTAAGTCATGCACATAGTGCCCCAACAATGTTAGACAGCCTGATTGCGCAGCATTAACTTTTTGCAGCCTATCTTCAAGTTGCTCACTATTTAAAGTACCGCCAACATTTTTTAGTTGGGGTAAATGAAACCATAGGTCTTCGGTCTGAACCTTTATCAATTTTTTAAAGAGTTTAATTAACAACTCTGTTTCGTTGTCTTTTACTAGCTTTTCCCTTATTGGGACGATAAAAAGCATTGGCTTCGATGAAACAGTATCGTAATTTGAAGTCACATATGAAACTAACTCACTTAGCATTCCTTGCTGTAACCACTCATCTCTTACTTCACTTGTAATTGAAAGGCTGTCCTCTATACGCATATTTTTACTTGACGTGCTCAGCTTGGGTATTAATAGTAATGGGTGTCAGTTATTTTTGATGGGTGTCAGTTATTTTTGGGATTACGTGATTAAGTCATCAGACACTGTTGCTACAGCTATTATGAACCCCATAATAATAACCCCAAAGAACCACTGCCAGTGCGCTTTAAAGAAGTATTTGACTGGGTGTTTGTATCGGTAACCCTTTGTATAGCCTTCTGGTGTCAAACAAAACTCCGTATCGTTTTGCACCATACAACCACGGGAAACTAGCTCTAAAGCGTAATGAGTCAGCAATGGCTTTTTGACATTGCCTTTTTGCTCGTAGAATTTTGGAGGAAAGTCCAGATGTAAGGGTATAAAAGTATATTCATCCAACTTAGACAGGCTATACCCGTGCTTTCTAATATACCGTTCAAAAACCTCCTGATTGAAGTCTCTGATATTTTTTTCAGTGAAAATATGTGACATAACACCCCCTATAATTTATGAGCCAAAACAAACCAACTGATACTAATTGGCAAGGAAAAATTTGGTAATGCCTCAAGATTCCCCCCGGAAACATAACATTTTATTCGTGCGCATGCGCGTTTACCTCGTTGGACCAGTGAAAACGCGCGCAGTTAACTATCAGTATGTAAAGAACTTATCAGCATTCTTCTAAATATACCATCTAGAAAAATGCGCATGCGCGTTTCCCAAACCTATTATCTCAAATCGAAAATAAATAACCTATTGATAAAAATAATATTTTTAATTTATTCATGCGTAAACGCGCAAAAATTTTTTCATTATTTCCCTTGATATCCGAGAACTTTAGATAATGCTGTATATATACACAGCATTATGAAGTAAGGAGTTATCATGAGTCTAAAAAGCCCATTTCTGAAAGGCCTTCAGGAAGAAATGCGTATGCGTGGTTACAGCATTCGAACAGAAAAAACCTACCTATATTGGATTAAGGCATTCATTAACTTTCACCACAAGCGTCACCCTGAGACAATGGGAACGGAAGAAGGAAGAAGTTACACAGCTTTTAACCTTCCTTGCCAAACACCGAAATGTGGCTATCAACACACAAAAAGTTGCACTTAACGGGGTCAACTGAAGCTACAAAAGTTGGTTGCACATTTCACTGCTGAATCGAAATGGGGCTGGAATGAGTTGACTAAACGGCCGCTATGTAGAATGAAGCTAACATTGACGACCGTCTCTTGATTGCTCGTAGGTGACGTCTAAATCCGCTATTTTTAACTATAAGATCGGATATTGTACTACCCTGTTTAACTGCACGAGCATTGTTAGCGTTACTCTACTCTAAGCTTTATCACCATTCGAAGAGGTGTGCCATTTTAGAAATCGTTTTCAGCCCAACGCCATGGCCATTTCGTTTGGCGTATAAATGTTGTAGTGACTTATCCCTAATTTCGCCAACGATCACTTCTTTAACTTGATAACCCATCGCAGTAGCCGCAGAGGCGTAAGCAACAAATTCCCACTTTTTAATATTGGTGTTATCAACGACCACAAGCGGGATCCCCTCTGCTAGTGCGTTTATAAAACGGGCAAGATTTAAATTGTGGTACTCGGACAAGCGCTGCTTTTCAAAGTGATACTCACCATTTTCATTAACGAAAAAGTCGTCCGTTGAGCAAATAAAATACTGTGTTTCATCACCAGCAACTAAGTCATCAGCTAGCGTTTGCGCGTAATGCGATTTACCAGAGCCTGGTAGCCCCCTCAAAATAAAAACTTGTTTCATCGAATTTTGAACGTCACTGTTAGTATTATTTAAGTAATTTTTATCATCGAATGTTCATAATGCCACAACATCGGTATTTTTTCATGGTTTTAGTCGTTTAATTGAGTGTAGTTTTTTGCATTTCAGTGTTTTTTTATTTGTTCATCGCAGGTAAGATACGGCTTACATGACGATAAGACATTCTGTCTTTTAATTTACAAATAAAAAATAAATCATTTGGAGTAAAGATGAGCCACACAGCGATAACGGAGCTACTAGCAGGCACCGTTGCGGTTGACAGCCAAGTTACAGTAAAAGGCTGGATCCGTACACGACGTGATTCAAAAGCAGGTATTTCATTTCTAGCCGTTCATGACGGTTCTTGTTTTGACCCTATTCAAGCCGTAGTCCCTAATTCGCTGAATAATTATGACGAAGTGACTCGTCTTACTGCTGGGTGTTCAGTAGCGGTGACTGGTGTGCTTGTACAATCTCAAGGTCAAGGTCAATCTTTTGAGATCCAAGCTAACAGTGTTGAAGTATTAGGCTGGGTTGAGAATCCTGATTCTTACCCTATGGCGGCAAAGCGCCATAGTATTGAATACTTACGCGAACATGCACACCTTCGCCCGCGCACTAACGTAATGGGCGCAGTGACACGTGTGCGTAACTGTCTTGCACAAGCAATTCACCGCTTCTATCACGAGCGTGGCTACCAGTGGATCAGCACACCTATCATTACCGCGAGTGACTGTGAAGGTGCAGGCGAGATGTTCCGTGTATCTACACTTGATATGAACAACCTACCACGCACAGACAAAGGCGATGTAGACTATTCAGAAGACTTTTTTGGTAAAGAAGCATTCTTGACGGTATCAGGTCAGCTTAACGGTGAAACCTACGCCAGTGCCCTTTCAAAAATCTACACGTTTGGCCCGACATTCCGCGCTGAGAACTCAAACACGTCTCGCCACCTAGCTGAGTTTTGGATGGTTGAGCCTGAAGTTGCGTTTGCTGACCTGAACGACATTGCAGCACTTGCAGAAGATATGTTGAAGTATGTGTTTAAAGCAGTACTTGACGAACGTCGTGATGATATGGAATTTTTCGCACAACGCATCGAAAAAGATGCCATTACTCGCCTAGAGTCATTCATCGACAAAGACTTTGCTCAGGTAGATTACACAGATGCTATCGACATTCTTAAAGCATGTGATAAAGAGTTTGAATTCCCTGTTGAATGGGGCGTCGACTTACAGTCTGAGCACGAACGCTACCTAGCTGAAGTACACTTTAACGCACCGGTAGTAATCAAAAACTATCCTCGTGATATTAAAGCGTTCTACATGCGTCAAAACGAAGACGGTAAAACCGTTGCCGCAATGGACGTTGTTGCACCTGGTATTGGTGAAATCATTGGTGGCTCACAACGTGAAGAGCGTTTAGATGTGCTAGATGCGCGACTTGAAGAAATGGGCTTGAACAAAGAAGATTACAGCTGGTACCGTGACCTACGTAAGTATGGAACAGTGCCTCACTCAGGCTTTGGTCTTGGCTTCGAGCGTTTGGTTGCATATGTAACGGGTATGGGCAACGTACGTGACGTGATTGCATTCCCACGCACAAAAGGTAGTGCAACGTACTAAGTCTTAGTAATACCAAAGTTGTGCTCTTATCGACTTTGGTTAAATGTAAAAAGGCCTTCATTTAGAAGGCCTTTTTGTTTGTGTAACAAATACTATTTATTACAAAACTTCTAGTAGCTCAACGTCGAAGATTAACGTTGAGAAAGGTGCGATTGATGCACCCGCACCGCGCTCACCGTATGCAAGCTCGTGTGGAATGTATAGACGCCATTTAGAACCAGCAGGCATCATTTGTAGTGCCTCAGTCCAGCCTTTGATAACACCATTTACAGGGAATTCAGCTGGCTGACCACGCTCGTATGAGCTATCAAACGTTGTACCGTTAATAAGTGTACCGTGGTAATGAACGCGTACTTTTGATTCCGCTTCAGGTTTAGCACCTTCGCCTGTTTCAACAACCTCGTATTGAAGGCCAGACTCAGTTACCGTTACTTCTGCACGTTTTGCATTTTCCTCAAGGAATGCAATGCCCTCAGCAGCCAATACTTTCGCTTCTTCTTCACGACGCTGTTGGATCTCAGCATTGATCTTTTCAAATGCTGCTTGGATTTCAGGGATCTCAACGCGGAAGCTGTCACCAGCATAAGCGTCTTTCATACCTTCGAATACAGAGTTAAGGTTTAAGCCTTCGAAAGGATTCGCTTTTAATTGCTCACCCATCTGTAAGCCAATACCATAGCTCGCTTTATCTGCGTCTGTGTTGAATTGAGACATAGTCTTTCCATATTTTTATTTAACAAGAATTTATGATTGTATCACAGCAAAATTACTCAAGATACCGAAGCTGCTGGAATATCAAGCACTCGAGCTCAGCTGCAAAGACAAAAAAACCGCTAACTAGCGGCTTTTTCTTCGGCGTATTGTTTGAGTTTTTTCATCACAAAGGTTGCAAACGGTAGTAACAAAACTAAGCCAACATTTAGCTCGTCACTGTATTCACCTAAGCTACCAGTAAAATAGTGACCAAAACCAATAACACCACACAATGCAATAACCACACTCGCCAATTGCGGCCAGCTCTTTTCATATTTTGTTATTAAGTGGCCTGCCAGACAATTAAATAAAAACACATGTAATAGTGTCATCGTTATGTCTGGGTCTTGTTGCGAGTCAATCGATAGCGTAAGCGCCATGTTGAGACCACTAAGATAAAAATAACTAAATACAATCCAAAGAGAACTATGTTTTATTATTACAATATTACTAGCCGCTGACATGTACGCCTCCAAACGAAAAAAACCGCCAAATAGAGGCGGTTTTGGGAATGAGGTGGCGGAGAGATAGGGATTTGAACCCTAGATACGCTATTAACGTATGCCGGTTTTCAAGACCGGTGCTTTCAACCACTCAGCCATCTCTCCGTTGTTGGCGCGCATTCTATGGATTAAATACCCGCTTGTAAAGCTCTATTTTGATTTTTGCATTTAATCGAGCAAATTACAGTCAATAATATTGTTTTGGTCTCTTAGCGATATAGGCAAACACACTACTCGCCACAACCACTCCAATAATAATGATCCCCGAGTCAATCATACCAACAACGGCATTTTTTGCCGGTAACACCCGCTCAATGATGACAGGTATTGTCGACACTAATACCACGGTACTAAGGACTTTAAATGCTCTAGAAAAGTCGAATCGCTTGGTATAACTCATCCATGTAGTTAATACACCTAATACTATGATTGGTGCAAGTAGGCTCATCCAAATTTGGCTGGTATAGCTTGAAAGCATCACAGTCGCGGAGCATCCTATTAGGCTCCAAATGATCCAGGCAGTCCAATTTTCCCGTTCTTTTAAAAATAAATTACCCATGACACATCTTCTTTCAATTAGCTTATTATTTTTTATTGTTATAGAAAACAGGATTTACTGTCTTAGAGTAGCAAACATAATGGCTATAAAACAACCACATCGACTGAGACAGTTTAATTTGTGGAAAGTTCAAGAAAAAATACCAAAGTATCCGTTACCACAGCATTAATCATTGCACAAAAAAAGCACAGCTATTGCTGTGCTTTTTAGGGGTTATTTTGAAGTGATAAAGTTAACTGTCTGCTTTATCAAGTTCATCTACTAATAACTTGGTTTCATCAGCTCTTGGTTTAGTGAATCTAGCTAACCCAAGATAAACGACAGGTGTTAGGTATAAAGTAAAGAATACAGCTAACCCAAGACCACCAAACACTACCCAACCAATTGAATTTCTCGACTCAGCACCTGCGCCAACCGATAAAATCAACGGTAATGCACCTAGTAATGTCGACACTAATGTCATCATGATCGGACGTAAACGTATCACCGCAGCCTCTTCTACTGCTTGCCTAACAGTACGTCCTTTGTCACGTAATTGATCCGCGAATTCAACCAATAAAATTGCATTTTTAGCAATTAGTCCTATCAGCATGACTAAACCAATTTGAGAATAGATATTAAGTGAAGTGCCGGTTAGATAAAGTGCGAGTATCGCTGAGGAGATCCCAAACGGCACGGTTATCATCACAACAACCGCACTATTCACGCTTTCAAATTGTGCAGCAAGTACTAGCAATACAATTAAAAAGGCCAACACGTAAGTCAATAACACCTCATTAGCAGTCTCTTCAAACGTTAACGCTTCCCCTTTGAACGCCAAGGTTACGCTATCCGGTAAGCTACGCTCTGCTAGCGTGCGTAACTGTTCAACTACTTCAGCCATTGGTATTGCTTCAGGCTGCTTCATATCAAGCTCAATACTACGACGCTGAGCATGACGCTCAAGCTCAGCCGCAACGCCCTCTTCTACAATTACCGCGAGGCTACTGAGTGGGACTAACGCACCAGAGCGACTACCCACGTAGAGATTGGCCAAGTCACTGGGATCTCGAATAGTATGATTTTGTGCTTGGAGCATGATAGGAATAGATTGATCGCCAACATTAAGGTCGGCAACATCATCTCCATTGATTGCAGCCCTGAGTGTGGTTGAGATGTCACTCAAACTCACACCAAGCTCTTCTGCTCTGCGGCGGTCAATGTTAACACGAAGCTGAGGTTGCGAAGGTTGATAAGATATTTGCACAGGAGCCGCATCCGGCATTTCTTTTTCAACTAAGGCAGCAAACGTCTGCGCTGCTTCGAATATTTCAAGGTAGTCATTACCAAGTAACGCAAGTTCAATTCCCCCACCTTGACCTCTTAGGTTTAGGCTATTTGCGCCAAAAGCGCGTGCCGGGGCACCTGGAATATTACCAAGTGGAGCTCGGATTTTGTCAATAATCTCTTGTTGTGAGAAATGCCTTTCATCCCAGTGCTTTAATGGCACAGTAATAAACACGATATTGGGATCCCACTGGCCAACTACAGTGTAAATAGACTCTATCTCGCCACTCTCTACAAACGGTAACAAAATGTCTTCCATTTGCTTGGCTTGCCTATCCATAAAGTTAAGACCAACACCGTCAGGCCCTCTAGCGAATATTCGGATCTTACCTCTGTCTTCTGATGGTAACAGCTCATTGTCTAGCTGTGTATACAACGCGCCTGATAGTCCAGCGACAATCACAAATATGCCAAACGTAAGCCAAGCATGATCTAGTACCCAATGGATCGTACCACGGTACCAAGTCGCGAGCTTAACTCCCGCTTCAGAGAAAATGTGCTTTTTACCATCTTGTTTTAATTTTAGCTTTGAAGTCAGTGCAGGTACTAACGATAAAGCTACAAACGAGGAAATAATCACAGCTCCTGCCAGCACACCACCAAACTCTCTAAATAATCGACCAGCCGTTGAGGGTAAAAAGGCAATGGGCACAAATACCGCAGCCAATACTGCTGTTGTGGCCACCACAGCAAAAAAGACTTCTCGGGTGCCTAATACCGCCGCTGCACGACGGCCAATCCCTTCCCCGCGACGACGCTGGATATTCTCACTGACTACGATGGCATCATCAACAATAAGCCCTGTCGCCAAGACTAATGCCAGCAGAGTAAGAATATTCACTGAAAATCCCAGCGCCCAAATAAGTGCCAGCGAGCCGATCAGCGCAACTGGGATGGCAAAAGCAGGGATCAGCGTTGCACGCCATGAACCGATAAAAACCCACAGTGTGAACACGACTAGTAATATAGTTATCACCAAAGAGCTAAGCACTTCATCCACTGACGAACGAATAAACTGGGCATCATCAGAGGTAACAGAAAGCGCGAGATCAGGAAATCGTGCTTTAGTTTTCTCAACAAGCTGTAGCACTTCATCGGAGATCTCAATGGTGTTGGACTGGGCTTGGCGAATAATTTCAAGACCAATGACAGGTTCACCATCTAGCCGTACCATAGAGCGAGGATCTGCTGGACCGAAATACACAGACGCAATGTCTCCAATGCGTGTATCGCCTCGAATGATGATGTCACTGATCTGCTCTGCGGTAATAGAGGTCGCGTCTGCACGAACAATCAGCTGCTGGTCATCTGACTTCAAGCTACCGGCAGGCACATCAAATGGCGCTTGTTTAAGTGCAGCTGCTACATCTGGCACTGTTAAGTTAAAACTCGTCAACTTGAGTGGATCAAGCCTTACCCTAAGCACTCGCTCTCGGTCACCGTTGAGGCGAACATCTGCAACACCTGGAATGGTTAAAAATTGTGGTGCTAAATCTTTCTCAACACGCTCGGTTAGACCTTCAAGTGTCAATGAAGCCGAGCTTACCGTTAAAGACACAACAGCTTCAGCGTCATTATCCGCTTTTATTATCGAAACACGCTCAACTTCTTCAGGCAACTCTCTTTGTACTCGCGATACAGATTCACGGGTCTCGTTTGCCGCATCATCGAGGTTAATCCCAGGACGAAACTCAACAACAATGCGCGCATTATTTTCTTCGCTTTGTGCACGGATACTTTTGACTCCGCTTACCCGAGCTACTGCGCCCTCTAGCTTACTGGTTACTTCGGTATCGACGGTTTCGGGAGAGCCACCAGGAAAAGAAGCTGAAACAGTTAATCTTGGCCTATCTACATCTGGCAATTCCCGTACTTCTACACCGGCTAATGCCGCAATTCCCGCAATAATGATTAACAAATTTAAAACGACGATAAGTACCGGACGGCGAATGGCCATTGACGGTAAATCTTGTAGTTGTGGTAAATCAGGCTTGGTCACAGTTTATTCCCTCGCCAGCGCATTTGTAATTGCAATCTCTTGACCAGGACGAAGTCGTTGCACCCCTTCAACAACTAATAACTCTCTTGCTGCTAACTCCCCAGACACCAGTAACTTGCCGGGTAAGCGTTGCTGGATTTTCACATCAACCCGTTTAGCTTTACCATTTTCTTCTTTCCATACATAAGGACCTGTTGCCCCCCACAGAAGCGCAGCTTCTGGAATAACTGCAAATTCTTGGCCTAGCAAAGTTAGAGATACTCTAAAGCTCATGCCCGGTAAAAATCGCGCATTTTGATTGTCGAAAATGGCTTTCACTCTCAAGGTTCTTGCTGTAGGGTCTATCCGCGAGTCCATCTGGGCTATATCAGCACTAATGCGGGTGTCATTATCATTCCATGGTGTTAGTAGAACGTTATCAATCGCTTTGAGCATGCTGTAAGCCGATTCAGGTGCGGCAAATTGAACGTAAAGTTTGTCGAAATTATCAATACTGGCAATCGCGGTTTGTGTTGTAATACGGTCGCCCACTTCAACGTCAGTTAACCCCATCACACCACTAAACGGCGCAATAACGCGGCGGTCTTCAAGCTCGTTTTCGGCTTGTACTACTGCAACTTTTGCAAGGTCACGCTCTGTTACCGCCTTATCTAACTCATTAATAGGCACGGCTCCGCGCTTTTGGCTGTCGGTCAAACGCTCAACGGTACGTTGTGCATCCGCCAAGCGAATTTGTGCTTCTTTCAGCGCAGCTTTTTGACGGCGTGAATCTAATTCAAGTAACAAGGTGCCTGCTTCTACATGGTCGCCCGGACTAAAATGCACGGCGGTTACCTTGTCTCCAGTTGCGGGATAAAGTATGACTGATTGGATCGCTTCTGCATTGCCTACCGCTTGAATTTGCTCACTGCTACTTTCAAATTGAATTGGCTCTGCAATCACTTGCGAAGGTTTTGCCTGCACGGCGCTGGTTATCAACATGGTAGCTACAATAGCTACCAAGCGCGTTACTTTACACATATTAACCTTATAAACTACCTTTATTTTAGCTGCTTTGAGTGTAACAGTTATTCACTCAAACCAAGATAAACTATTCGATAACACACAGTATAAGTGCGATAAAGTGCAGTATGCCTTACAGTGGCCTAAAGAAAAGATAAGCCCATGTAAAGTAAGGTAAAGTTATGTAAAGATAGTGGTCAAAATGAGCGCGATAGGCATTCGCGCTGTGGTGTTTTATTGCGCGGCTGCGCGCATTAGCCTGTCATTCACGTCTCGCCACTTAGGCGTACGTGGAGGTGCTTCCAATAAAATTTCTGTTGCACTAGATTGGTCTAATTGGTGCAGGCCGTAATACAGCCCTTGTGCATACTTGGTTTTTTCCGCACCAAGTTTTAGATCCACCAGCTCATTTATATCGCGATGCTCCGAGAGTATTGACTCTATTTCTGAAGAATAATATAAAATTCCCGTATTGGACGCACACCCTAACTGCAAGCGAGACGTCAGCGCTTGAGTTGATAGAATCGTAAGACGTTTGCTGGGCTGATAATGCGCTTTTACATTACCAGGCACAGCCACAGTGTGGACATCTGGTTCTTCCACTTCCATATTTAGTACCGCTTCAAGATCAGCTTTGGTAATAGGCCCCGCCCTTAAGATCCTTGGTGTAGGCGATGAAATATCAACAATGGTCGACTCGAGACCCACTTCACAGGGGCCACCATCTAAAACCGCAGCAATTTTACCAGACAAACCAAATAATACTTGCTCGGCAGTGGTTGGGCTGATTTTCTTGTAGGGATTCGCTGACGGCGCAGCAAGTCCCGACTGCACTTGTTGTAACAATGCTAACATCGCTGGGTGATTTGGTACTCGGATCCCAACTGTTTTGTGACCGCCAGTAACAATATCACTGACATGTGCACGCTTTTTAGCAACTATGGTCAACGGTCCTGGCCAAAATGCGTCAGCCAAGGCGTCAAAATAATCAGGCAAGGTTTCAGCCCATTGAGTTACCAAAGACTTGTCGGCCACATGAACAATGAGAGGGTGATCAGCTGGGCGCCCTTTTGCTGCAAAAATTTTTTTTACTGCATTTGGCTGATTAGCATCAGCTGCTAAGCCGTAAACGGTCTCAGTTGGAACCGCAACCAGTTGACCATCACGTGCAAGCTCAGCCGCTTGAGTCACCGCGGTTGGATCTGTTGCCAATAAATGTAAGGTAGTTAAGCTCGCTTCACCCACGTTGTCTTCTCACTGTAAAAAATGGACGCGAATTATAACCAATTTAAAATGCAAAGAGCCAGCATTACTGGCTCTGGTGTACATCTATAGTCAAAAATACTTAACTTGAGATTTGGATAAGGAATGCTCCAACTCATTGTTTGCTATCGCACAACTTAGTTGTTCCCTTGCCTAGCCAGAAAGTTTTAGGGAAGACACCGCTTCCGCGCCCTGCTCTCACAAAGGTGCCTACATCCTGTAGGCAAGGCGAATTTACGCACCACTAGCTGGCAATTGGAAAGACTGGCTGCTAGAAGGCATTGATTATCCGCGGCTCAAGTTACTTACTGTGCATTTGCAACCATTACCGTTTTCACATTAACAAATTCCTTTATTCCAAAACCACCGTGCTCTCTGCCATAGCCGCTGTCCTTTACCCCACCGAATGGTAAATTGGGCTGTGCAAGAGAATAACCATTTATGTTCACCATACCTGTGTCGAACTCTTTGATGGCAAGCTCCGTTGCATGCTGCGTATCTTTGGAGAAAATCCCACCACCTAAGCCATAGCGCGAATCATTAGCCACCATCATTGCTTCAGCTTCATCTTTTACACGGATCAAAGACGCTACTGGCCCAAATAACTCATCATCATACGCAGGCATACCGGGTTTAACATCTTCTAAAATAGTGACCGGATAATAAAAGCCTTTGTCCTTTGGAATTTTGCCACCAAGTGTGCACCTTGCACCAGCGTCAATAGATGCTTCGACTTGTTGATGTAATTCGTCACGTAAGTCTTTACGTGCCATAGGACCAAGATCTGTGTCTGCCGCGCTCGGATCTCCAACTTTTAACTGTTTAAACCCTGACACAAAGGCATCTCTAAACTGATCATAAATTTCATCAACAATAATAAAGCGCTTCGCGGCAACGCAGGTTTCACCGTTGTTGACAATACGCCCTTGTATACATGCTGCTACTGACTTTTCGATATCGGCATCCGCCAACACGATAAAAGCATCGTTACTGCCCAGTTCCAGTACCGTCTTTTTGGACAGCTCAGCAGAGCGCTTCGCAACTTGCTTTCCTACTTTGTCACTACCCGTAAAGGTCACACCACGAATGTGGTGATTTTCGATCAGTTCACCTGCTGTCTTTCCGTCAATGAGTAAAGATTGAAAACAGCCTTTTGGAAACCCAGCTTCTAAATATAACTCTTCAATTAGTTTCGCCATCCCAAACACATTAGATGCATGTTTCATGACAGTGGTATTGCCCGCCATTACATTTGAAACACTATACCTAATAACTTGGTAAAGCGGAAAATTCCACGGTTGGATCCCTAGAATCACACCAATTGGCTGGTACGTGATAATCGCATGACCCTGTTCAAATACACGATGTTCATCTTGGAGCTCACTTTCTCCTTGCTCCGCTGTATAACGGCAAATCTTTGCACATAATGCGACCTCTTGCTTGCCTTGCTCCGTGACTTTGCCCATTTCCTCGGTCATTAACGCAACTAACTTGGGGGAGTTTGCCTCAATCAAATCAGCCAGTTTATTTAACTTTTGAGCCCGTTGTGTAAAGGTAGTTTTTTTCCAAAATTGATAGCAATCGTTCGCTAAATCTACCGCTTTATTTGCTTCATGCAAATTCATCAATTGATATTCGTTTACTGGTTGCTCGTTGGCGGGATTAATTGTAGTGACCATATTTGGCATCATGAGACTCCTTCAAAGATTGTAACAACGTAAATCAGTATTAGTGATTTACTGCTATTGCCTTTAGCTGTTGCAAAGAAAGCGCCATCAAGATATAAACATGTAACAGTATGATTTTTAATTAATTTATTTTTATTATGTGTCTTAAGAATAATAATGGGGATAACTTGGTTAGAAAAGACTACATACTGAGTATGAAAAGTTTGCACATCTCATAGCAAAAAGGAGCCATTGGGCTCCTTTTATTCATTTTATTAAAAGCAGTGCTTAAGATTTTTGGCGCTGAGCTTCTTTTTGCGCTAGTTTTTCTTCTTTACGCTTTCTAATTGCCTCTTGAGCATCATGGCCAATATGCCCTTCGCCACGTTGCTTAGCCAATTCAATCTGCTTTTGACGCTCAGCAAAACGAGCAATTTGCTCTTCTGTTAGATCTTTGTGGCAATGATGGCAAGACACGCCTTCCATATACTCATCACGTTGCTTTTCTTCTTCGGTGATTGGCATACGACAAGCATGACATTGATCATAAGAGCCTTTATTCAAATCATGATCGACCGCTACACGGTTATCAAAAACAAAGCACTCGCCTTCCCACATCGTTTCTTCTTTTGGCACTTCTTCTAAATATTTTAAAATGCCGCCTTCGAGGTGATAAACCTCTTCGAAACCTTGCTCTTTCATGTATGCTGTTGACTTTTCACAGCGGATCCCGCCAGTACAGAACATCGCTACTTTTTTGTGCTTTTCTGGGTTTAGATTATTTTGCGCCCACTCAGGGAATTCACGGAAAGTCTTGGTTTTAGGATCGATGGCATTTTTGAATGTACCGATCTCGATTTCATAGTCGTTACGCGTATCAACGAGTACCACATCAGGGTCTGAAATCAATGCATTCCAATCTTGTGGTTTTACGTACGTACCAACCACTTCTTTAGGGTCTATACCTTGTACACCCATGGTCACGATTTCTTTCTTAAGCTTTACTTTAGTGCGGTAGAAAGGGCAAGTTTCATCGAACGACTCTTTATAAACGATGTTATCAAGGCCTGGTTGCTTGTCTAACCAAGCTAGTAGTGCATCAATACCCTCTCGCTTTCCCGCAACAGTACCGTTAATACCCTCTTCGGCAAGTAATAACGTACCACGAACTTCATTCGCTTCCATCACATCGTGAAGTGGCTGTCTTATCTCTTGATAGTTAGGTAAAGAGACAAACTTGTACATAGCACAAACAACGTATTGTTCTGACATTGTATTTTCCTAGATTTAAGCTTTGATTAGCTTACACATTAAGCATGACGATGTGTAAAGCATGAAAACCGAGTCGTAAACCCGGCGCTGAGGCGCGTATTCTACGGATTTTTGATTAAAATGCAAAAAACACAAATTCTATATCCGATAGCGTCTATGCTTTGGTATAATCTCGTGTTTTTAAAATTCAAGACTTGGAGAAATTGACTTGAGATTCACTGAACTTGGGATAGATACGCGCCTAGAACAACAATTAGCTCACCAAGGGATCACGGAACCTACCGAGATCCAAGCGCATGCCATCCCAACGGCTTTAGCTGGCCACGATGTTTTTGCGCAGTCTAAAACAGGCTCAGGCAAAACCCTTGCCTTCTTGCTGCCCGCCGTACAGCGTGTAATGAAGCAAAAAGCGCTAAGCAAACGCGATCCACGCGTGGTTATCGTCGCCCCAACTCGTGAACTCGCGACTCAAGTATTCTCTGAATGTCGTGCTTTGTGTGCTGGCACAAATATTCAAGTCTGTAAGGTTTTAGGTGGTGAGAACTACAACGATCAAGTAAAAGCGCTTCGCCGCGACCCACATTTTGTGGTGGGTACACCGGGACGTATTGCCGATCATGTTGAAAATCGCTCTTTGTTTTTGGGCGGCCTTGAACTGCTTATTTTTGATGAAGCAGACCGTATGTTTGACCTTGGCTTTGAGAAACAACTAGACATCATTAATGACTCTGCGGATCATCGACAAAGACAAACCCTTCTGTTTTCAGCCACGCTAGACCATACTCAGGTTGAAGCGTCTTCGCGTCAACTACTGAAATCGCCAAAACGCATTATGCTAAGTAATGCCCACCAGCAACATGAAGACATTAAACAAGCCCTGTACTTTGCCGATCATTTAGATCATAAAGAAGCGCTGCTGAAACACTTCATCACAAAAAGTGAGGTTGGCCAGTGCATTATATTTACTGCAACCCGCGGCGACACCGACAGGTTAAGTAAATTATTAAACGACATGTCGATTAAAGCGGTATCACTCTCAGGCGACATGCCACAAAGCAAACGCTTAGATATCATGGAAAGCTTTAGTCGTGGCATTTATAAAGTGTTAGTAACCACAGATGTCGCTTCCCGCGGATTAGATTTATTGTCAGTAACGCATGTTATTAACTTTGACTTACCTAAGCAGGCTGAGGAATACGTGCACCGTATTGGTCGTACAGGCCGAGCTGGCTTCAAAGGTCATGCGATTTCGCTTGTGGGTCCAAAAGACTGGAATAGTTATGTGGCAATCAAGAACTATCTTGATGAACCATTGCGCTTTGAAGAAGTGGAAGGCTTGGTCGGTAAATTCAAAGGGCTTAAACAAAAACCACAGCATGGTAAAAATCGTCCTGCAAATGTAGCGCCTAGCAAAACGAGTAAACCAAAGAAAAAGCCTGTGAAAAAAGCACAGCCACGAAAAGTGATCCAGCCACCAATTGATATTGATGGCTCAATGCCACTACGTCGCAAACCAAAACCACAAACTGACGAGGAATAATCATGCTAGGTCAAATTAAGATGTTAACCATTGAAGAACTTACCGCTGAAGGTGCGTACTTGAACGGTGGTGAACTTGGCGATGTGTTTCTTCCGCGCACAGAAGTGCCAAAGCACATGGAAGAAGGCGACTCTGTTGAGGTTTTTATTTATCAAGATAACCTTGGGCACGCTACCGCAACGACGAAAAAGCCGTTAGCGCAAGTTGGAGAGTTTGCCCTACTGCGTGTAAAAGAAATCAATAAAGTTGGTGCCTTTTTAGATTTGGGCATAGATAAAGACGTACTTGCTCCATACAATGAGCAAAAACCGAAAATGCGCGATGGTTACAGCTATTTAGTGAAATTGTATCTAGATAACGCCAGTAAACGCATCTGTGCATCCAGTGCACTGGGTAAATTTTTAGGTAAATCGAAAGCTCAGTATGATAAGTTTGAAGAAGTAGACTTGATTGTCGCTGCAAAAACTGACTTGGGCTATAAAGTTATTGTCAATGAAAAACACTTTGGCTTGGTTTTTTTCAACGATGTATTTAAGCGCATGTACATCGGCCAGCGGATGAAAGGCTTTGTGAAAGCGGTTCATGACGAAGATAAGATTGACGTGGTATTAGAGAAACCTGGCATAGGAAAAGTAAAAGACCTAGCAGAGGAAATATACAGTAAACTAGAAGAAAGTGGCGGCTATTTACCATTGGGTGACAAGTCAGATCCTGACGCCATCAAACGCACTTTCTCTACCTCTAAGGCTAACTTTAAAAAAGCCATTGGTGGTTTATTTAAAGATGGCCGAATTGACATTGAAGCGACTTCTATTTCAATTCGCAAGTCTTAACCGATAATCATAGGTAGCAAGTCTCAATCTGAGACTTGCTATTACATCGGGCTGGCTTCAAACATATCACGCCACTTATCTACCGCCTTTAGCCCTAATTCAAAGCCCAATTTATAGTCTGACTTTAAGGTCTCGGGACTTGATCCTAGTACCATCGACTCGAGTGTTCTAGTTGGCGCAATTTGAATGACATTAACGTCCTCTGGCGGAGCCTTCATAAAGTTAACTGCATCGGCGTAGCGACTTTGATAGTGATGATACATTTCAAACATTTTTGGAGATTGATTAACCCGTCGCATAATTGGTTTTAACCGCTCTAGCACTGGCATCTTGCCATCATCGTGGGCCTCTATTGTCCTTATCACCCATATATTTTTTGCACCTTTTTGATGCGCCCAGCGAACAGGTAATGGATCGGCAACACCGCCATCCATCAAGCCATGTCCTTGCACATTCACACCGGGGCGATATAAAAATGGAATGGCACTCGACGCTTTAAGGTGCGTAAACATATTGTCATGCCACGTATGCAAATAATGTGGCGCTAGTGATTCAAGATCACTTGCTACCGCGTAAAAGTTACTCTTTGGCGTTAAATGATGCGGCTCTGTAGGAAAGCGTACCTTAGTGCTGTGCTCGACTTGATGAAAATACCAATCGAGATCAATAACATTCCCCCCAGTAAAAAAGCGTGCGGGGCGAAAGAATTGCTGCTCTGTCGTTAGTGATTCAATGGCAGTTTGCGCATACTGGCTAGCACGAGCGCAATATGCAGCAAGATTTTGTGCCCCTGCTGATACTCCCACTTTTAAATCAAACGGCGTAAACCTTTTTTCAAGAAAAGCATCAAGCACTCCCGCAGTAAAAATACCTTTTTGACCTCCGCCTTCAGCAATAATTGCGGAACGTATATTATTTGCCATAGTGTGCTCTTTTGTTATAAAAAACTGTGCTTCACTCTATTTACTGAGGACAAAACCCTGTAAATTCAAGTTTTCATTCGGTAATAAAAATGCCCTGCTGAGCATCAAAGTTCAAGCAAGGCATTTATAGTACTCTCTGAATGACTAGGATGAGATTAGAGTTTGCTTACTGAACTCTCTAATGGCCTTTTTAAAAAGGTGACCAATAACGCAGGTAAAATGGTGAGTGTTACGATAGTTGCCATAGCAATACCGCAAAGTACTATCATGCCCACTCCCCGATAAAGTTCAGAGCCTTCTCCTGGAATAAAGACCAAAGGTGCAAGACCACATAGCGTCGTCATTGTCGACATGACAATCGGTTTTAATCGTGTTTGCAGTGCCGAGATCACAGCTTCATAAACACTCATTGAGGTGTTTTCCAGATTTCTACGACTTTGATCAACGATTAGTATTGGGTTATTTACCACAGTTCCAAGCAAGATTAAAAAGCCAAGCATAGTGATCATGTCAAAAGGCTGATGAAAAGCTCCTGTAACACTTCCAATACCATTGATAGCAATCAAACCCAGTAAACCGCCAGCCATACCGAGGGGGACTGTTGCCATAATAAATAATGGATAACCCCAGTGTTTAAAAATAGCGACCAACAATAAATAACAAAGTGCCAATGCAACGATAAAATTACTACCTAACGCTTCTTTTGTTTTGTCTAGTTGATCGGCTGCCCCACCAATACTCACATTGACACCGGGCAACAGATCGCCTTGTCTCTGGAGCTGTGGTAACAACTCGGTTCTAACCAACTCCTGTGCTTGCTCAAGCGCCACATTTCTTGGTGGAATGATATAAACAGTCACCGTTCTGCGACCATCAACTCGGCGCAAACTATCGCTGTCAGCTTTTTCTTGCAGATCCGCTAAAGAACTTAATGGGATTAGGCCTGCTTTTGTGACAACGGGTGACTGCGCAAGTTGTGACAGGCTTTGCTGATTTCCAGCCTCTGAAAACAAGAAAACATCCACTTTATCGTCGCCTAAAATAAGCTCATCGACATAAGCACCATCACTCAAGGCCGCTACCGTGTAGCCCAATTCATCTGCACTCATACCGACCTCAGCGAGCCGCTGCCACCTAGGTTGAATTTCAATGAGAGGTTGGTCAAGAGTCAGTGAAGAAGGTGCCGAATCTATCTGAGGGTTATCAAATACCTCTCCTGCCAATCGGTAAACCGCATCTGCAGCACGATAAAGTGCTGTTTGATCTGTGCCGCTAATGTCCAAGGCAACAGCTCTAGAACCACCATCATTACTTGAAATGATAGATCCTCTAGAAGAAAATGCACGCATGCCTGGATAGCTTCTGAATTTACTCGTTATCGCATCCATCATCTCGTCAATGTATTCGCCATTATACGGCTCGCTTAATAGCCAAATACTGCCAACACCGACGGACATTGAATAATATTTAAGAGGTGGTAACTGTGTTTTCCCCGCAACAAAATCACTATCGTCATTTTCCAGATGCTTGTTTAAGTACGGGAGTATTTCGTCACCAATCTTCTGCATATGACTAAGGTTATACCCTGGCGGTGCTATCATCATCGAAAACGCTTTGGGCTCTTCACCTTCTGGTAGATACTCAGCTTTTGGCATAAATAGCCATGCACCACCTAGCAGTAGCACGCTCCCCAAAACAATACACCCAATACGAGCAGAGCTGCTTGATAGCATAGCTGGAACAACTTTTGGCAACGTCAGTGTTGATAGCATGCCGCTGGTAATATTCTTGCATGCGAAATTCGCATTTGCAGCAGGCACGACAAATAACGCAACTAGCATAGAGGCGATGATCGCAGCGGAAATTGCAATAGCGACATCTGAATATAACTGCCCTGCTTCTTGCTGAATAAATAAAATCGGCGCGAACACAAGCACAGTAGTCAGTGTTGACGCCAGTACGGCTGGCCACACTTCTTGTACGCCAGAGATAGCTGCTTGCAACTTATCTAGCCCACGACGTCTGGCCTGCTCTATATTTTCAAGCACAACGATAGTGTTATCAACCGTCATCCCAATAGCAAACGCGACTCCAGCTAAAGAAATAACATTAATCGTCCTATCAAAAAGTAGTAATCCCAAAAACGCTGCAATAGTACAAATAGGTACGCCCATTACACCAATGAGTGTAGAGCGTGGGCTTTTTAAAAACCAAAACATCACCAAAGTGGCGAGGAGCGCGCCTAAAATGAGGTTGGTCCATACGTTTTCAACAGATCCTTTGACATAACGAACGTCGTCACTGAGTAACGTTAGCTGTAAACCATTGTGTGAGAGCATGTCACGATTGATACGCGCCACTACCTGCATCATTTCTTCTTTTATCGCCATCACGTTAGAGCCACTTTCTCGTCTAACCGAAAGCATTAATGCTCGCTCGCCGTTGTTATATGCAACATCTCTGACCTCGTAGTGGTCAAGCTTGACTTCAGCAATATCTTTTAGTTTGATAGTCGTATTCTGGCGTTGACTGACTACCAATTCCTCCAGTGCTTGTGCAGATTGAAAACGACCGACCATACGCAGTAAATAGCGACGTTTGCCACTGTCTATATCTCCAGCTGACGCATCTTGGTTGCGACTTCTTATCGCATTTCTAACATCAACCAAACTAATTCCGCGACTTGCTAGTTTTTGTTGGTCGACCAAGATCTGCACCTGATAAAGTGCACCACCACGGACGTTAACTTGAGAAACACCAGAAACTCTTTCCATCTCTGGACGAATAAAGTCTTCGGCATAATCACGCAGCATATCAATATCGATGTTAAGCGGATTACCTGATTGTGGCTTTAAGTTAAAGAACATAAACGCATTGCTCGAAAATGAGCTGCTATACAACACTGGTTGATCAACATTTTCAGGATAATTTGGCACTTGAGACAATGCGTTACTGACATTTATCAGTGCTTCATTTACATCAACACCAAAAGGAAACTCTAATTCAATCTCGGCTTCACCAGTACTTGCATAACTCGACATCCGCTTGAGATTGGCAAGGGAGCGTAGGTATCGCTCTTGCTCTATTAATATTTCCTTCTCTACGTCTTGAGGTGTTGCCCCAGGCCAATTTGTAACAACAGAGATTGTTCTTACTTCCAGATCAGGGATCATTTGCACGGGGATCTTAAATGCAGCAACAATACCCAATATTGAGCAGATTAATACCGTCACGGCAACGAGAATGGCATGTTTTACACTCGCTTTTAACATGACTACTCCTATAGCCCCGGCACGATATTTAACAGCTGATCGGCTTGTAACAGCTCATTGCCTTCCACTACCACTTGCTCACCAACCTGCAAGCCTGAAGTCACTTCAATATATCCGTTTAATCTACTTCCTACTTTTATGTGTTGGCGCTTTGCTTTACCGTTATCTACAACGAATACGCTGAAGCCACCATCAGGGTGACGCAGTACTGCATCATTTGGAATAACGACACTTTGTAGTGCATCGACCAGAGGCAGTTGCGCTGTCGCTGAAGCGCCGACTCGCAGCCCGCTATCTGTTGCTACAACCAGTCGAAGTAGAAAAGTCCGGCTAGCTTGGTCGACTACAGGAAGCTTAGCTAATACTTTTGCTTGATGTACCAAAGAAGTATCACCAGCGACATTGAAATTAACTGCGCTGCCAACTTTAACCAGTTGGAAATACTCCTGAGGTACTTGTAAATCAAGCCAAAGTGTTGCTTCGCTTACCAATTCAAAGACCGTTTGGCCTCGGGTTACCCACTCACCTAAGTCAACCGTACGTTTTGCAATAACACCGGAAAAAGGTGCGCGTAATTGGTGTCTATTTAACAATTCTTGTTGATATGTAATATTTGCTCGCGCTTCTAATAACGAGGCCTCTGCTAATTTCAGTCTAGTGTTTCGCTCTGCAAGCTCTGTTTGTGCAAACAATTTTTGTTTTGATAAGGATTTGGCTTCGTTTACGAGCCTTAATGCGTTATTTCGTTCAACTTGAGCTCGCTCTAGAGCCGCTTCTAAACTTTTAAGCTCCGCGTTTATCAATGCGGCATCTAAACCTAGCAGGACAGTTTGTGCAGTAACTATATCACCGGTTTCAGCTAAAATAGTTGTCACCACGCCATCCGTTAAGCTTGATACCTCAGCATGCTGGGCGGCGCTGATCGATCCTGTTAAAGATAATGTTCGTTGAAGTTTCTGTTGTTTCACTTCTGCCACTACCACATTGGCAGCATCAGCAAATAAATAGAAAGGCAACAGGAATAAAATTAAGCAAACGCTTTTCATATTACATTGTTCCAAAATTATTTGACCATAACCCTTTGAGTTCACACTCGAAGAATACAAGCAGATTGACAAACTGTTCCGTCCAATACGTAAAGTTGCCAAAACGAGGACACATTAACACAAATAGCAATCATTACCATCCAAACATGTTAAATGGAATAAAAAGGTAGTTGATATGATGTTAAAGGTAGCAATCAAAAAGCGACTAGCAATAATCTCTTAAATATAAAGTTGTGCATAGACAAAGTTTGATTGCATATATCTTGGTTGAAACTGACCCGAAGAGCGTTAAAAATCGATTATGAACGATAGTCCCTGACTAGTGACCTAGGAAACGCGTTTAAGCAGCAGGCAATCTACTCATTTCATAGTGAACGAAGCCGTCGAAGAATAAATAATCGGCGGCTTTTATAAAAGTTACAGTGGTTGTGTTAAATCTAACTGATACAGCGCAAATCCATTTTCGTTGGTTTTTCCGGTAGGGAGAATATGAATAAACTGCTGGCTATATAACTCTGCATCAGTGCTCGCTGAGCTAAAAAACTCAATATATGCGCCAACCACAGGAGAAAATGACCAGTTCATATCAGCGGATGGATCTAAACCCTTTGCACCATTTTTTTCACTGACATAGGTAATATAATCAGCGACGACCTGACGGTTCTCATTTGGTGAATCCACCACTATTTTATCAGCTGATACGTTTGGAAAGTTACCGCCGCCCGAAGCGCGATAGTTATTTGTTGCCACTAAGAAAATTTGCTCATCTGTTACTAGCTCGCCTTGATATTTAAGTGCTTTGATCCGATTACCGTTAGAGACCTTGTCACCATTTGCTGCGTAACGCGCAGGCTCGGTAACATCAATCTGATAAGTTACGCCATCTAACACGTCGTAATTATAAGAAGGAAAATCGGGGTTGATCAACGCCTGAACCCCCTCAGTGTTTGCTGTGATCTGGTTAAATTGTCCAGCAGACATTTCAAGCCATTCACGAACTTCAGCACCCGACAGCTTCAGTACTTTGAGCACATTTGGATAAATATACATATCAGCTACGTTACGATAAGCAATGTCTCCGGCAGGAATCGCGGTGAAATCATCGGGCCCACCTCGACCTGCGCGAAATGGCGCACCAGCGGAGAGAATAGGCAGACCTTCCAACTCCGTACCTTGAACGATTTTTGCGGTATACCATGCTTGTGCATCAGTAACGATCTGAATAGATGGATCGTCATTAACCAAGGCGAAATAGCTATTAACGGTATTGGTAATTTTTGCGAATGGTTCATTGACCCAAGTCCGCGTTTCATTATGCTCATGACGAATCGCGGCTTCAATAGTTGCATCGCTCTCTACCAAAGAAACAGTATTACGATTATCATCAGTCTCGTAAATTGGCCTGAGCGTTGATTGAGAATCGACTACAACCCATTCTCCTGAATTAAACCGAACATCTAAGTCAATTATACCTAAATGATTTCCCCAAAACCCCGGCATCACCGCTGCAACACCATTAATCGTACCCTTTTCGTTATCAATACCATAAGCTTGTAAATCGCCGTAGCCAGCCCCGGGAAAATTGGCGTGTGCATGGCCGAACATAATGGCATCAATACCTTCAACTTTCGACAGTGCATAAGAGGCATTCTCAGCCATCGGTTTATCAGCGCTTACATCTAACCCTGAATGTGGAATAGCAACAATGACATCCGCACCCTCAGCTTTCATTTTGGGCACATAATATTCCGCCATTTTTATAATATCTTTGGCAATCACCTTACCTTCAAGATTGGCCTTATCCCACTGCATAATTTGCGGTGGCACAAACCCAATAAACCCAACGTTAATCACTTGCTCCTTACCAAGTTCATCAAGAAACCGTTTTTCTTTAACAATGTAAGGGGTAAAAAAAGGGACGTCATTTGATTCGTCTTCGTCGCCATCAACTTTAAACACATTGGCGCTAATATAAGGAAAATTGGCATCATTAATTGCCTCTTCCAAAAACTCTAGGCCGAAATTAAATTCGTGGTTACCAATATTTGCAACATCATACGTTAATGTATTCATCGCTTTGTAAACAGGATGAACGTCACCTTCCTTTAAGTCTTTTATCTTAGCTATATAATCACCAAGTGGGCTGCCTTGGATTAAATCGCCATTATCAACAAGCATGGCGTTTTTCACTTCGCTTCTAGCATGGTGGATCAAAGCTGCAGTTTTAACTAGTCCAACTTTGTCATCTTGCTTGTCAGAAAAGTAATTGTAGTTCAGCATGTTTGCATGTAGATCCGTAGTCTCTAATAAGCGTAGAGAAACCAAAGTGCCCTCTTTGGGAAGCTCAGCTACCTTAGGTATATTTATTTCAACGTCATTATCAGAGTCTGAGCAACCAGTTATTATACTTGCCACACCTAAAAGCAGTGCTATTGGGAATCGTGTTGTATTCATAAGTCCTTTCTTAGCGTTATCTGCATACTCGCGTATGCTTAAGTGAATTTGAGTATTGCCTATCAATATCAAGCCATTGCATTTTGCATGGCGGATGTCACTATACGAGGTAAAAAAGTCAGAGAAGCTAAAAATTTGTGGCAGTTAAATGCAACAAATATGACGTTACTAAATCTGTTAGTTGATGATGAAAAGAGCCACTGTATGACAGAGATTTATAAGCTGTTGGACAATTTATCCAGCTGACAACATTTGCACACTAAACTGAGTTAATGTTAATTTGGGGCAGGTGAATGAATAATCGTTTTACTCTATTTCAACCTTGTGGAGTAGCAAAAGAAAGCTAGAGTTATTCGCTAGCTTTGAGTGTATATAATTTATTTAATTAGCTTGACGCCATAAGATTTCGATAAATAGTTTGTAACTTTTAGGCTAAGCGTCGATAAGTTAGCCTTCTCAACTCTTCAGGAATTGATGAATTGCACTGTCGCTTGGAAGGTAACAGCTATGGATAGTAATATGAATACTTTAAATAAAAGCAATAAAATTATAAAATAAGAACATAACTGAAAGTTTAAACGGAATAGAATGTATATGGAATTCACTGAAGACAGTAATATCAAATTCAATGTATCTTCCTGCCTTGATGAAAACGCATTACAGCAAATTGAGACAAAGTTTTATGGCGGCGATGCAAAAACCGCATGTAATCAGCAAGTCGAGTTATTTTTTAAACAACCCACACACCTTTCTTTAAGCTTTTCCAGAAATAGCACCCAGTTTTCACATCAGAAATTTATAAACGAAGCTTATGATGTGGCACAAAAGCTTGGCTTTAGGGCAAATTCAATCCCCAACAGAAGTACCTTAATAGTGCTGGGATTGGGTGCTGGCTACCATGTACCACTATTACTTGAGAAGTTAAACTACGTAGATGTAATTGTTATAGAAAATAACAAAGCGCTAGAAACTATTGCGCATAACAATATAAACCTCAATTCTTTACGCGAAACATGTATAAAAAGAGGAGGAAATTTAAAAGTTCTACAGTGTCAAAACTACTCATCATTTTTATTTCAGATAAAGCAGTACTTAACCGAGCGGCATTGTGGAATACTTGCTGACATTAGCTTGTATCGACACTACAACAACGAGCTATTTGATGAAATATATGAAAAATTCACAGAGTGGAGAAACTCTCTTGTGAGCATGTGGGGATATGCCGAAGATGAAATCATAGGTATAAGACACACGTTAGCAAATAATGATAGTTTAAGGGTATTTAAAAAATCAGACTTCTCTTGCTTTTCTAACACAACAGCATTAATTGTTGGAAACGGCCCATCATTAGACTTAGTCATCCAAGATATAAAAAGCTTTAAAGGCCTAATCGTTTCCTGCGGTACCTCTTTAGCTAGCTTGCTAAAAAATAATATCACGCCGCATATACATGTAGAAATGGAAAGAACTGAAAGCAATCACACGTTGAAAGAGCGTTATCTAAGTGATCCGGCGTTAAAAAATACAGTTTTGCTGACATTAAACACTATTTCACCAAAAACATTATCTTTATTTAAAAATAAACTTGTTTTTTTCAAAGCTAACGATTCAGCATCAGAAATAATAAAGCTAAGCAATAATATTGATCTTTTGTATCACTGTAACCCAACGGTAACAAATGCAGCTGCCGCAGCGCTAATCTACATGGGAGTTGAGAAAATTATATTGTCTGGATGTGACTACGGGTTTATTGATGAAAAAGAACATCATAGTATACATTCTCAATACTACAATGAGAGTGACCGCCTAAGTAAATCCAAATTTAAAGGTAGCTTTTATGTAAAAGGAAATAATACCGATAAAGTACTTACGACAAGAATATTTAATGAGTCAAAGAAATCATTAGAATCATTATTTAGAGTAAACCCAAAGGTAAAAGTTTATAATATAGGCAATGGTGCAAAAATAGATGGTACGTTATCTACTCAGAAGTTTCCATGTGACGTCGCTGAATACAATAATGAATACCTTTTACATACAATATCTACATTTAAAACTGTCAATTCAACTCATAAAGCTATAAATAAAAATGTCTCATCTATAGTTGAGGTTATTAACAGCCTCAATAGGAAAATATTATCTTCTTTTAGCTATGAGGACGTTGTTAACGGACTTTCAAAAACTATCAGAGAGTTAGAGGAAAATACCTATGATAGAGCAGCAATGATCCTTCTATCAGGAAGTCTTAAATATATTTTGTTTTCAATACAAAACCACACAAATCACATATCAAAAAATAGTGAGGATATATATATAAGAGAAATAAAGGAACAGCTTGTAAAAGCTATCACACAAATAAAGTTAGAAATTATAAATTTAAATAAGGATAGATAATGAAATTCAACATCTTTGCAGTTCTACCTCTCTCAGTCATCTTGGTAAACACAACTCAATCAGTGGCCTCTGCTGCAGACAATATCAGAGAAACCGCGCAACATAGCGCTGAATATCAACTGGGCTCTGAATATAGCGCCGATATGTTTAGCACAGGCGACTCATTTGGTGCAGGTGACTCATTTGGTACTGGTGATTCATTTGGTACTGGCGATTCATTTGGTACTGGCGATTCATTTGGTACTGGCGATTCATTTGGTACCGGTGATTCATTTGGTACTGGTGATTCATTTGGTACTGGCGATTCATTTGGTACTGGCGATTCATTTGGTACTGGCGATTCATTTGGCACTGGCGACTCAACTGGTAGCTCAACGTTCCCATATTCTAGTACTGAACTAACAAAAGGCGTATTACACGTTGAATATGAGCAATATGGGTTTAGATCTCCTCTTTATGACATTTGTGTCAGAACAAATAAAAACTTAGTTATAGCTAGGGCGACAGAACAAACAGAGATTGATAGGGGTGCAGACTTTATTGCTAGAGGCAATTATAAAGTTAAGAAAAATATTTTAACTTTGAAGATCGGTGCTACCGATGCTCATAAATTAGAGAAGTTCATCTTTAAGGCAAGCGAAGATCCAAATTATACCTTTATGGGTGACTGGTACATCAATAAAAATAATAAGACGAGAGTATATGCACAATATCTCTCAGAAGATTATTACTATGCTTATGGCTGTGACTTAAAACTAGGACAATAAAAAAAAGCCAACGCTCATGGAGCGTTGGCTTTTTCTTCGTTATATAACAGTATTTTTTTATGAGGCTACAATACTATCGTTAACCGCTTTTAGTGCTGCTGCAGGATCTTTAGCTTGTGTGATAGGACGACCGATAACAAGATAGTCACTACCAGCTTGCACAGCTTTTTGTGGTGTCATAATGCGTTTTTGATCGCCAGCATCAGTTCCTGCTGGTCGGATCCCTGGTGTAATAAGCTTAAACTCTTCACCAAGCTCACGTTTCAACAATTCGGCTTCTTGTGCAGAACAAACGACTCCATCAAGACCTGACTCCTTTGCAAGTTTTGCTAAATATAGCACTTGCTCTTGCGGAGTCTTTTCAATTCCAAGTTTAAGCAATTGGCCCTGATCCATACTGGTTAAGACTGTAACAGCAATAAGTAGTGGTGCTTTATCACCGTAAACTGTTAAGGCTTCTTTCGCCTTTGACATCATTTCATGACCACCACTTGCATGAACATTAACCATCCATACCCCTAGCTCAGCAGCAGCAGCTACTGCTTTTGCGACTGTATTGGGAATATCGTGAAACTTTAGGTCCAAGAATACATCAAAGTCCATGTCTACAAGTTTTTTTACAAACTGTGGGCCAAAATAGGTAAACATTTCTTTACCCACTTTCAATCGGCATTCGTCAGGTGAAAGTTGAGAAACAAATGATAATGCAGCGTCTTCATTATTATAATCAAGCGCAATCAAAACCTTTTTAAAATCTTGTGTCGACATAGTTACCCTATTTGGCCAAATCAAAAATTTAATAACCGTCTAATCCACGGCTTGGAGCAAGAGACTCCCAGTGTTTACATGAGGGACATAACCAATACATCGTATGGCTTGTAAATCCACAATGACCACATTGATAATTTGGTTTAGTCGCAATATAAGACTTAACCAGTTTATCTATTTCTTGCAATACGTGATCAATTTTAGCATCTTTACCACTTATAAGTTGTAGCAAATAACTAAAGCCTCTAATTGATGGTTCACGCTTTAAACTATCAGTTAGAAACTCTATGGCCTCTGGAATTTTCCCTTGTCTTACCATACCTTGGCAAAACTTTATTCTAATCAATACCCCACCTTTCTCTAATAACTCAGACACCAACTCAAAGAACTGTTCGTGAATATTTAATTTAACATAACAAGATTCTAGCTCTTCTAACACTAGAGGAGCCATAAATACAAACTGACTTACAAGTTTACGCCAATAATATATACACTTAACATAGTCATCGTGTTTATACGCATCTTTTCCCATTTCATAAAGAGGTCTAACCGTTTCATGGGCAAGAGAGGTCGCCTTTTCAAATAAGCTTGGGTTATTTTCGAGAACGGCAGCTTCACAGTAAAAATTTGCAATCGTTGCACAATGGGAGTTTTTTTTGAATAACTCAGAATGCGCCTCATACATATGCATTCCTTTACGCCAGTCTCTAGTTTGAGAGTAGAGGTTTAAAATCGGATCAAGCGCCTCTTTAAAACCCAATTTTACTAGAATAACTAAGTGCTCCTCGGCACTATCTAATAAACCTGCCAATATGTAATCTTGAGCAAGTTCTAAACGGCATGATTTGACAACTTCTTCATCAAGATTTGGCTGTTTAAGTAACAGTTCATGAATTTTGATTGCTCTATCTAGCTCTCCTCGCTTCCTAAATAAAGATGCAAGGGTAAGATAATGATCTACTGAATCTGCAGAGACTTCTAAAAGTTTGGTAAGATGTTCAAGACCTTGATCTTCCTCTCTATCTAATAGGAACTTCAGGCCTTTACTATATTCTGAGGTGATCTGCCTGCTTTGTTCTAGTGCTTGATTTTTAGCACTATTTTTACCCATAACATAACCGTATGCAGCGGCCACAGGTAGTAATAAAAACAGCAGCTCGATCATGACTAGCGTTCGGTTGCTTGGCTAAGCTTACTATTACTTTTTTTTAGGCGATGGTTCTGCCATTTAAGCTTAGATAAAACCGGTGCGGTTACCAATAAGCCAATCATTATTCCAAACGCTAAACAAATGCTCATTAAGGTTGCGAGTGGTAACTCTGCACTTGCAATTACAAAATTGACACCAACTACTTGTGGATTTTGTGTTCCAACTAAAAATGCAATCAGTATGGCAACAACAGCTAATCCCTTTTTCAATACTGCAACCAAGTTTTGCTCCGTTAGACTTAATTATTTAAGCTTTCGTTTACTCTATCGCGCAGTTCTTTGCCTGGCTTAAAGTGCGGGACATATTTACCGTCTAATTCAACTGTTTCGCCAGTCTTAGGATTACGACCAGTACGAGGTGAACGGAAATGAAGCGAGAAACTACCAAAACCGCGGATCTCTATGCGTTCCGAGTCTGATAATGAGCCAGCCATTTGTTCAAGGATTTCTTTTACCGCATTTTCTACATCTTTAACAGGAACATGAGCGTGCTGCAGTGCAAGTTGTTCTATCAATTCAGACTTTGTCATAATGTTTCCTTTAAGGGTATAAGGAAGGGCTAAGCGCCCTTCCTAGTGTAAAGACTTATTAATTAGTCTTTTTGAGCATTTTTGAAAGCTGCAGCCATTGCGTTTTCGAACGCAGGCTCTTCTTTCTTAAGCTTCTCTAGAGCTTCTTTTTCTTCAGCTTCGAAGATAGCTTTAACAGATAGGCTGATAGTACGATTCTTACGATCAACACCTACAAATTTAGCTTCGATTTCGTCACCTTCAGAAACAGCAGCAGTTGCGTCTTCAACACGCTCCTGTGCGATGTCAGCTACACGGATGTAACCTTCAACGCCTTCACCTAGCTCTACAGTTGCGCCTTTAGCGTCAACTTCAGTCACTTTACCTTTAACAATAGCACCTTTTTTGTTGGCGTCTAGGTAGTTAGTGAATGGATCAGCATCGATTTGCTTAACGCCTAGAGAGATACGCTCACGCTCTGGGTCAACTTGTAGAACGATAGCTGTGATTTCGTCACCTTTCTTGTACTCACGTACAGCTTCTTCGCCTGGAGTGTTCCAAGAGATGTCAGATAGGTGTACAAGACCGTCAATACCACCGTCAAGACCGATGAAGATACCAAAGTCAGTGATTGACTTGATCTTACCAGAAACTTGGTCGCCTTTATTGTTAAGACGAGCAAATTCTTGCCAAGGGTTAGCTTTACACTGCTTAAGACCTAGAGAAATACGACGACGCTCTTCGTCAATTTCAAGAACCATAACTTCAACAGTATCACCTAGTGAAACTACTTTTGAAGGGTGGATGTTCTTGTTAGTCCAGTCCATTTCTGAAACGTGTACTAGACCTTCAACGCCTTCTTCGATTTCAACGAAACAGCCGTAGTCAGTTAGGTTAGTTACGCGACCAGTAAGCTTTGCACCTTCTGGGTAACGACCAGCGATAGCAGCCCATGGATCTTCGCCAAGTTGCTTAAGACCTAGAGAAACACGAGTCTTCTCTTTGTCGAACTTAAGTACTTTAACGTTGATTTCGTCACCTACGTTCACGATCTCTGAAGGGTGCTTAACACGCTTCCAAGCCATGTCAGTGATGTGTAGAAGACCGTCAACACCGCCTAAGTCTACGAATGCACCGTAGTCAGTAAGGTTCTTAACGATACCTTTAACTTCTTGACCTTCAACAAGGTTTTGAAGTAGTTCTTCACGCTCTTGAGAGTTTTCAGACTCGATAACAGCACGACGTGAAACAACAACGTTGTTGCGTTTTTGGTCTAGCTTGATTACTTTGAACTCTAGCTCTTTACCTTCAAGGTGAGCGGTGTCGCGAACTGGACGTACATCAACAAGTGAACCAGGTAGGAATGCACGGATTGAATCAACTTCAACTGTGAAACCGCCTTTAACTTTACCGTTGATAACACCAGTAACAGTCTCTTGCTCTTCACAAGCTTTCTCAAGACGGATCCAAGCTTCGTGACGCTTAGCTTTTTCACGAGAAAGGATAGTCTCACCGAAACCGTCTTCGATTGCATCTAGTGCTACGTCTACTTCGTCGCCTACTGCAACTTCTAGTTCACCAGCAGCATTTTTGAATTGCTCTGCAGGGATTGCACTTTCAGACTTAAGGCCAGCGTCAACAAGAACAACGTTGTTCTCGATAGCGATTACTGTACCTTTAACGATTGAGCCTTGCTCAACTTCAAAACCCTGTAGGCTTTCTTCAAATAACTGCGCAAAATTTTCTGACATACTAAATACGTCTCTATAAAGTTAAATTACCAATTAGCAACCATGCTGCATGGGGTTGTTAAATAAACACTAGCTTCCTGCCTGTGTCATTAAAAAATTACTTCGGCAAGCAACTTTTAGGAAGCTTACCTGCCACAATGGCGTCTTGGATAAAAGACATAACCTGTTCGAACACTTGCTCAGCGTTATGCTCTGTTGTATCAACAACAATAGCATCACTGGCAGGCACTAATGGGGCAACCTTGCGATTCATATCGCGATCATCGCGAGCTTTAATGTCTTCCAACAGACCACTTAGTGTAACATCATGGCCTTTTTCATTCAACTCAACAAATCGTCTGCGAGCGCGTTCTTCTGCGCTTGCCGTTAAATAAATTTTGAGCTCTGCGTCAGGGAACACAACCGTTCCCATATCACGTCCATCTGCTATCAAACCTACTTCGCTTCTAAAAGCACGTTGACGACGCAGTAAAGCTTCTCTCACGCGAGGAAGTGCCGCAATTTTTGATGCTGCCGCACCAACTTCTTCATTGCGAATGGTGTTTGTGACGTCTTCACCTTCAAGTACAATTTTGCTTCTTTTAGTTTCTTTATCTATTGAAAATTGTACATCCAAATTGGCAGCGAGTGGGACTAACCCCTCTTCGTTGTCTGTAGCAATTTGGTGGTGTAGTGCAGCCAAAGAAAGTACGCGATAAATCGCACCACTGTCCAACACTTCCCAATTTAATGTTTCAGCTAACAAGCGACAAACAGTTCCTTTGCCTGAACCACTTGGGCCGTCTACGGTGATAACTGGCATAGCTGCCTGCATTTAGACCTCCTAAAAATGCTCACCTGAATTTGACGGCGCACAGTATACGTCAATTTGCTGAATATATCCTTATTTACCTGTCATTTTTTGTTATATGTCAAATTATTAGTGCCATTAAATACCGTAAGACACAAGCTTTTGGCATAAAACCAGCCATCAAATTTATACAAATAATTGTTAGAACGGGTTACTTTTTAGCTGAGGTAAACTGAAAGTTGATGCCGAAGAGACTCGGCATCAAGATAGATTTCAGTACTGGCTAATACTTTCTAGTACTGAAAAATAAGTGGGAAAAGTCTTGGCTGTACATTTAGGGTCGTTAATAGTGATAGACTGCCCTCCTACCGCAACCATAGAGAAACACATCGCGATACGATGATCGTTATATGTGTCCACATCTGTAAAGTTAAAATTAACAGGAGGAGTCACTTCGATATAATCATGCCCTTCAACTACGTGCGCACCGACCTTTTTTAGTTCAGTCGCCATTGCAGCCAACCTATCAGTTTCTTTTACACGCCAGTTGTAAATATTTCGAATCGCCGTTTTACCACTGGCAAATAACGCTACCGTTGCAAGTGTCATTGCCGCRTCAGGGATTGCATTGGCATCAATGTCTACACCATTTAACTGGCCCTTACGAACCACAATACGTTCATCATACCACTCGATATGCGCACCAACCTGTTCCATCACTTTGGCAAAACCAATGTCCCCTTGCACACTTTGTTTACCCACTCCGTTGATCTCAATTTCACCACCTGCAATGGCAGCGGCAGCAATAAAATAGGACGCCGAGGACGCATCTCCTTCAACCATGAGTGTACCTGGAGACCGATACTGCTGACCGGCCTTCACAACAAAGTACTGATAATCGTGGTTTTCTACATGAACCCCAAAGTGAGCCATCACGCCAATGGTAATATCAATATAAGGCTTAGATACAAGTTCACCTTTAATCCTGATCTTAGTATCGCCACTGAAAAGTGGCGCTGCCATCAGCAGTGCTGTTAGAAATTGACTTGAAATACTGCCGTCAATTTCAACTTCACCACCGGTAAGTTGCTTACCGACAATCTTTAGCGGTGGATAATCTTTGTTTTTGAGATATTGAATATCTGCACCAAGCGTTTGCATGGCATCAACAAGATGGCCAATTGGGCGCTCTTCCATTCGCGGCTCACCAATCAGTTCATAATCACCGGATATAGCAGCAAGCACAGCAGTTAATGGCCGATACGCCGTACCAGCATTGCCTAAAAATAACGGCTCAACGGGGGAAATAAAGTTACCACCATTTCCTTTGACAAGTGCCACCGTGTTGTCGTCTTCTAGTGTCACTTCAACGCCTAATTGAGACAGTGCACCTAACATATGGCGAATGTCATCGCTATCCAATAAGTTCGTCACTTTTGTCGTGCCTTCGCACAATGCCGCAAGCAACAAAATACGATTTGATAAGCTTTTAGAGCCAGGTAACGTGACACTGCCACTAACTTTGGTTATAGGCTTAAGCGTTAACTGTTCCATCAACCATTCTCCTTGGCAAACTTGTCCATAAATGCAGCTAAAGCTTTTATCCCTTCAATTGGCATTGCATTATAAATACTTGCACGCATGCCACCTACAAAACGATGGCCCTCTAGCGCTATTAAGCCGTTTTGCTCAGCTTCAGCTAAAAATTTGTCGTTGAGACTTTCATCATTTAGCCAAAATGGTACATTCATTAGCGAACGGCAATGTTTAGCCACTTTGTTTGAGTAGAAATCTGAGCTATCAATGTAATCGTAAAGCACAGCTGCTTTCGCTGTATTATGCGCTTCCATTGCTTTCACGCCACCGATACTTTCTAAGTGCTTGAATACTTCAAAGGCAAGATACCAAGCAAATGTAGGTGGTGTGTTGTACATACTTTGCTGATCAGCTTCAATAGCGTAGTCTAGAATTGCAGGCCTAGGCAAGCCCTCTCGTTTTAGTAATGTTTTACGAACAATTGCAATACTTAACCCTGAAGGGCCAATGTTTTTCTGCGCACCTGCGTAAATCAAATCAAAATCATCCACATTGATTTCGCGTGAAAGGATGTTGGAGGACATATCAGCAACAATTGGTGCTGTAGGATGCTTAGGTACTTCAAATATTTCGATGCCGTCTATTGTTTCATTTGGGCAATAATGAATAAATGACGCTTCCTCCGGTAATTTCCACTTAGATACAGGCAAAATGTCAAACTGACCATTTTCGTCGGCTCGGATATTAACTGCGTGTGTTTGAGTAAACTTCGCGCCCTCTTTTGTCGCGCCGGTTGACCAAATACCATTTTCAACATACACGCCAGGCAAACCATCCACATGCAAATTCAATGGTACTGCTGAAAAGTGACCACGGCCGCCACCGTGCATAAATAACACTTCAAACTCGTCGGAGATATTCATTAAACGACGTAGGCTGGCCTCGCACTGCTTCGCCATCTCCAAATAAGGCGCAGAGCGATGGCTAACTTCCATCACCGATACGCCTAAATTTTGCCAATCTAAAAACTCTTTTTGCGCTTTTTTCATCACTTCAACAGGTAACATCGCAGGACCCGCGCAAAAATTATAAACCGTCATATTTTTCCTCATTCCTAATAAACTAGCCCATCCAAATTAYCGATGAATTGTTATCATATTTTTTTGAATGAACAGTGAGTTGCCCAAGCAAAAGCCGGATAGTTCGTAGCCTTAATTTATCAGGGTTCGAGCTATTGTCATAGAGGGGGAGATTGAAAAAACTGACATAAAGAAAAAAAGCGACCGAAGTCGCTTTTTATATTAAAGATAAGGTTGTGTTATTCCTCGGTGTCCGAATCAACTGCTGGGGTTGCTTCACCTTCAGCTTCAACAATTTCACCTTCTGGCAAGTCTTCTACTTCAATTTCTTCAATCCGTTGAAGACCGACCACTTTTTCTTCTTCCATCGTACGAATTAGGATAACACCTTGAGTGTTTCTTCCTACCGTCGATACTTCGTTTACACGTGTTCTTACTAGTGTGCCACGATTTGAAATCAACATGATTTCATCGTTATCATCAACTTGAACAGCGCCAACCACCGAACCATTTCTTTCAGTCACTTTGATAGACACAACACCTTGTGTCGCGCGACTCTTCGCTGGATACTCTTCAAGTGGAGTACGCTTTCCGTAACCGTTTTCAGTCACGGTCAAGATTGCACCCTCTCCTTGCGGTACAATTAGCGATACAACTTTCACATCGTCTGGCATCTTGATACCACGAACACCTGTAGCTGTACGACCCATAGGACGTAAGGCTAGCAACTCTTCACCTGTTTCAGGGTCACGCTTCACTTCACCCGTTTCCGAGTCACGTTGTTTCTCATTGAAGCGGACAACTTTACCATGCTCAGTAAACAGCATGATGTCATTTTCGCCTGTGGTAATGTTAGCACCGATAAGGCTATCGCCTTCGTTCAAGTTGATGGCAATAATACCACTTGCACGCTGACGACTGTATGCTGTCAGAGGTGTTTTCTTAACGATACCACTTGCCGTCGCCATGACGATAAACTTATCCTCTTCGTATTCGCGAACCGGTAAAATTGTCGTGATACGTTCATCGGCTTCCAATGGTAATAAGTTAACGATTGGTTTGCCGCGCGCAGCGCGAGAGGCAAGTGGCAATTGGTAAACTTTCAACCAATATAAACGGCCAGCGGTTGAGAAACACAAGATTGTATCATGCGTATTTGCCACCAGTAGACGCTCGATGAAGTCTTCATCCTTCATCTTAGTTGCAGAGCGCCCTTTACCACCACGGCGCTGTGCCTCGTAATCACTAAGAGGCTGGTACTTCACGTAGCCTTCGTGAGAAAGTGTAACCACGACGTCTTCTTCGTTGATCAAATCTTCAAGGCTAATGTCATGTGCAGCCGCGGTGATCTCTGTGCGACGCTCATCACCATACGTATCTTTGATTTCAACTAGTTCATCGCGGATAACTTCCATCAAGCGTTCTGGAGAAGATAGGATGTACAGAAGTTCAGCAATGATGTCGAGTAGCTCTTTATACTCAGCTAAAATTTTCTCATGTTCAAGACCGGTTAGCTTGTGTAGCCTTAAGTCAAGAATGGCTTGCGCCTGTTGTTCAGACAAGTAATATTGACCATCACGGATCCCTAGCTCTTCAGCTAACCAATCTGGACGTGCAACGTTCTCTTCGCCAGTGCGCTCAAGCATTGCTTTCACATTACCAAGGTCCCACCCACGCGCTGTTAATGCTGCTTTCGCCTCAGCTGGTGTTGGTGAGCGACGGATCAGTTCAATAATTGGGTCAATGTTTGCAAGTGCAATTGCTAAACCTTCAAGCGTGTGTGCTCTGTCTCTGGCCTTACGAAGATCAAAAACAGTACGACGAGTTACTACTTCACGACGGTGAATAATAAACGCATCGAGCATTTCTTTGAGGTTGAAACATTTAGGCTGGTTGTTGTCTAGCGCAACCATATTAATACCAAACACAGTTTGTAACTGCGTTTGTGCATATAAGTTGTTTAGTACAACTTCACCGACTTCACCGCGCTTAATTTCAATAACAATACGCATACCGTCTTTATCTGACTCGTCGCGCAGCGCACTGATCCCTTCGACTTTTTTGTCTTTTACAAGCTCAGCGATCTTCTCTATTAATCGCGCTTTATTTACTTGATACGGAATTTCGTGGACGATGATTGTTTCTTTGTTTGTTTTTTCATCGACTTCAATTTCCGCTTTGGCGCGGATATAAATCTTACCACGACCTGTTTTATAAGCTTGTTCGATGCCTTTTTTACCACTGATAATAGCAGCAGTTGGAAAATCAGGACCTGGTATATAGTCAATCAATTCTTCAATGGTAATGTCTGGGTTTTGGATAACAGCCAAACAGCCATTGATCACCTCAGTTAAATTATGAGGTGGAATATTGGTTGCCATACCAACTGCGATACCAGAAGAACCGTTAACCAATAGGTTTGGTATTTTTGTTGGTAAAACATCAGGTATTTGTTCTGTACCATCATAGTTTGGCACATAATCCACAGTTTCTTTTTCAAGATCTGCAAGTAACTCATGTGCAACTTTCGCCATACGCACTTCCGTATAACGCATTGCAGCAGCAGAGTCACCATCAACAGAACCAAAGTTACCTTGTCCATCTACTAGCATATAGCGCAGAGAGAAAGGTTGAGCCATACGTACAATTGTATCGTACACAGCACTATCGCCGTGCGGGTGATATTTACCGATAACATCACCAACTACACGAGCTGATTTCTTATAAGGTTTATTCCAGTCATTTTTCAATTCATTCATCGCGAATAATACACGGCGGTGAACTGGTTTTAGACCATCACGTACATCAGGTAATGCACGGCCTACAATAACGCTCATCGCATAATCTAGATATGAATTTTTTAATTCATCTTCGATATTGACTGGCAGGATTTCATTGGCGAGATCAGACATTTGACTCCACTTTCCTTCAGTGTCCACCCCTTTTATGTCACACTATTACGTGTGTAGCGCTGTTTGCTGAATATCAAATGGCTTGTTAATTGAAATGCAAAATCAAAGCACTTATTAAAAACCGAATTGCTTCAGCGTATCAGCAAGGGTGTTGTTTATTATAAAATTCGTTAGCCATGCTATCACACTTTTTAGCGTTTTACAGGTGCTATTTTTATCAAATCCCTTTTATAATGCGCTCAATTCGACGAGGAAGTTTTTTATGACCGAACATCAAAATGTAGACCCTAATGAAATAGCAAAATTTGAAGAAATCGCCGAACGCTGGTGGGACAAAGAAGGAGAGTTTAAGCCGCTTCATAATGTTAACCCCTTGCGATTAGACTTTATTAACGATAAATGTGGCGGTTTATTTGCTAAAGATGTACTAGATGTTGGCTGCGGTGGCGGAATACTAACGGAAAGTATGGCGAAGATGGGGGCACATGCAACCGGTATTGATATGGGTCAAGAGCCACTAAATGTTGCCAAACTACACGCGCTAGAAGCCAATATTCAGGTGAACTACCAAAAAGTACCAGTTGAAGATTTTGCCCAGCAGCGTGCTGGTACATTTGATGTAGTTACCTGTATGGAGATGCTTGAACACGTACCCGATCCAGAGTCTATCATCCGCGCAGTTGCAAAATTAGTGAAACCTGGTGGACATGCGTTCTTTTCTACCTTAAACAAAACCACTAAAGCTTATTTGCTAGCTATTGTTGCCGCTGAAAAGTTACTGAAGATTGTGCCAGAAGGCACTCACGAACATGACAAATTTATTCGTCCTTCTACTTTGATAAATTGGGCTGAGAGTTATGGCTTAAAAGTAAGAGCAGCAAGCGGTATTCACTACAATCCGATTGGACAGACATTCACTTTAACTAAAGACGTTTCCGTCAACTACGTACTTCATTTTGAGAAGCTAGTATGATTAACGCTGTTTTATTTGACCTAGATGGCACACTGCTCGACACGAGTGAAGACTTGGGTGCTGCGCTAAATCACGTTTTAGCAATGAATAATATGGCTGTGGTTGAAAAAGCCATTTACAGCAGTGCCATATCTGACGGGGTCGCGGCAATGCTAAAAGTGGGGTTTGGCGACACCTTGCATCAATTTGATGTTAATCAACTACGCCAATCTGTACTCGACTATTATGCGGATAACCTTGCCAAACACTCTCATTGTTTTGCAAATATTGGGGCGTTATTGGATAGCCTTCGAAAGCAAAACATAAAGGTAGGGATCATGACCAATAAGCCTGAGTTTTTGACGCTACCGTTATTAAAGCAAATACCAGAACTGGCAATGATAGATATWGTGGTTTGTGGCGATACGCTTTCAGTCGCAAAACCACACCCAGAGCCGCTCTTATTGGTTGCCTCAAAACTGGGGGTTGATCCCAGTCAATGTATGTATGTAGGTGATGCAGAGCGTGACATTATTGCTGCAAAATCTGCAAAAATGAAAAGTGCTGTTGCGATGTGGGGGTTCACATTATTGCTGCAAAATCTGCAAAAATGAAAAGTGCTGTTGCGATGTGGGGGTTC
>NZ_RDBW01000039.1:0-44170 GCF_003934235.1 Pseudoalteromonas sp. J010 | reverse complement strand
GTCCTGCTATCGCCAAGGTTCCTACATCCTTGTAGGCAAGGCAAAAATTTTGCTATTTAGTTGTTCTAAATGAGAAATTTTTAACGCTGTTAGCGTCAGATTTACTCCTTCAAATTGAGCAAGTATTAAGTCAAATTGGTATTACTATCGAAAATTAGTCAAGCAGCGACTGAGTACAAGCCACGAAAAACGGCAGCTAAGCCAAATGAAGCAAAACTTCTCGCTACTTGGTAAACAGTGGGATCCGCCGATACTGAACACTATCAACTTTTCCCGCCATAGAGCATACCTTCAGCACCATCTTCTATCACTTCGATGGCCAACTTATCTGCCAATGTTTGGCAAGCTCAAACTTGGTATACTGCGCTGATAAGAGCGCAATCCTTACAACAGACATATCTTTGCAAATTGTAGACTTTTCCATGTACCACCCAATTGGTTTATCTTGTTCGGTAACCCTGCTCTGCTCTACTTCTCGCTGGCGATAACTTTCCCAGCTAACCCTAGTAGCAACATACCCGAAGCGCCCTCAAGTGCACGAGAATAACGCGTTGTATTCGGTTGATTAAACAGCCAGCTGCCAGCAACTGCATACGCTAAGTTACAAACCGTAGCCAAAACACTAAATAGTATCCCTAGTATTAAAATTTGTAGCGACGTTGATGGTGCTGCAAGATCCACAAATTGCGGTAAAAAAGACAAAAAGAACAAGGCTACTTTGGGGTTCAGCACACTAACTAAAATACCTTGGATAAAGACATTACCCGTTTGAGTTTCAGGTTGTTTTAGCCCTAGCTGACTCTCGCCACGCCACATTGACCTTATTGATTGAACGCCTAAATAAACTAAATAGGCAGCGCCAAGCCACTTCACCACGCTAAATGCAAAAGCTGAGCTCGAAATAATTGCCGACAATCCTAAACAAGCAGCAATCGTATGAACAAAATAACCAGTACCTAAACCAAGTGCAGCCTGCAGTCCTGACGACATTTTTCCTTTCATGGTGTTGGATACGATATAGATGACATCAGGACCAGGAATAAGGTTAATCGCTAAACAAGCTATAGCGAATAAAGCGAGAGTGTGTAATTCCATAAAAATTTCCTTTTATATTGTGGCTTTTTAACATTAAATGAATAAGCCATATTTTTATCAATTTTATGTCTCAGTTGCTAGTGCTAAGCCACCAGCACCAGCGTTCACAGTCTTCGATTTCGTTCTTACGTATTTTTTCTTCTGTATTTAAAGGGGTATATTTTTGTTCGCTTAATACCTCAGGGGCAATTCCTCTAGTCGGTATATTTTCAAGTATTTGTCAGTAAAATTTGCGTGTAGGTAAACCTCTTTATAACTGCCCAAGATGTAATTCTCTGTAATAGTCATCCGCATAAAACTGAACTACATTCTTCTTGACCCGCGCCATCACCCACTCTTATTAAGGAGAGCACTCAAATGAAAGAAATCATGAATATTTTACGCGTTGTTAGTGAAAGTCGTCAGGCAGAAATTAGCCCTGAAGATAAACACAAGGTTGAGCAAATTGTAAAGTGGCAAAAAGAAACTTTGACTCAAGCTGAACTGGCTTTTTCTGGTAGCTATGAACCCGCAGTTCAGGCACTTTCAGATTACCTTTCATGCACACCGAGTAGCGACAGTACCGCAAGGCGTTTCGCCACCCAAATGTTAACTGAGGTACCCGAGCCGTATCGAGCTTTCGAGACTCTGTCGCAATGGCTCGTTGCTATTAACTACGTTATTCAACGTGCCCCCGAGTTCGATAAAGAAACTTTCCCTATGTCTAAACTATTTGTTTTCTATATGTTTGTACCATCAGGGAATAAGCTGTTCGTTATGAATGAGTTTAATACGAAGCTAACGCAAGTACTTCAAGCGTGGCAGACTTACTTAGACTCAGAAGAGTCTAAAGTCGTGCTCAATCCCGAAGGCACTATCCCCGCACCGACGGGCTGGCTATCTCAAAGTGCCCAAGAGCAACTTTGTCTATCTCAGGCAAAAAACTATGCAGATAGAGCGCAAACTTACTGGGGCTTTACCTCATATAATGATTTTTTCCATCGAGAGTTAGATCTTGACACTTATCGACCTCTTCCTGCCAATGACTCCAATAAAATAGTCGTATCTGCAAATGATGGTACTGTTTATCGCATAGCAAGAGACGTGCAATACTGTAACCAGTTCTGGTTGAAGGGCCAGCCCTACTCATTGTTTGATATGCTCGGCGGTAACGCGATTAGCAAAGAACACGATGCTCCCACCCCTTCTTATCTCATCGAGCCTTTTGTTGGTGGAGATGTGATGCAATCCTTCCTCTCTGGCGCGGATTACCACCGTTGGCATGCACCAATTTCAGGTAAAGTCGTGCGCAAACAAACTATTGAAGGATTTACCTTCAGTGAATTGCGTAGTGAGGGCTTTGATGCCAGTGCTGGCACTGAATCTCAAGGCTATCAAGCTATGGTAAACACGCGTGGTATTGTTTTTATCGAAGATGAATTCGGTAGAGGGCTAGTTGCTGTGATCCCAATTGGGATCACCGAGATTTCATCGGTAGAAATCACAGTTGATGAAGGCCAATACGTCAAAAAAGGTCAAGAGCTGGGTTATTTCAGCTATGGTGGCTCAACCTTAGCATTGGTATTTCAGCGCGGTATGGTAGCGTCATTTATGGCAGAGCCAGCCAGCGATGATGCGCAGTTCCCAGCTTGTAAAAGTGCAGAGAATTGCCCTGCAGAAAAAGGGTGCCTGCGAGTACGCTCTGCGATTGCTACGTTGCATGACCCGCAAAAATGTTAAGCGTTATCACTTTGTTACAAAGCGCTATTTAGCTCCTCTGTGGAGGAGCTAACGTGAGCTAGCTGTGTTCTTTGGTGATAAACGAGCTTAAAGAGGAGCATTAGCACCTCTTTAATCGCTCAATTACCTCTTTTGAATACTCAATCTCGTCATTGTATTGAATGACATGTCATCTTGATCTCACGTTAAATAAAACTGGCACATCTAACACCAACTAAGGAAGAGTCATGGCGCTCATAATTTACAAGACTGAAATATCACAACCGCAACAATTTTCAGATAAGATACAGACATTGCTTCAGCTTATTCACCAAGGTATGCCCTGCACCGAAGCACTCATAAAACAAAAACAAATCGTAAAGTGCAACTCAGAAGAACAATTTATTGAAATGTTATGCCTAAAATTAATGGGCTCTATTTTACTTTATTTACACCAACTTCATTTATCGGTGGGCACTGGAAAACTGCTTGAGTTACATACCCAAGACCTCTGGACACTAGCCGTTTTAAATAACCACAATTCAGAGAAAGAGCGCATTATTCTCTCGGAGATATTGGCTAAATACAACCTAGTTGATAGCAACGCTTTAAATAAAATAGCGCGTTTTTATCACCGTTATAACTTAGACTATCCAGCAATAAATTTGGGCGCATCGTTTGATGAAAAGCTGACCTTATATAATGTTATTTGTTATTGTGAACAGGCATTTACATTGTCTGAAGAAACAGTGACTACAGCTTATCATTGGGCGACGCAAAAAGCGCAAAACCTGAGTGACTTTGCCCGCTATTTTTGCATTTATTTAGCATGGGTAAACAGCCAATCAAAAACCCTCACCTCACCGGATAATCTCATTGAGACACTGGCACCTATCGTAAATAGTAACTTAAACTGCCCAATTACCGAGAGCGAACTAGACGTGGTTGCCCTGCAACAAATGATAAAATGCTGGTATCAAGATGGAAATAACTTTGGGTTTAGTGGCTTCACGTCAGGACTACTTAGTATTGTCCTGAATATAGATTTAAAGTCTGAGGACGTGGTGAAAGATGCTAGCGCCTACCTTGACGCGTTGCAAACTACATTACGWAGTACCAGCTGCAATGCCTATTATATGTCTCAGTCTGGGTTATCCCATCATTATTTATTCAACTCACAACGTGGTGAAGTCATTCTCAAACTAGACAGGCAGGGTTACCTGAGCCTATTTAGCCACTGGCCAAGCCCTTCTATATTTAATCTACACTTATGAGCTATTTAGCGCACCGGCTATTTATTGTAATCCCCTGTAATTTCATATATCGGCAAACTTAGCTAATTTGTAATAGTTGATTGTCTTTTCATAAAAGGAACTAGCATGTCAAAAACGATTACCTACTACAATTCAGGCGCTATCCCGCTTATTAATGCCAGCGAGCTGCCCTATGACGTGGTTAACCTCGCATTTTTGTCTGCAACAAGTGACAGTCCGTTTACTTTAATACTGAATGGTGCGGTCGCAGCCACTCACTCCAGCTTCACCAACGCAACCGTTGAGGCAATCAAGGCTATGCAGCAAAAAGGGCAGAAAGTGCTTATCTCTTTTGGTGGTGGAGACATGGATTATAATACTTATCGTCTACAATCCACAGATACAGCACAGTTAGCAGAAGCGCTTGCAAAATTTGTAAAAGACCACCATCTCGATGGTGTTGACATTGATTACGAAGACAGTGCTGCATTCATCGGCAAGGCTGGATACGACGGCGCACAGTTTTTGATTGCCTTAACTCAGGAACTCAGAAAGCAACTACCAAGCCCAGACTTTCTTATAACCCATGCACCTCAGCCTCCTTATCTGGAGCAAGGAGATGCTATGGCAGGATATATTGAGGTAGTAGAACAGGTAGGGCAAGATATAGATTGGTTAAATGTGCAGTTTTATAACAACCCACCTTGGAGCGCCAACCCAGACCAAATAGTTAACTCATATTTTAACTATATTAAGTTGCCGAATATGTCTCCTGAAAAGGTAGTGTTAGGATTCCCCGTTACCATGCGCGACGCAGGCTCCGGATACATGCCAGCAAGAACCATAGTTAACGAGGTGATTATGCCTATTCAAAACATTGCTAAACTGGGTGGCGTTATGAATTGGCAATTCTCCAGCGACCAAAACGGTGATTGGATCAACACCATTTCAGAAGCACTGAATAGATAAATGTACGCCAGTGAAACAGATAGCAGGCTACCTTTTGTAGCCTGTTAAGAAGAGACATTAATGTCGGTAAAAGGGGTTTGACGAATGCGACACCAGCCTTGGGTTGCTTTATTACCGTTTCTCTACTTTGCCATCTTTCATAACAAAAGTGACATTTTCCATCACACCAATGTCTTTGAGCGGATTGCCTTTAACCGCAATAATATCAGCAAGTTTCCCCGCCTCAAGCGAGCCTAATTGTGTATTTTGCTTGAGTAACGTCGCGGAGTTAATGGTAGCGGCCTGCAAAGCCTGTAGTTCAGTCATGCCAAATTTCACCATACGGCTAAACTGCTTGCCATTGTCGCCGTGAGGATAAACCCCAGCATCAGAGCCAAACACCATATTCACGCCCGCTTTTACCGCTTTTGTGAAACTGGCACGCTGAGTAGCCCCAACTTTACGTTCTTTATCTAAGCTCTCYGCTAAAATTCCCGCTTTTTCGCCCTCGCCTAGAATATATTCAGTATTGTAGATGTCCATAGAGAAGTACGTGCCTTTATCTTTGGCTAGCTGAATGGCTTCATCATCAACAAAACTGACATGCTCAACCGAGTTCACACCCGCTTTAATTGCGGACTTGATACCGTCAGTACCATGCGCGTGGGCTGCAACCGTTAAGCCGCGTAGGTGCGCTTCGGTTACTATCGCCGTCATTTCCTCTTGAGAATATTGCTGAGCTCCCACTTTAGTGCCTTTAGACAATACCCCACCCGTTGCACAGAACTTGATTAAGTTAGCACCATATTTAATATTTTCACGTACTTTTTGCCTTACCGCCCAAGGCCCATCTGCAACCCCTTCTGAAAAGACTTTATGCTCATGGGTTAAAAGGTTGTTGTCACAATGACCGCCGGTGATCCCAAGAGAAGGGCCTGCTGCATTTACACGCGGGCCTGGTACGTCACCATCAATAATGGCATCTCGCAGCGCGATGTCAGCATAGCCAGCAGCACCGAGGTTACGAACAGAAGTAAAGCCCGCATCCAGTGTGCGCTTGGCGTTTCTAACACCGGTGATCGCTGCTCGAGGAGCGGTGCGTTGCAACCTTTTGTAGCCATGAACATGAGCATCTGAAGTCAAGTGGACATGCATATCAAATAGACCGGGTAATAATGTGTGACCGCTTAGGTCTATCACCTCTGCGCCCTTTGGATAGGCTTTACGATTTGACTTTCCGACTGAGGTAATTTTATTGTCTTCAACGACCACAGTGGCAGGTGAGATAAGCTTGCCTGACACCACATCAATCGCAGAGTCAGCGTGTAAAACATACGTTTGCGCATACACACTGCTGGAAACAAAAAGCACTGTGCTCATCCATATTTTTTTATTCATGTTACTTCCTCATTTTTTGCTTGAGTGTAGAAAGAATATGGCTTGCAAACAAACCGATCGCGACCAATAACTGTTCCCATTTCAATAGTGCTATGTTTTTCTGTTTATTATCACTTTGTTGAACCAGAATAATGCAATGGCAGTGATAAACGCGATAGCGGCAAATAGTCCCCACATTAACTCAGGTGCCGCCATTTCTTGTACTAACACTTTATAGCTCCAACCAGATAAAAATCCAGCAAATAAGAAGCCCAGCGCCATAGAAACAAAATAGTATCCCATATACAGCGCAGCTTGAGATTGAGGCGCGATACTCGCGACATATTCTTGGCTTTTAGGAGAGGCAAGCATTTCACCCAGCGCGATAAGCAATATGACAGTAACAATGAGCTGACCGCTTAGCCAGTTACTATCGCTAAGTAATGCGAAAAACGCAACCGCCATCACCAGTAAACCTGTGACTAGCACATAAAATGGTCTAAATCGCTGACAGAGAAAGCTCACCAAAATTTGTGCGACCACGATCGCCGCAAAGTCTAAGTTGATGAGATACTCAGGATTGATTTGACGATATTGTACGAGTTGCTTAGCAAGGGCTTGCGCTTGGTGCTGTGAAAGTGTCTGTCCATTATCGTGAAGCGCGTTTAGCGTTTGTAGTATCAACTGTATTTGCTCATGGGGGACATTCACTTTGAGGTGAACCCATTCCAGCCTAATGGTTTCAATGGATACCATGCCACTTTCCTTAAGCTCATTGAACAGCGTAAAAATAGCAGCAGTTAACTTATCAATATCAACATACGCTAAAAACGCGACGCCAGAATCGCCAAACCACGCCAATATATCTCGGGTATCTGCATAATCACGGATATACACAGGTAAAGTATAAAACAGCTGATTATAAACAGTCCAAAAGCCTGCAAGGATCAGCAAATATAACGCAAACGGCAGGTTACTCACCTTCATCGGTTGTTGCCACCATGCTTTAGTCGACGCTCGATTTATAAGCATTCTGTCCCACACCCAGTTAGCTACTAACCAGATTGCAATCCAAGTAAACGCCTGACTGTAGTCAGAAAACCCAACGCCTGCCGACATCAATAGCGCCAGTGCGACAAACAGCGCAAGTGCTAAACGGGTATTACCCAGCACCGACTGTGCCGTTTTTAATACTTGAGTAGGAGATTGCTTGGTTTTAGGTAATGTTTGCGGGTCTTTGTAAAATAACATCAAGGGGATAAAGTTTATGGCAATCCAAATCGCCGACATCATAAATACCGCATCCCAGCTAATAGCGCGCATATACCCCGCAACCAAAGGACCTAAAAACCCACCAATATTCACCATGGTATAAAAGATCCCAAATCCCAGACCACGATTACCATCGTTTGTACTGTGGCTGACGGTGCCAACAACCACAGGCTTAAAGCAAGCAGCCCCCAGCGCAACAAAACTCAGCGCAGCAAAAAACGGCCAAAAACTCTGTGCCTGTCCCAGTAAATAATAACTTGGCGTCATCACCAAAAATGCAAAAAAGAACATCTTTTTATACCCTACGCGATCCCCTAGCGCACCAGTTACAACAGGCAAAAGATATAAAAAGAAGGGAATAATCCCCTGCACTGCGCCACGCTCTATATCAGTAAAGCCAATACCACCTTGTGATTTTGGGGTTGTCATATAAATTGATGACACAGCGAAAAAGCCATACCAAGCGAGCCGTTCAAATATTTCCATAATATTCGCAATGTAAAACGTGCGACCAAACCCAGAAGACGACTTTGACCGATTTGTCTCATTGAGATCTGGCTCACACCACTGCTGCTGATTTTGCATAATGACAATACCTGTTATCTTTGTTATTTTATATTGCATACAATATACACCAATAATAGCGAGAACAAAGTATCATGTCTTTATTTTATTTATTCCCAACCATTTCCTTTTATAGACAAATACTCTTCCTGCAAAAGCAACAACTTGTATTTGCTCCTTTGATTGCATTACTTGCTTTACTCAGCGGATGCCAAACTACGCAAAGCTATACCGTCGCTATTCCAAGCCCAGCTGATATGCGATCGGAAGTGAGCGTTAATGGCCGAGTCAGTACACTGAAGCACATCGATATCCAACACGTTGGTAAACAAATTCCGCTCACTTATAGCGAAGGAAAAATAGCTAACTCGCGGGGATATGACTGGTGGGTGAGTAAACATTTTGCACTCAAAAGTGACCTGCCTGAAGACAAAGTAAAACTTTATTTAGAATTACTTGAAATGTCTTACCCTCATTATGTTGAATTGTTTGGTATGGCACCCGCCGCGATTGATAAGAAGAGGATCGCTGTCGTTTATGGCAGTTCACGCCAACGTACAAAAGAAGCCATGCTGGACGATGGTTTTTTGCGAGGCGTACATAAAACAGCTGGCGGCGAAACTATGTTTTATAACCGTGCAGGGTACAACTTTCCGAGTCATCGCCAGCATCACCAGCGCTACATCGTGATCCACGAAACTATGCATGCGTTTCATATGGCACTGAACGGTCACTCAACTTGGGCACCCAATTGGATCACCGAGGGGATGGCAGATGCCATTGCAAGCCACGTATATGATCCAAATAAAAAGCAGTTAACTGTGATGGTTTTTGACCGTGCTCCAATGAATTATCTGCACTTGGGTTTACAGCAGTATTATCAAAATGGCCTGCCATCTTTTGAAGCCATCAATGACGACCCATCGCTCAAACGCGGGCTCAACTTTTTTATCGTACATTTTTTATTGAGCGATCCTGAGCGATATCAATATTTTAAACGCTTTATCGGCAAATTAATGGACGCAAATCCTCACTCTSAAAACACCTTGCCAACTGCTAATGCACTCTTAAAACAGACCTTCCCCGGTTGGCCTCAACTTGAACAGCAGTTTGCAGCGTTTGTGCGCTCTGCCACGCCAAGTTTTTATATTGTCGATGGGCCTTGGGAGCAAAACGGTGCCACATATTGGCTCAGAAATACCGAAAGCAAAGCTCTTAATCGTCTCGATATTCATCCAAACTTTTCCTCTACACATGCCGTGATGGATTTTCCCGCCCCCGATAAAACACCTTTAATCAACTCACTTGATGAGCATAGTGTTGCAGCAGTAATCGACTTAGAACCAGAGCAGATAAAACGTGGGGAAATTGGCTTTGCGTTAATCGTTGATTTAACAATCGAGAGCTTAGATGCGCGTCTCGGGCGCGTTAAACCAAAAGAAGTTGATTTTAGTAAAGACAACTTACTGCAATTTACCCTTCAAGAAGGGGTGAAGTTAACAGTCTCTAGCAATCAAGCATTGTTTCCTGCAAAGTCTATCGCACTGCTGCCGCAATTACGCACGGATATTAAGCTATATCATCAAGTGGCGCTCACGCTTTCAAAGCAGGACGATGCACTGATTATTAAAATGAAAACACAACACCATGAGCAATTAGCTAGGTTACCATTACGCCAAATCGACATTTCAGCGCTTAGCTTGCAAAAAATAAGCCTTATTGGCCGAAATAATAATCATAGAATAGCGCCCTACTTTGCTGCGCATAATTACTTAATCACGAATGAACAAACCACTAATCCTTGGCAATTTAACGATGCAGCGCTACTTCGCAGAGCTTTTAACACTTGTGTGGAATATAGCGCTCAGTTAAGTGATTGTATGACCCCACTTCGCGAAATCTTTAACAAACAGAAATCAAGAACAGTCACGGAAACTGAGCATAAAACCCTCAACCACTTGATGCAAAACTGGCAATCAACACTTGGCGACAATGCGCTATTTACCCTAAGTGGTATCAACATCCAAAGCTATTTTTCTGACGAAAAGCACTATCTGTACGTCAACAACCCTAGTAATCATCATATGACACTAAGTATGGCTAACTACTCTGAAACTCTGGATTTTGGTGAGCACCGTATTGAATTGCCAACACCAAGCGTTAAAAGCTTAATGATTCATTGGAACGGATTAACACAACAAAAGCCACTTCTAACGCCAAAGATACCTTTTGATGGTGTTCAAATGAAAGTTAGTGTTCGTGATAATATCACCATCACACTTAACGGCCCCTATTCAGGTGCGTCAAGTGGTGTATTGCGTGTTAATTTTATTCCATTTCACTCATTCAAAAATGATGAGCCACTTTGGCAGCTGCCCGTTACCTTTGCACCTTATGAAAGTAAAACTTTTAGCGTAGATAAGTTACGGGGATTAAAAGATGGCGTACTTAAAATAACCGGTGAGTTTGACGTTGATGGTGAACCACTTCAGTTGACTAAAACCATTAACCTGTAATGCCAAACCCTTGTAGCGAGCAGCGTATATAAAAACGCTACTCGCTGCTATGAGACGCCATTATATTGAAATCTGAAGCCGAAGTTATAGCGCCGATAATGTACGCTTTACAAACGGAGCTTTGGCTTTGCCATAGTCATCTTGTTGAGCAATACCTTGTGCTATGATTTGCCGCTTTTGTTCCTCATATTCTGAGCGAGCTTTGACATTATCAAGCATATACGCTTTAAATTGCACCTGCTTGTGATGTTCTTCACTGTCCTGTTCGATAATATGAGCATGAATTTGGAACAGTTCACCTTGAAACCGTACCGCAATATCCTTACGTGGCCTAGTAGGAGGAAATGGTTTGTCACTATGCTGATTTTCAAAGCCAAGCTTGGTTAGATGGGCAACTGCTTTTGTTAATTGACCGGGCTGATACAGCACAGATATATCAATGATCCCTTTACCTGCTACTTTAAACGAGCTTGAGCCAAAGTGTAAAAAACGAAGCTCTGGATGTGCAATTTTCTTTATCACTTCATCAGCGACTTCAATAAATATTTCGCGCCATGGATTAAAGCTTGCTGGCACTAACTTGTATGGTACAAATTCAATGACTGACATACACACTCCTAGGTTGCCAAGTTTTGAATCGCAGATATCGCTTTACTCGCATCATCTGCTGGTACAAAGATGTGATCATGATAAAAACCCGCGAAAACATTTGCGCTAACATTGACCTCTTTTAACGCATTTGAGAATGCTGCGGTCAGTCCCACCGCTTCAAGGCTAGAGTGGACTTGTAAAGTGATTTTATTCATCACACATGAATAAGCCAGTTCATGAGCATCTGCGACCGATTGTTTAACAACTAATGTTAGCCCTTCGTGTTCAACAAAAGTGGCGATAGGGTCTAGTGTTAGACACTCTCGCAAAGGCTTGTCTACGGTGCAAAAAACATAAGGTGTGCTATCTAACTGTGGTGAGATCTCTTTCAATAGCCGCGAAAGTTCATTAATTCCTGCCACTGTTGTCTCCTGATGTTAAAGTTATACCAATTTTCTTAATTAAGTGGTCTATTTTGAGGAGAGAAAATCTTGTCGATAACCCCGCTACCGCGCCCTGCTATCGCCAAGGTACCTACCCCATGTAATCAAGGCAAAAATTTTGCTATTTAGTTGTTCTAAATATGAAGTTTTTAACGCGTTAGCGTCAGATTTACTTCTTCAAATTGGTATTAAATCTCGATTCGGTTCAAACGCATCATATCGCGGTAAGCAGTCGTCTAAGTCATCCCAATTGGCTTTGGAAGAGACAAAATTATGCGACATTGGGCGTTCATTAATATCTGAATCTACAATGCCAAGGCGGAGCCTAATACGGTTAGGGTCTGCATCGTTTGAACTATAGATTGGGCTCGCGCAGTGTACGCAAAAATGGCGCTTTCGTCCCGGTTTGACTGTATATGCCTTGAGCGAATCTTTACCACTTTGCACTATAAATTCGTCTGCTTTAACAAAGCCGTTGGTTGCATAAGCGGTCCCTGTTGATTTTCGACATAACGAACAGTGACAATGGATGATGTCAGAGATAGCACCACGGATTTCAATTTTTACAGTTTGACACAAGCAGCTCGCTTTGTAGCCCATATTTAATCCTTTTTATTTCTGGTGATCCAAGTATCTAATTGATTTGCGAAATTTTGTTTATCAGATTGAGATAATGGCGGAGGACCTTGTGTTTGTACTCCGCTGGCACGCATAGTATCCATAAAATCACGAATGTTTAAACGTGATTTTATATTTTCTTTGGTCAACAACTCACCGCGAGTGTTTAGCGCAGTGCATTTTTTTTCAATAACCTCATCAGCAAGCGGAATATCACCCGTGATCACAAGATCCCCCTCATTGACACGCTTCACTATTTCATTATCAGCAATATCAAAACCCTTTGGGACTTGTAGTTTCTGAATAAAAGGAGATGGCGGGGTCTTTAGGTACTGATTCGCAACCAAAGTGACAGTGGTAGAAGTACGCACTGCAGCTCGAAATAACATTTCTTTGATAACCACGGGGCAAGCATCAGCGTCAACCCATATTTGTCTTGTCATAGTGACTCTTTTTCAATTTAATGCTGAATACCTTTGACACTCAGCTAACCTATTAATTTGAGCAATGGTTCAAGCTCTTACTTGCACTAAAACCTGATGTCTACTCGTCATCAATGTCAAACATGCCTTTGGCATATAGTACACCAAACCCAGACACAATCACATTCGCCCCCGTTACCTCACAAAATAACTCTCCACCACGTTTAGAGAGTTGATGCGCATGAAGATTATATTTTCCGAGTACATCTGCCCAATATGGTGCAAGGCCCGCGTGAATTGAACCCGTAACGGGGTCTTCATCACCGCCATTGGCTGGCCAAAAATAACGAGATACAAAGTCAACACTATCGCCTTTTGCAGTAACAACAACATCATATGGTGCAAGCAGTTTCAACGCTTCACTGTCATATTTACAATCACGTACCTGCTGCTCGTTATCTGCGATAACGAAGTAAGCTTGGCGATTTTTGAGTACTTGAGTGGGTGTTATGCTAATTCCTTTAAGTAGCGCATCTGGTACATCCGCTACAATTGGTGCTAGATTCGGAAATTTCATCACAATTCTACCGTCAGCGGATTGTTGGATGACAAGTATTCCAACCTCCTGAGTATGAAAGAATATTTCACCAGAGTTTCCTCTACAGTTAAATAATACATAAGCCGCAGCTAAAGTAGCGTGTCCACAGAAATCAATTTCAGTAATGGGTGAAAACCACCTGATCTCATAATTACTTTTATCTAAAGCCTTAACAAACGCGGTTTCAGACAAGTTATTTTCAGTGGCTATTTGCTGCATCAACTTATCACTAAACCACCGCTCAACCTCTACCACTGCGGCGTTGTTACCTCCAAACCGCTTACGAGTGAAAGCGTCTACCACAAAATACTCGAACCGCATCTGTTACTCCTTTTAGAAATATCTGAAAGTAGGATATAATTTACTCCAATTGGGGACGAATACATAATTAAATGCACTGCTGTTCAGGGATCTATATCAATTAGCTTAATAGAGCTGTCTATGTTGAGGTACTAAAACCTTCGTCTAAAACATCGCGTTTAGATGCCCTCATCATCAAGATATTTACATGCTTTGAATCAAATTTACGCCCTAAGATTGATCATGTATTAAGTCGAAACGGTATAACTAGCCAATCGCAAATCAATACGTGCAGTGCCATAACCGTCTGCTAAAAAGACACTAATACCAACCTATAGTCGAGGCTTATATGTTTACAGATGCTGTTTTATCTATCTTATGTTTATACTCTCTAGCTATGTTGATCACTAGCTTATTAATGATAGCAACAACCCCCAAAGACAATGAAGAAAAGCGCAAACAATCAATCACTGAATACACCATGTTCGCACTGGCATCCATCGCCACTTTCTTTGTGTCGTTTTATACCCTGTAGATATAGGTTTTATATACCAGCTCACTGTTGGCAATAAAGTTATTTAGAAAAAATGGGGTTATGCTGGTGGTACCAGTGCTGTTTTAGGTATCAGCTTCGATACCTCTACATCTTTTAAGTCAAGTACATACTCGCCAGTAGAGGCTTTATTGGCGAGTATATTGCGAATATTGACACTGTGATGTGCGCCAGTGAGGTATAAAATCAAACGCGCTTGATTGCATAACATCAAGTTGATAACAAAAAGACACTCTCAATATAGGGCTTGGACTAATTAAATTTGGTGATCTCTAAACCTGCAATCCATTGACCGTCTTGTTCTTGACTGCAACGTATCACGGTAGCATGGGCACTCAAAGGCTGGATCATATCACCACTTGAATCAATAAAAATATCAACAACAGTGTTTGCTTCTACAGGGTCTGATATTGTTACAGAAAGGCCTGTAGCACTAAGATCATGACACACCCCTTGGTGTGTTTTTCCGGACTCTAGCTCTCTTAATTGTGCCACCGCATCCACAGACATACGCATAAAGCGACGTTTATCTTCATTGATCATGTGTGCTCCTACACCATTGATTTTATTTTTTCTAATAACGACTGCATCGAAAATGGCTTAACTACGTACGCATCACAGCCGGCATCAAAACCTGCTTTTTGTTCTTTTTCAGATTCTAAGCCTGACACCATCAACACTGGAATGTTCTTCGTCTCTGGTGTGTTTTTCAGCATCCGACACGTATCATAGCCATCAAGCCCAGGCATACATACATCTAATAAAATTGCATCTGGAGGATCTGCAATTGCATTAGATAAACAGCTGGTACCTGAATTGGCATAACTAAGCTCAAACACCCCAGACAATGCGACCTCGAGCATTTCATAATTAAAATACTCGTCGTCAACCACTAACAGGTGCGGCGTATTTTTCCTTTTCTCTCGTGTGGACATAACCAATGCCGCTTCCTTCTCACAATCCAAAACTTTACTTCCTCATATAATAAAGTAACTGTCGTACTCTAAAATGCAAGTTTATATTTCACACTCTTTTATTGCGTTAAGAACACGTTTAGCCGAAATTGGATAAGCGGTTCCTAATGTTTGAGCAAACAAAGACACGCGAAGTTCCTGTTGCATCCAAAAAATATCTTTAAGCGATGGTGGTATCGGGAATCCTGATGGGACTTTTGCTAACTTATCTTGATAAGCCGCCGCTACCTTTTCCAATTCTAGTACACATAACCTATCTCTGTTTGGATCTACAGCAAGCTTTTCAAGTCTTTTTTCTATGGCTTTCATATAGCGTAAAATGTCTGCGATTTTTTGTGCCCCGTGTGCTGTTACAAAGCCCTTAAAAACAAGATCAGATAGCTGCGATTTAATATCACCATGCGCAGTGATCATGGTTAAATCAACACGTCCTTTCATGCGTTTATTGATACTATGAGCTACGCTGAGCAGTGACTCAACTTGTTTTGCTATCTCAACAACCGYATCACCTAATTCAGCTCGAATGTATTCTTTAGCCTGTTCAAATGCGTTGTCATCCCGCACCTCACCAAATTCGAGCAACAGCTTATCCACTCCAGCAGCAGTACAGTCGTCTATTAAGTCTTGCACTTTACCAAAAGGATTAAAATATAAGCCAAGCTTTGCCTTATTAGGTAAATGTTGCTGTAAGTACTTCACGGGTGAAGGTACATTAAGCAAGATTAGCCTCCGTACACCAGCCTGATGTGCCGCTTGTGCTTTTGTTTCATTATCAAAAAGCTCTATTGCTGCGCTTTGCTTTTTATCAACCAACGCGGGATATGCTTTAATCTCATAGTTCCCTTGTTTTTTGGTGTACTGCTCTGGCAACTCTCCAAAATTCCACTGCTGAATATCGGTTTGCTCAATCCCCTGCTCGGCGACTTGGGAGAGCGTTTGTGTCACTTGCCCCTGCAACTTGGCCTTAAGCGAACTTAAATTAAAACCGTGAGCAATTACTTTTCCGTGTTCATTCACCACTTGAAACTGCATTTTTAAATGTGGTTCAAGCGAACTTGTATCCCAGTCGGTCTGCGCAACTTTGACTCCAGTCATTTTAAGTAGACGATTTGCAACCGCTTCCAAAAATGGACCTTGCATTACCTCCACAGAGGCAAGCACAGCATCAGCATAGTTTGGCGCGGGAACAAAGTTCCGTCGTAAGGTTTTTGGTAAAGATTTAATCAATCCACATACCAGTTCATGCCTAAGTGCAGGAATATGCCAATCAAAACCCTCATCGTTAATTTGGTTTAGTAACGCCAGTGGTATATTAACCACCACGCCATCAAGCGCTTGGCCAGGATCAAAGTGATAACTTAGCGGCAATATCAAGTTATCTTGTTGCCAAGTATCGGGGTAATCTGTGGCATTAATATGATCCGCACCATGCTTCATTAGCAGTTCTCGGGTCATGTGTAAAAAGCGCTTGTCTTTTTGCTTTTTAACTCGCCACCATTTGTTAAATGCAGCGCGGTTATTCACATCCTGTGGAATTCGGTCATGGTAAAATGCCACTACATCTTCTTCATCAACCAAAATATCGCGACGCCTAGCTTTGTCTTCAAGTGCTTGCACTTCCTCGACTAACTTTTGGTTTGCAGTTAAAAAGCCTTCACTTTGTCCAAGTTGCCCGTTGGCTAGGGCTTCTCGAATGAAAATTTCGCGGCTAACTACAGGGTCTATCTCGCTATATACTGTGCGCTTACGACCTACGATAATCAAACCGTAGAGAGTTTGTTGTTCAAATGCGATTACTGCACCGGCCTTTTTTTCCCAATGCGGTTYACTATAACTGCGATTAACCAAGTGCTTGGCTAAAGGCGCTATCCAGTTCACATCGATTTTTGCATTGACCCGTGCATACAGTTTACTGGTCTCTACCAGCTCTGCCGACATCAACCATTTTGGACTTTTTTTGAATAAACTTGAGCCTGGAAAAATATGAAACTGACTATTGCGCGCCCCTTTAAAGACCTGCTTTTGTTTTTCGTCTTTCACCCCAATATGGCTCAACATACCACTGAGTAAGGCTTGGTGAATAGCTTCATCTGCTGCGGGTGTATTATTGACTTTAAAACTCAGCTCTTCACACACCGTTGTGAGCTGATACACAATGTCTTGCCATTCGCGCACTCGCATATAGGCTAAAAAATCTTTTTGACATTGCTTTCTAAACTGATTTCGGGTTAGCGCTTGTTGCTGGGCTTCAATATAGTTCCAAAGATTAAGATAGGCGACAAAATCAGAGTGCTCGCTCTCAAAACGACTATGCTTTTCGTCTGCTACTGCACGCTTATCCTGCGGCCGCTCTCGGGGGTCTTGAATGGATAAAGCCGCAGTGATTACAATAGCCTCCCAAAGTGCGCCATTTTGCGCACCAGACATGACCATTTTGGCAAGTCTGGGGTCTATTGGAAGGCGACTTAGCTTACGCCCAGAATCAGTGAGTTGAGCTTTTTCTCTACGTTTTGCAGGTACAATCGCTTCAAGTTCCTCGAGTAGCGACATACCATCTTTTATATTTCGGCTGTCAGGCGCTTGAACAAATGGAAATTGACTAATATCACCAAGTCCAAGTGCAAGCATTTGCAGGATAACTGACGCAAGGTTTGTTCTTAAGATTTCAGGATCAGTAAACTCTGGGCGGCCAAGAAAATCTTGTTCACTATACAAACGAATACAAATACCTGATGCCACCCGCCCACAGCGACCTTTTCGCTGATTGGCACTGGCTTGAGATACAGCCTCAATCGGTAGGCGCTGTACTTTGGTGCGATAACTATAGCGGCTGATCCGCGCAGTACCAGGATCGATAACATAACGTATACCAGGTACAGTCAAAGACGTTTCTGCCACATTTGTCGATAATACGATACGGCGCTGGCTGTGCGGTGCAAAAATACGATTTTGTTCAGCGTTTGAAAGGCGCGCATAGAGGGGTAATACTTCGACTCCTTTTAAATTACGCTTTGCCAAGGCATCAGCGGTATCACGTATTTCACGTTCCCCGTTCATAAATACCAGAATATCACCTGGCCCTTCTGCACACAGCTCATCAACTGCGTCAAAGATCCCTTGTAGCTGATCGTTCTCTGCTTCGCTATTTTGTGGGTCAATATCTTCGACTGGGCGATATCTTACTTCCACCGGATAGGTTCGACCTGAGACTTCAATAATCGGCGCGTCATTAAAATGTTTGGAGAAACGCTCAGGGTCAATCGTTGCAGAAGTAATAATTACTTTTAAGTCTGGGCGTTTAGGCAAAAGCTGTTTTAGATAACCTAAAATAAAGTCAATATTAAGGCTACGCTCGTGCGCTTCATCTATGATGATGGTGTCGTATTGATTTAGGAATCTATCTTGCTGAATTTCAGACAGTAAAATACCATCAGTCATTAATTTTACGTAGGTATTATCGGAAACTTGATCTGAAAACCGAATTTTAAACCCTACTTCTTGCCCCATTTCACAACCAATCTCCTCTGCAATACGAGTCGATACACTTCTAGCGGCAAGCCTTCTAGGCTGAGTGTGGCCAATGTAACCATCCACACCGCGCCCAAGTTCCAAACAAATTTTTGGTAACTGAGTGGTTTTACCAGAGCCGGTTTCACCAGCGACAATCACCACTTGGTGACTAGCAATCGCTGCTTTTATATCTTCTTTCTTTTGACTTACTGGTAGCTGTTCAGGGTACTCTACTGCCGGGATATTTGCGCTTCTCGTTACCTTTAGTTGCTGGCTTTTTGCAATTGCTGCTGCGATTTTTGCAATAACCTGCTTTTGTTTTTCTTGATCGGTAATTTTTTTCGCACCATGAAGGCGCTTTTTGAGGACGAAGTAATCCTTTTTAAGACATGAATTTAGCTCTTTAAACAGCGAGTCAACCTGCACTACACGACACCTTGTGATTACATAAAACGCCGTGTAGTTTAGCAAATCAAGTAGGACGAACCCAACTAAATTTCATCAGTACGTCTTATTTTGCGCTAATAAATGTATTACTAAAGGCGTTATACGTATCGTTGCCCAGACATATAGGTATCATGTAAATGTTTATCTATTGCGAGTAATACATTCGCCCGGCTGATCACGCCCAGCAAGCGCTTATCTTCGTCAACAACAGGGTAGATTTTGGGCTTATTACAACTCATCATATCTGCGATTTGCACGATACTATCTTCACAATTTACACATAACGGGTCTTTTGTCATCACATCAGACACTACACTATGAGACTCATTTTGATACGTTGCCTCTAACATTTTTTTAAGGCAATCCTGTTCAGACAAAAAGCCGATGACTCGTCGACTTTCATCGATGACAGGGCCACCAGATTGTCCACTTTGAAGCAGTTTTTCAACTGCAGCTTCTATGCGCATATCTTGATTAAATGTTACAGGTCGATGATTTAAGTAGTCTGCGACTTTTATTGATTGCATTGCCCATCTCCATTAAAACGCCAGCTATCATAGTAATAGTAGTTGGCGTTTTAAGAAGTTGCTTAATCTAATATTGTTTTAGTCGCGATAAATACCTACGTACGTTTCGGTGCTTGAGGATTTACTTGCTCGATACATTCCTGCTGTATTAAACGGCATGCTGATATTGCCATTGGGATCTACAATTATCACACCGCCGGTGCCACCAACAGGGTAAAGCGTGTCAAAAATAACCTCTTTGCCTGCTTTTTCTATCGACTTACCCTGATAAGCAACGCGAGCGCAAATATCGGCCGCAACATTATACCGAATAAAATACTCGCCATGGCCCGTTGCAGACACTGCACAGGAGCGGTTATCTGCAAATGTGCCTGCACCAATCACAGGTGAGTCACCTATTCGTCCAAAGCGTTTCGCCGTCATCCCACCTGTTGACGTTCCTGCAGCTAAATTCCCATGCTTATCAAGCGCCACGGCACCGACAGTCCCCACCTTATATTCGCTCTCTAATTGCTGATGTGCTGCTTGATAGTCTTTCGTGGCGGCTTCTTTCATCTGTAATCGCTTTTTTGCCTTTAAGAGCGACTGGTAACGAGCATCAGTGTCAAAGTAGTTATTTTCCACTAACTCAAAACCGCGTCTCTTAGCAAAATCTTCAGCACCATCACCACTTAGCATGACATGTACAGAGTGCTGCATGACTTCTTTTGCCAGATTGATGGGGTTTTTAATGTGCTTTACGCCAGCCACTGCGCCTGCTTGACGGTTACGACCATCCATAATTGATGCGTCTAATTCATGACCTTCATCGTAGGTGTATACGGCACCTTTCCCCGCATTAAAAAATGCAGAGTCTTCAAGAGTATTAATGGCTGCCGTTACTGCATCAAGACTTTCTCCACCTTGTGCCAGTACCTTATAGCCAGCCTCGACGGCTTCTTTTAATTTAGCTTTGTATTGTTTTTCTTTTTCCGGCGTGAAGTTACTACGCTCAATTGTGCCCGCCCCGCCATGAATAGCGATTGCAAATGGCTTTGATTGCGCCTCAGCCATCACACCTGTTGTCGTCAATGCTAGCATGAATGCAAACAAAGAAGTTTTATTCATTTTTTTACCTTGGTTCTTTATTGTGCCAACAGCATGTGATGAACTATAGAAGGATGCAAGTATTCACGTTGAAATGTTTGTGGATTATTAAGTTAAAGATGATTTTTTATAACAATTATCTTAATTAAGTGGTCTATTTTGAGGCGAGAAAATTTTGTCGATAACCCCGCTTTTGCGTCCTGCTCCTACCGAGGTGCCTATGCCCTATAGGCAAGGCAAAAATTTTGCTATTAAGTTGCTCTACACTAGAGGTTTTTAACGCAGCTAATGTCAGATTCATTCCTAAAATTGAGCAAGCATTAAGGTTAGTTGGTATTACAGTGAGGCAATTGTTTTTGAAAACGCCACCCGTCATATAAACATTTCATCATAGCAAAAGGTCGATTCGATTAGTTTTATCGCATGAAGCATCAAGACTTACAAAGAGCAAAGGTGTGACTTTTAGAGCATAAAAAAAGCGCTTCCTCTGGAAGCGCTTCTATCGAATCATTCTATATCTAAAAGCGTTTAGCTAGCTTCGCGCTGTGCTTTAATACGAGCTAGACGCGCCACTTGATGCGTAGAAGTCAAAAATGCGAAGATCGGAGCTAAATAGCCACGTTTACGTAGCTCTAGGAAATCTTCGTCACCTAACTCATTTAACTTGCGCTCATCTACAAGATAGATACCGTTGATGTCTTTCTTCTCACCACGGATCTCTACAGTTAACGTTTGTTGAACTAAAAGCTCTTTGTCAGCAAGATACTGAGTAAATGCTTCAGTTACACGAGCAAACTCAACGTAGCTTACTAACGCTTCTTTACGACGTGCTAAATACTCAGTCTCTTTACCGTCTTCAAAAAGCGCATTGCCTTCTTCTTCACCAACTAACGGGCTTGCTTCATCAATCACAATACCAAACTGATCTTGCTCTGGGTGCTTAACTAAACCAAACGGGTAACGAGCTGCTGCCATTGGTACAAAGCTACCAGTCCACTTGTCGCCTTCAACAAATAGATTTTCATTTGGCTGAAGACCAAACATAGCAACCGCTTGAAATTGACCAGTTTCTGAATTTTTAACAAAAGCCATCGGGAATTCAGTCGCTACACGTGCAAATTCGTGTGCAACCACTGGCATTAAGTGCTGAGTTTTAAGGAATTCAACATTCACGCCGTTTTTAACTTTAATGTTAGCGTGCTTCTCGTTGTGTAAAGGCTGCACTTGTTGCTCTGCCATAATACTGCTCCATTATTTTACGTATTTGTTACTTTATTTATTGCCCCTAAGGCTAGCGGTTTTCGGGGCAAATTGGAAGTTAAATATTTATTTAACCTGAGCCTTGAATAAGGAGTGAGCTAACGTTGGGATTGTTAAGACTCGCTATATTTAGCTCTCTACCTAATTAAAAAGTTGTATTGTTGCGACCGTCATCTTCTTTTTCTACTAAATATGCAACTTGTTTATTAAGACCATAATAAGGTATCGACTCAAAGTTAAGAATTGGTTGTAAACTCATATTGGTAAGCATCAATACTGGCAATAAAAGAACTCGCTATTAAACGCAAATACGATGTTAATACACGCATACAGGTGCTTCCTATAAAGCTCTTCACATTACAGTGTCCCTGCTGGTGTTGAAAATGATTAACAACATAACACGAATAAATCACCTTCCCAATTTACAAAACATTAACCATATACATATCGAACCTCATTGATGAACAATATTCAACCAAAAAAGGCGAACAAAAAAACAACAACCTTAATAATCATTAGGTTACTAAATACACACAAAATAACAACTTGAAAAAACCAAATAACATATTGACACCAATAATTCACATATTAAAAATAACGTATCCAATTTCGGTGCTATTTTTTGCGACGATTGCAAATTCAAAGGAATATAAAAATGAAAGATTGGAGACCAGGGATCAGCGTTATTATTCCCACTTATAACCGCAGCCAATTATTACAACTCACATTACAGAGTTTAGAAAGACAAACTCTTAGTAACGTTTTCTTTGAAGTTATCGTGGTAGATGACGGCTCGAACGATAATACAAAAGACATTGTTGACTCATACACAGATAAGCTACCGATACATTACTACTTTCAAAGTGATCAAGGATTTAGGGTTGCTCGAGCACGAAATATCGGCATATTAGCGGCGCAATTTGAGCATGTATTATTTTTGGACTCAGGTGTCATTGCAGAAGCATCATGTTTAGCCCAACATTTGAAGCAATACCAGTCGAGTAACATTGATGTATTAATTGGACTGTGCTTTGGGTTTGAAGAACTCGAAGAGTCCAGTATACGGGCTTTTAAGCATCGCTTATCCAATAATAATATTTTTGCTGATCACACTTTTTTAGACCAATTTCAAGATTGTCGCGCCCCTTACTTACACTCTCATGGGTTGTCACTACAGTATATTGCTGAACCTTGGCTTATCTTTTGGACTTGTCACGCGTCGTGCAAAACACAAGCGCTTTTTGACATCGAAGGCTTTGATGAATATTTCACAAGCTGGGGGGGTGAAGATGTTGAATTAGCACTTAGGCTCCACGGTATAGGTGCTAAATTTGAGCTCATCACTGATGCAAAAGCAATTCATTACCCACACCCTAAAGTAAAAGCTGATACCTATAAAAGTGCAAAAGAAAATATCAACTATATTCACGACAAACACTGTTCGGTTGCAACGTACCTACTACAACAAGGAATGAGTTGGCAAGACATACTAACCGCCCACACTCGCCCCAATGACGCGCTGAAGGGTATTTTATTCAGCCAAGCCCATGCCACATCATTTAGCCAAGCCATGTAAACACCACCGTATTTTGGAGTAACAACAATGAACAACAATCAAACTGCAACTATGCCAAACAATGACATCGCTGTCATCGGTGTTTCATGCCGACTCCCCGGAGACAACAATGCACCTTCTGACTTTCACCAGTTTTTATTGGCTGGGGGTAATGGCATCACCGAAATACCAAAAGAGCGCTGGGATATTAGTGCCTATTATGACAGCGATCGTGAAAAGTCAGGAAAAATGTATGTAAAAAATGGAGGATTCTTATCTGGTTTATCATTATTCGACGCCCCATTTTTTGGCATTTCACCAAAAGAAGCCCCATATATTGACCCTCAACAACGCTGGGTACTTGAAGCAACTTACGAAGCGCTAGAAAACGCAGGGCTAGACATCGAACAATTAAAAGGCAGTGACACCAGCGTATTCATGGGGCAATTTATGCACGACTTTGAGCAACTGCAAACTGCAAGCTGCGCACATGATTACGTTTCAAGTCACTCAGCAACGGGCTCATCGATGACGCTGACGGCAAACCGAGTGTCTTATTGTTTTGATTTCCATGGTACTAGCTTAACTCTCGATACCGCCTGCTCCTCATCACTCGTAGCGCTTGATTTAGCATGTAAGGCAATCCTACACGGAGATAGCCATATAGCGCTTGCCGGTGGCGTCAATCTGCTGCTTAGACCTGAAATGACAATGTCCATTTGCAAAGCGTCTATGCTTTCACCTGACGGCTTGTGTAAAAGTTTTTCGAGTGACGCGAATGGCTATGTTCGAAGTGAAGGCGTTGCAGTCGTGGTATTAAAAAAACTCTCTGATGCAATCAATGATCATGATCCAATCCTAGCTGTCATTAAGGCAAGTGGCACGAATCAAGACGGGCAAACAAATGGGATCACTGTACCAAATGGTCTAGCGCAGCAGCGTTTGTTGTCAAAAACATTGGAATTTGCAGGTTTGAGTGGCCACGATATTGATTATGCCGAAGCACATGGCACTGGCACAGCTGTGGGTGATCCTATCGAGGTCAATGCTTTGGGTAGTGTTTTGGGCATTCGAGATAACAACTTAATGCCATGCCTAATAGGTTCTGTTAAAAGCAACATCGGCCATACCGAGCCCACCGCAGGATTAGCTGGCTTAATTAAAACAATTAATGCAATGAACAGCGGCGTAATCCCAAAAACACTGCACTGTCACACCATAAATCCAGCCATCAATGAGGCACAGTTAAATATAAAAGTAGTCACGGAGAATACGCCTTGGCCTGATAGAGCCGATGATACACCTCGGCGCGCAATTGTGAATTCATTTGGATTTGGTGGAACAAATGCAAATGTAGTGGTAGAGCAAGCAACTCCAACCCCTACCTCAAACCCCGAGCATGCAGGTGTGCTACAACTTTTTGTTAGTGCAAAGTCGGCAGCGGCATTGACAGCGCAAGTCTCAGCGTATTTAGACTATTTAGCGCCTTTAGCAACCCATGAGCTCCCCGACTTCTGCCGTAACTCGGTACTATTGCGCACCGCTTTTAAAAACAGAGTGGTATTCACGGCCAGAGATAAGCAGACTTTGATGGCACAACTTGAAGACTTCATTCTCGAGCGCCCCAATAAAGTCTTTCGAAGTGCAACTTCTCAGCAGAGCGCATCATCTCCTACTGCTTTGGTTTTTTCCGGTATGGGAACTACTTGGCAAACGATGGGCAAAGCCCTGTATTGCAGCAGCAAAATATTTAAACAAGAGATAGATAAAGTTGATAGCGCATTGCAGCACTATGTGTCGTGGTCATTGATCGATAAAATGCACAATGGCGGTGACGAGATCCATGAAACCCAGTATGCACAACCTGCAATTTTTGCCTGTCAAATCGCTTTGTTTCAATTATTAACTTCATACGGTATTAAAGCCGATGCCATCGTTGGCCATAGCGCCGGTGAAGTTGCCGCAAGCTATTGCGCTGGCGTATACAGCTTCGAAGACGCTATTCGCATCATCTACCATCGCAGTCGGCTACAGCAAACGACCACAGGTGAAGGAAAGATGCTGGCAGTTGGGATTTCGCAAGCACAAGCACAAACGCTTTGTCACGAATACCCAAACAAAGTCTCTATCGCAGCTATCAATAGTAGCACCGCCGTCACACTTGCTGGTGATACCGACACACTTAGTGAAATTGCAGCACAGTTAGATGCCGAGGGCGAGTTTGCAAAGTTTCTCAATGTTGACGTGCCCTATCATAGCCCTGTTATGGATAAGCTAGAGCAACCGTTGTTAGATGCTTTAGCCCTTCTGTCTCCATCTGAGCCGAGCATTGCACTGTATTCCACAGTGACAGGCTCACTTACCCAACAGCAAGATTGGCACGCTGAGTACTGGCCGAGGAACGTCCGCGAACCTGTTTATTTTGAAAAAGCGATAAATACACTGCTTGATAACGGAGTAAGAAACTTTATTGAAATAAGCCCTCATGCCGTGCTCTGTAACGTGATCAAGCAAGTTGCTTCAGACCTTTCTGTGTTCACCACACCGCTTATCCTTCGAAATGAAGACGATGAAGTCCAGTTTGCAGCCGCATTAGGCGCATTAGCGGTATCTGGTTTGTTAGCTCCTAAGCTGGCACTCAACGCAATAAACTGCTTTCCAAATCACACTATCAAGCTTCCTAATTATCAATGGCAGCACCAATCATACTGGCTTGAACATCCTGATGTTCAACTCGCACGAGTTGAAAACAAACAAAAACGCGATGCTTTTTCTGACCTCTGTTTACCCACACTGGGTCAACAGTTACTCAGTCATCAACCCATTTTCCAAACCAAAGTTAACGTGAAAAAACAGCCATATTGGTCAGGTCACCAAGTTGGTACTGAGGTGATTTATCCTGGTGCAGCCTATGTTGAAGCGGCACTACAATTTGCCCGCACGCAACAGCCAGAGCCACATGCTCAGTTCACGCTCTGCGACATTGAATTTAATCGGCCTCTGTATCTTGGCGATGAAGATATTACCATAGAGACTCGCTACCATACTCAAAATGGGACAATTTCATTGTCTAGTTTAGAGGCTGATACTTGGCATCAACAATCCCGCTTTACCTTAGATACGCATGAAAGAGACTGCCATCAAGGTGACACTTTAAGCGACACTATACAACAATTTCCACAAGCCATAAGTAAGGCCGACTTCTATGCCCATTGCCACCAGCTTGATATGAATTACCAAGCGCAATTTCAAAGTGTACTACAGTGCTGGAAGTCATCATCACAAGTCATCGTCGAAATACACTGTGAGTCTCAAGATGACTCACAAGTTATGCTAAGCCCAATGTTACTTGATGGCGCTTTTCAGAGCTTTTTTCAACTTGTTAATAAGTCCTACTTACCGGTTAAAATCAGCGAATTTACCTTTTACAAAAAGCCCACAAATCGTTGCTTTTCAGTGCTTGACATTACCCTTCTCAGCGATCCAATTTGCATTGGCGATCTCCATATTTATACTTTGGACGGCCAGCTCTGTGTTGCCATTAAAGGGATTGAGTTAAAACCTAATACTCAACATCAATTAGACTCATTAAAGGAGCTCAAATATCATTACACTTGGCAACACGCTCCAGTAACGCAGGGTACAGGAGATACTCAGCCAAATACCGTGAGTATTTTAGCTGAAAATACTGATTTCTCGGCTCTTCACGTTCTTAAAAATAACTCAGTGGTGCATATCACGTCAGATGATGACTCAGCGTCACTCATTGAAAAACTACAACCCTATCTCAGTCACACTGAGCGCCTAATTGTTGATGTTAGTCATTTAGCAAAAATAGAAATGCGCAATGGCAGCCTTTCACAAACGGTTATCGAACGCGCTTTAGTTGCGCCACTTTATTACTTTCAAGCTATCCAAACTGCCAATTGGGGTAAGTCATTAGAAATCGTGATTATCACCAAACATGCACAAGGTGCTGAAGACACAGAGGTTAACCCGCAGCAAAGCGCAATATGGGGTATGCTGAGAGTATTTTCTACAGAAAACCAACAATTTAAAGTAACCTTACTCGATATTGATGCTAAGCCTTCTAGTGCTGAAACACTTAACCGACTGCTCCTAGCACAACAACTGAACGATACGGAAATGGCTATCCGTCATGGCGATGTTTTTGTACAAAAACTTGACCACTTAAGCTCCGAAGCCTGCACTGAGTCAAAAGATTTCACCATTTCCACAACGCCCACCGGCCATTACCAGTGGCTCATGGATGACAACTGTTGGGTGGCTTATGCACAAATGAATGATGACAAAGCCATCACCCCCGTCCAGGCGGTATCAATTAGTCGAGCAGCATTAAGCAATAGACCTAGTTGCTTTATTTATCAGCTTGCGGATCACACAAAACCCAAGCTTGTATTCGCCAATGCCGGTGTTACCAATTATATCGATGACGCTTTGCCGTTTGTGTCACTGCCTGACGTAAGTGCGACATGGTTAACTGAGCACTTAGCTGTATTACACCGAGCTTTGGCGTTGGTGCAAACACTGCTTACACAAACCACTGCTGTCAGCTTTTTTAATCCGTCCACCATTGAAAGCTTTGTCGCGATATCTTGTTTAAAGACCGCTGGGCGCGTTGTGCATGTTATTGACTCCACAGACAAGAGTGAGACAACTGAATCAATTGCAACTTTAGTGCTAGATCCGGCCACGAGCATACCAAATTCGATACAGGCGAGACTATGTTATGGTGCCCATATCATCTGTATCACTCCCCCACCAACAACACAGTTAAGTCATGATGACTATACTTTTATCAAGCCAACCATACAGTTAGATAACAGCCAATCTATCCACGCACTACATGGACTGACAGTACAAATCGTTGAATTGCTCAATAATGATGACCGAGTACTGAAACAACCCTCAGACTGCATTTCTGTTAATGCCCTGCCGACTGAGCTAGCAGCGGAATATTTGTCAGTTAAGTTCGACACATTACCGACTTTTGCACGTAAGCGGCATACACCGTCAGAGCAATTTGATAAGGGCAGTTATCTAGTTACTGGAGGGCAAGGAGGGATTGGTCTTGAGGTGGTGAACTGGTTATACGAAAAAGGGGCAAAGCATATTTTTGTTTCTGGTAGAAGCGCCCTTAGCGATAGCCTAAACGACACAATCCAAAAAGCTGCACTGTCGGGGTGTATTATTCAATACATTCAAGCTGATATTAGCCAGTACGACGATGTCGTAAAAGTCATCGAGCATATTGCGCATTCAGGTGCGCCACTAAAAGGAGTTTTCCATGCAGCTGGTGTCTTAAAAGATGCAACATTTTCATCCCAAAGTGCAGAACACATGTATTCAGTGCTGGCACCAAAAGTTAATGGTGCATGGTATTTACACCTTGCCACTCACGCCCTGTCATTAGACTACTTTGTTTGTTTTTCTTCTATCGCTGCTATTGTTGGCTGGGCGGGACAAGCAAACTATGCGGCTGCGAATGCCTTTATGGATGGCTTGTGTATCGCAAGAAGACAGCAAGGAAAGTCTGCGCTTAGCTTAAACTGGGGTCCTTGGTTAGAGGCGGGAATGGCGGCACAACTTTCTGAATTAGAACAGCAAGCAATGCAACAAGCTGGCATGTATCCACTCACCTCAAAAGAAGGGATCGAAGAGCTAGAACGCACAATATCCAGTGCGATGTCACAAATTGGTATTTTTAAAGTTGATTGGCAAGATGCCAAACTGGCGACTGGCAGCACAGTGTTTTCACACTTTCAGACATCAACACCAGAACAAAACGAAGATCCCATCAAAACCCAATTACACACTGCAAATTCAGCGGCTCGACAAACATTAATTGAAAGTCGGATAAAGTGTGATTTAGCTACTGTACTTGGGCTACAAGACGCAAATAACATTGAGAGCAGTGCAAGCGTGTTCGACTACGGTCTTAACTCGTTAATGGCAATCGAACTTAAGCAAAGATTACAAGCACTTTGTGATGATCCGTTACCCGCTTCTTTAGTTATGAAGCATGACTCGGTGGCAAAACTGACCAACTTTATTACCACGCTTTACAATGATCAGCTGTCAGCTATCGATACAGTTACCGATGAGCAAGTTGTAAAGGTCATGTTGTAATGGAACAGTTAATTGAAAAATGCCGTACACTTGGGATTTCATTTTCGCTAAGTGCTGATGATCAACTTGAGTTACACGCCAAAACTCAACCAAGCGCCGCACTCATTGACGAAATAAAGGCTGAGAAGCAAAACCTTATCTCACTAATTAAGCGTAATAAGCTAAAACAACTGATACAACAGCTGGCGCAGCCTATCTCGTCAAACCATGCTGTTAAACAAGCGGAGGTGTCGTTTCAACAACAGCGTATGTGGCTGGCAGACTCCCTGCGCGACGGCGCTACTGAGTATCATCTTACTAAAATATTTGCGCTCAAAGGCGCGCTGAACCAAGTAGCTTTTGAACAGGCGCTGAGGCAAGTTATTGATTGTAATAGTGCGCTCACGACACAATATGAAAAAACAGAGAATACCATAGTGCAACGTCAAGCACCTGCCAGTGCTGACGTCTATCACCTGCACTTGTGTACAAAATTAAGTGAAGAGGCAATATTTAGCGCAATTCAACAGCGTGTAGAGACCCCCTTTGATTTGCGCCACCAAAGCCCTATTCGTGTCGAAGTTTTTCAAAAAGCTCCTCACGCCTATTACTTTGTGTTTGTGATCCACCATATTGCTGCTGATGGTTGGTCTATTGCACTATTTTGTCAGCAAGTAGCAAAACGATACGAACAATTAATTGATGGGAGAGCTTACAAGCCACAGCCGGAGTCAATCAGCTACATTGACTATGCAAGGTGGCAGCGAGCGATATTAACACCAAAGCAGCTAGACTTACTTAGCCAGTGGTGGCAAAAAAAGCTTGAAGGCTGTGCCACGAATGTCACTTTTCCTTGCGATAACAGTCGGCCACTTCACTCTGATCTTCGCGCACATTTTTATACCAGCTCAATAAAGAGCAGTCAGCTTTCAAGTATAAAAGCATTTGCCAAAGCACATGCTTGTACGCCATTTACCGTGGTTTATAGCGTATTTAATGTGCTACTGGCGTTTTACAGTAACGAGTCCGATATTGTCATCGGTACGCCCGTTGCCAATCGCGATCATGCTCAATTACAAACACTCATTGGGTTTATCGCCAATACAGTTGTCATGAGACAGCATATTGACTTTAATAAATGTTTTACTGAGTTGGTGGAGGAAGCAAAACTTCAGACCACAGATGCTTTTGAACACGCCCACCTGCCATTTGAAGTGTTATTGGAGAAGCTACCCATTACTAGGCATCACAATCAGCCTCCTCTATTTAATGTTTTCCTTGCTATGCACAATATGAAGCCGATTGTGCCCACGCTAAAAAATATAGAAATCACCCCAACAAAGACACAATTTCGCAAAGCAAAATTTGACTTAACATTGGATATTTTTGAGCAGCCAGATTCTTTGCTGTTGGAATGGGAATATGCGTGTGATTTATATCATCATCAAACCATCAAACGGCTCGCCGAGAATTTTTCTAATGTTTTAGATACTTTACTTCAAAACGCGACGCAACCTATGTCTGCTATCACACTTATCGCGCCGCAGCAGCAAGCAACTTTGCAACAGGCTTGGCAAGGTGTACAGCGAGATTATAGCCACCGCGATATTTTACCTTTTGCGCTACAGCAATCCTTTGCTCGCCACAAAGATAAAATAGCCATAGTCGACCAATCTGGAACATACAGTTATCAAATGCTGCAAGCGCTGGTTAAGCAATATTCAGCACTTATCCAAACCCAGGCGCTCGATGCAAACTGCTTTATTGGTGTATATTGTCATCGTTCAGTACACATGATTGCTGCCATGTTGGCCATTTTACATAGCGGTCATGCCTATCTACCATTAGACCCCAACTACCCCACTGCCAGAATTGCCCATATGGTAGACGATTCGGATACGCAACTCATCTTGTGCGATCCCGTATTGTTAGAACACTGCCAATCCTTCGATGTCACCGTGCAATGCTTGCAGGCAGATTTTGATGTCAATAATGAAAAAAACCTGCCTGCGGTGCGTATTAATACCAACTCTCTTGCATATATCATCTATACCTCAGGCTCTACTGGCAAACCAAAAGGCGTAACAATATCTCATTTTGCATTACGAAATTTTTTATACGCAATGCAGGAAACGTTTGCGCTTGATGAACAAACATCAGCTCTAGCAATCACTTCAATTTCCTTTGATATTCATGTGTTGGAACTATATTTACCGCTGCTCGCGGGTGGTACCGTGCACTTGGCCACTAACGCTCAAAGCAAAGATCCGCAGCAGCTACAGTCATTAATCAATCGTGCAGGGGTTAACTTTATTCAAGCGACTCCTTCTTCACTAAATATGCTTAAAAGTTTTAATGTGCAATTGCATGAAAACACAACAGTATTAAGTGGTGGAGAAGCACTTCCCTTGGAGTTAAAACAGTACCTGAACATACAGGCTGTTGCTTTGTGGAATATGTACGGGCCGACAGAAACTACGGTGTGGTCTTCAGTTGCATTATTAGGTCATGATGACGACATCCACCTCGGCAAACCTATAGCCAACACACAATTCTATGTTGTTAATCAGCACCTACAGCTCGTACCACCCGGTGTTACCGGAGAATTATTGATTGCTGGTGATGGTCTCGCTAATGGCTATTTGAACCAAGCTCAGCAAACCTCTGATAAGTTTATCTCAATTGCTCACGATCAGGGTCACATTAGTGCCTACAAAACAGGAGATTTAGTCAAGATAGATAGCTGCGACAGATTAATATATCAAGGACGTATCGACCAACAAATTAAGCTAAATGGTTTTAGAATAGAGATCTCAGAGATTGAGAATACGATTTCTCAATACCCTGATATTGATGCAGCTGCTATCGTGTTAAGCCAAACAGAAAAACTCTCTGCTTTTATCGTTTTGAAGCCAAACACAGAGATAAACCTCGTCGCGTTGCGCCAGTATATCGCAGAGCGATTACCCTACTTTATGCAGCCTGCTGAAATCACAATACTACCACAGTTGCCACTGACCCCGAACGGCAAAACGGATAAACTTGCTCTGACTAAGCAAAGTAAATACGTGAATCACGAGCAACCTACACAAGGCTCGCTTCAACACTATCCAAAAGTGCTCGTACAGCTTTGGCAACGTAAGCTAAACGTTGATGTTTTTGATCCGTTTGAGTCATTTTTTGAGCTTGGGGGTAACTCAATTCAAGTGATTGACTTAATTGCAAGCATCAATCATACGCTAGGGATCTCTATTACAATAAAAGCGTTTATCCAAAACCCTTGCTTAGATCACATGGCCGGCCTTGTCGAGCAAACCCAGTCTGAGCATTTAGTGACTCTAGATTTGCGCCTTGATGAGCACCATTATCAAGATGAGGAAATTATCCCACTCCCCAGTTTACCAAATCGTCAATATTTACTCGCGATGGGGGGAGAGCATCACCTATGGGTTGTCAATCACTCTATGGCGCTTGCGGATGAAGATAACAAACTAACCTTTGATTTGCTCAATCGCGCAATTACTCTACTTATCTCCCACCACCCTGCATTTAGAACAAGGTTTGATGTCAAAAAAAGCAACGAATATATTGAAAGTGTAAAGGCCACCCTGTCTCAAAAAATTTGCTTTGATCTATCCCATTTAGCGCTTGATCAAGTCGCAGCCTTTATCACAAAAGAAGTACAAACAATCCGTTTAACATCAAGCTTATTAAGATTATTTTATGTTAAGAAAGGTAACAGTGTGTTTGTTACACTGTCACTACATCATTTGATTTTTGATGGCTTTAGTATGGAGGTTTTAGCACGACACCTAGAACGTATTATCACCGCCTTAAAAGCTGGAGCTACAACATGCCAGCTCCAAAAAGATCGTTATATCGACTTTGCTAATGCGTATAATGACTATTTTAGTCAACCCTTTAGTTCGGGTAAGTGGCAAGCCGATATTGCCTTTTGGCAGCAGGCCGCAAAGCAGCAAAGTGACAGGCTATTCCCTGTAGAGCAAGTGATGAAAGCCAATCAAGGAGATGCTCAGCGCCATACTGTCTCTGCGCTCCCTAAAGGGCTCAGTGCACAAATTAGTGCTAGCGCGAAACAGCTTGGTATTTCACAATCCACTATACACACAGCCGCTCTGGCAAACGCGCTGAAAACCACTTTTGAGCTTAACGAATTTGCTATTGAGCTTTCTCAATTCAATCGGTTTAACCAGTACCTTGGTGTTTCTGCGGAAGCTATCGTGGGCTACTTAATTTCACCGGTGAATTTGCTTCTTGAGTCATGCGCATTCGAGTCAATACACAGTACCGCTGTGTATATCGATACCTTTTTGGCATCTGCCCCTCACAACGCGACTGGATACTACGCATTGTCGCACTTAAATCCAGATGACAAAGTCAAATCAGCACTACCAGTATTACAACCTGCTGATTTTAGTTTCAATTACCAAGGTGAACTAAACACCTCAAGTAACCCCCATACTGTCACCAAGCTAGAAGATTGGCACACCAAGCTCAAGCACAAAATTCCATTTGTTGTATCTGAAGAAACAATGTCAAGCCCTTACAGTTTGTACATCTCAATTTATTTCGAGCAAGGCCAGCAACATGTATTTGTCGGTTACAGCGCAATGCTATTTAACGAACAACAAATAACAACACTTATAGAAAAATATATAAACAATCTAAAAGGAATGTAGCAATGAGATATATTTATTTAATGGTATTTGCATTTTGCAATTTCGCACTTGCAAGTAGCAACAATACAGAGTTCAAACTTGAAGCATTTTACGACACTGACTTGTATCATCAGCAATTAGGGCTAACCAAAACGCAGTTTGATGCGGTAAATAGACAACTGAGCGCTGTTGTAACACAGCAAAGTAGTCATACCATTGATGATGCAATTCAAATTACTTATTTAGAAAACCCACATGCTGAAAACGTCATCGCACTGGCTGCGATAAGATATTTGTCCAGCTCTCTTATCACCAGCAAACCCCCAACACCAACATCGCTAGAACATAGCATAGTTGCACTCTATTACCTTGAACGCCTAGAAAAAGTGGCTACCCTTCATACTTGGGCACATCAGGTACGTGAAACGCTTGGCAGGCAAGTAAATCAAGTACTTGCTTACGATAGCCTTAATGTAAATGAGCAGCTAGCATCGCATACTCAGTTCCACCATGCGTTTAATGTCCAACCAGAGCAAGGCGTTGACGCCGGCAACGCACTCGTTGAAAGTTTAATTACAGATCCGGGCAATGTAATGACACTGACCCTTGTCGCTAGCTCAAGGCTTTGGCTAGGTAGTGAGGTATCATACTCTGATCCAAATACACTGTATTATTTCATCCTTACCGGCTTCTACAGTACTAGAGCTATTTTGCTATCTCATGAAATAGAGTTACAAGCCAAACAACCAACCAGTACCAAAAAAACAATGCGACTTTCTTCAATTCTTGGCGGCTGGACTACCTTAGCTAGGCGCTGGTTAGCTGGGGTACATCAAGATACGCTAAGCCGCTCATTGATAGATCAAGAGCATGAACAGTGGTTTTCAGTAAGCCCCGGATTCCATTCGATAACGCTTGCCTCCAGTTACTTTAATGAGCCTCCTCGATTTTTCAAAGGCTACGGCTATTTAATGCAAGGGTTAGGTATTTGTAACCAAGATCTGCTGTTTAGAAGCTGTGGAGATGATCCTAGATTTTCATTCAATCGCTTAGTCTTTTTAACGACTGTTATGGACTATTCGATAAAAGCTGGTGATTTTGATACTGCAAGAAACTTGCTAGGGGCAAAATTCTGGCCTGATTTTCATTGGCATGAGTGGACTCAAGGTCAAGCACAGTGGCTACTTAGAGAGCAAAACATGGAGCAGTTGTATACGCAGTGGAACAATGACGACCCGTCTGACGATACACCTTTGATCATCAGAACGAATAGGCAATGGAGCGATAATACGATGACTTGCCAGACATGCCATCAAGAACAAAATCGCAGTTGGACAGCTGAAGAAAAAGAGCGGGCACGAACTCCTGCACCAAGTATTGAGTTCTTGCAATTTTGGCCTGAAATCTCAACCAGCTGGACTGGGGATCAGAGTACTGCATTAGAATGTGACAATATTAACTCGTGGCAAAGCAACACCGTTTACCGAGCGAAACAAAAAGCGGTTTATCAACATGCGTTATTTGAAGCAAAATGGTGGACTCGTAATGAAGTGCCCGCTAAATCAAAACAATATGATGTGTGGCGCTTTGTTGGTTTTTGCCAATCAGGAAGCATAAAGTAGTATGCCGTCACTATCAAAAAATAGTGAATTTCACCTTCATTGGGTTGGCGTAATGCTAACCCAGATAGGTGCATATTTTACGCTTATCGCCCTGCCATGGTTAACGCTGTCTGTTGCCAATAACAACCCAACAACCCTTGCTGTGATCATGGCGTGCTTTGGTATACCGCATAGTTTGTTTATATTGTTGGGAGGATCAATCGCAGACAAATACTCTCCTCTGCTCGTAATTAAGATATCACGCTTTGGCTTTGCGTTAAGTACACTACTGTTTGCACTATGCTTATACCTATATGAACCATCGCTCGTGTTACTCATCTCTTTCGCACTTTTTGCGGGAGGCTTTTCCGCCCTTGGTTTTCCTGCAAATCAGTCGTTTATTCCTCGTATCGTATTACCTGAACATATTCTAAAAGCCAACGTACTGACGATGGGTAGCAGTTTTGTGATCCAAGCCTGTGCGCCTGTATTGGTGGGGCTTTCCCTGCTAGGCATAAAATCTTATTTAGAAGTTAATGGGCTATTTCGCACAGATATTGAACATCTTATTGTGGCATTCTTTCTAGATGCCATACTGGTGACACTAGCAGCATGCTGTACATTAAAAATCCGTCATCAAGACAAAGAGCTGTCTAGGACATCGTCATCTGTCTTTCGATCTATGCTCAAAAGCTTTCAATATAGTTTCACACATCCAAATCTTAAAATTATTCTGTTGTATTTAATGTTGATTTCCATCCTTATTCACGGGCCGCTTTTTATCATGCTTCCTTACCTTGTTAAGGTAACTTTAAATATGGATGAATCGGCATTAAGCTATCTATTGGCAAGCCAAGGGATCGGCACCTTCATCGGTGCCACTTTGGTCGCGATATGTAAGCCAAATATGCAGAATTTAGGAAAATATATCTTAGTACTAGATTTGCTTACTGCGATTGTATTTATCCAGCTTGGTTTTCAGTCTTCACTCGTACTACTTTGCATCAGCTTAGTTGCCATTGGCTGTGCCGCAGGTTTTACTGTTGTTGCTGGTACCACTTGGTATCAGGTAAATGTCCCAATTGAGAAATTATCAGGTGCGATTGCTCTGGTATTATTTGCTATCCATGGCTTGATCCCACTTTCTTCAATGTTGCTTGGTACTTTGTTAGATAGATTTGAAGTGTCACAGATCACAACCTTATTGGGAGTAACCACAGCGCTCATCTGTATTATTGGTTTAGCTTCAGCAAAAATTAGAAATATGGGCAAGGTTTCATCAGCGATAGCTAATCAGGCTACAAAATTAAAGGAAGTACCACATAATGCCTAAATTTTTGAACCATACCTTTCCACAGAGCACGGAGTCACACTTGTGGCTCAACCTTATACATGATAGCAATCAAATATTTGCTTCGAAGCCCAACATTTTGGGCAAACCAAAGTTTAGCTATGTCGAAATATATGAGAATACGGCCACTCTTCCTTCAAAAATCAGTGTAGAAGCGTTCACCGACTCGATTAAAATAGGCAAAGACGCGCTACTAGACTCAAGTAGTGCAGCCGCATTTCCCAATGATATTGTAAAACTTACCGCGGTAAAACGCCCCGATTACGCCTGCGGCAAAATACGTATTGGTGATAATGCCTGCCTACAAGGAACGGCTATAGTGAGTTATCAAAGTGTTGAAATTGGCGACAATGCTTTATTTGGTCCAAACGTTGTTATCATGGACTGTGATGGACACACCCTAACAAACAGAAACGCCCCAGACGAAGTCACTAAACTCATCGTTAAACCTGTAAAAGTCGGTCACAATGTTTGGGTAGGCTATGGCGCTATCATCAATAAAGGCGTAACAATTGGAGACAATGCCGTCATTGGAGCTGGAAGTGTTGTAACAAAAGATGTGCCTGCCAACACGATGTTTGCAGGCAACCCAGCCCGATTCATTCGACAGTTAACTTAATACCGATGATATTCATCGTTCTGCGGGTTTGATTGATGCGCTGTCATATAAGCTCCATCAATAACTATTAGTAAAATTCATAAGTGGTTAATAAAGCATAAAGTCAGCTACAGTCTCTTTACTAGATATTTCACCGGGTGGTGTCGCTAGCAAATAGCTCAGCCTGGTCAATAAATAGTTCCGCAGTGTCCTCACAATAAGCTAACGCTTTTGTAGCAAGCGAGTCTAATGTTGTTCGGGCCTCAATATCCAAATCAGATAACCCCATTCCACATAAGATACTATACCATGACGCTTTCGCATATGCCGAATCTCCGAGCAATTCTTTATACGAGGATTCGAAATCATCGGAGGAAGTCCAAGCTTGTAATATCGCATTTAAATTAGCTGAGATACTGTTATTTTCTCTACAGTCTTGCCAATACTTTCCTTCCTTGGAATTTATTTTGTAGTGACACACAACATAATCTCGCACGCTATCAAATTGATCGTTTATTTTTTTGTTAAGTTTTTCTGCGCTATATTCATTTTCGACACCATTAATGTATGACATCACTGTGTATTGTACTAGCATAAGTGCTGTTGCTTCTAAAGGCTCGATAAAACCTTGTGATAGCCCAACAGCTAAACAGTTTCCTAAAAAGTGTTCATTAAGCCGGCCAACTCGCATTTTGATATGCCTTGCATGACACCCTTTGCCCTGTTCCGGCAATACGCTTCTTAACTCTTGCTCAGCTTCATCACTAGACAAATATTTACTTGAATAAACGTAGCCATTTCCATCTCTATTGCGTAACGGTATTTGCCAACGCCAACCACAGCTCATCGCAGCCGAGATAGTTTTACTTTCTAATTGCTCAGTAACTTTTGGTGTTTGAATAGCCACTGCAGCATCGTTAAACAGCATATCGCTATAAGAATGAAAGTCTCTTTTTAAGGCTTTATTTACCAAAACCCCAGAAAAGCCTGTGCAATCTACAAATAGTTCCGCCGTAACAGTCTGTTTTGTATCGAGCACTAAAGAGTCAATATTTTTATCGCTGTGGATTACACTATCGACTGTCGCTTCTTGATAAATTACACCTCGCTCAATACTTTTTTCTTTGAGGTAATCACCCAATAATGCGGAATCAAAGTGATAACCATAATCAAGCTCAATGGGCAAAGATTTCTTTGTTATTATCGCTTTGTGTTTTTTCGCCAGTGATGCTGCTACAAAAAAGTTGTCTGGCAATACATTAACCCGCTCTCCTTGTCGCCACTTTTTTGCTTGTTTTACAAAAGCTGTACTTGTTTGGCTATCCAGAGCTGAAAAAAATGGATGAAAGTAACTCTCATAGCCCGGTACTGTTGACCAGTTTGGAAATTGAATGCCGACCTTATAGGTTGCATTGCACCTTTTCATCCATTCTTTTTCATCGATATTTAGTGATTGAAAAAAGTATTTTAATGCAGGTGTTGAGCCTTCACCTACACCTATTACAGGCACATCTGGTGACTCTATCAATATAACTTTTGAATTAACCCAATTTGACTTTAGTAAAATAGCGCTCATCCAACCTGCAGTGCCACCGCCTATGATCGCGATACTTTTGGGTACACTGTTACTTATTTTTTCATTCATAATTACACCTTAGGAAACTTGTACTCTTTTAGTTTTTCTATAAGCTCCCTATGGTTAGGCAGGTTTTCCTGCACTATGGTTCTATATTTATTAACTTCGGCAAACATAGCACGTGCTTTTTTTGTTTTCTCAGCACTGAGTCTACTCGAATCAACTTCTGTCTTAAAACCCATACCATAAAGTACATATTGGTAACTATCCATGACAAATGGCTCGAAAGCACTTGCAAAATCATACTTACTTAAAGGATTATTCTGCCAATGGGCTAGTTTACTTCTCAGCTCGTCAGGAATACTGTTAATATTTTTATTATCTAGCCAAAACTGCCCATCAGTTCTTTGAGACAAAACATAGTGCATTTTTATAAACTCGATGGTTTTATTCCACCGAAATAAAAAAGATCGATTAAATTGCTTCTCTATAAATTCAAATTCATGCTGTGAATGAGGAAATTTGTCACATAGCATATTTACAGCGGCTTCCACTAAAAAAATAGCGGATGCTTCTAATGGCTCTACAAACGCAGCGGAAAGCCCAATAGCGACACAGTTTTTGTGCCAGAATTTTTCTCGATAACCAACTTGAAATTCTAAATGCTTCGCAGAAATGCCGTCGGTGTTAATACCTGCGTACTCTCTAATGCGCTGCTCTGCACAATCCTTACTGATATATTTATCACTATAAACAAACCCGATCCCTCGCCTAGATTGCAATCCTATATCCCAAATCCAACCCTCAGACTGAGCAGTAGAAATCGTTTCACAAGCAATAGGACTGTTGGGGTTTTCATAAGGAACTTGCAAAGCAACAGCTCTATTTACAAATAAAGTATGCGATAGGTCAACGAACGGTACTTTCATTGCGTCACCAAGCAATAAACATTTAAAGCCTGTACAGTCGATGAATAGGTCAGCGTGTAATTTTTCACCCGTGACCGTTTCTACATATTCAATACTACCATCGCTCTGAACGCTAACATGTCCAATATCAGCGATAATGTGTCGGACTTTCATTTTGTTTACAGCTTTATCTTTTAATAGATTGGCAAATTTAGCTGCATCAAGGTGATAGGCATACCCTTGTAGCCCTTCATATTGAGGTGTCGTTATATTTTTAGGTGCTTTACCCTGCTCACAAACATCTCCTTGCATACTGACAGCTTCAGAGTATGGTAATTCTCCAGCAACACCGCTCGACCAAAAGGGCGCAAGGTTAAACTCCCAAGGATCGTAAAGTGACGTAAACAAGTGACGATAATAAATATCCTCGTTTTCATCAGACACTTTTTTCCAATTTACAAACTTAGCACCCTGCTTGAAGGTTGCATCACAGGTATTTAAAAATTCAGTTTCACAGATATCAAGAGTTTTTAGCGTATCTCTGATCGTTGGCCAAGTCCCCTCACCCACACCAATAGTTGGAATATTGGCTGACTCAACAATACTCACTTCTATGTCACTGCCACTATCAATAAATTGTTTGGCAAGTCTAGCTGCTGTTAACCAGCCGGCGGTGCCACCTCCAACAATTAATACTTTTTTAACCATGCCACTACTCACTTATTTACCTAATCTACCTCTAGCACTATCTATAAAAAAGGAAGGCCTAAGCCTTCCTTCTCTTTTTGGCAAACCTAATTTGCTTAGAAACGGAATGAAGCACCAACGAAGTAGCGTCGACCATTCTCAGCGTTGAATTTAGTATTGTTAGTTATACCTGCTGTGGTGTGCTCAACTTCATTTAAAAGGTTAACGGCTTCAAAAGAAACGTCAATGTTTTCCGTTACATGATAAACAATTGACGCGTCTAAGTAGCCTCGAGAACTAGCAACATCTGGAGTACCAAATGTAGAGCCATTGAAGAACTCATCTCGCCAGTTATAGGCTAAGCGCGCTGCAATTAGATCGTTTTCGAAATAACCTGAAATGTTGAATGTATTTCTAGAATTACCAACTAAGTCAGCTTTCTTACCATCTTTATCTTCGCCTGAAGCATCTGAGTATGTGTAGTTAGTGACAATACCAAAGCCATTACCAAAGTCCTGTTGATACTGAACTTCAATACCCTCAACATTACCATTACCGCCATTTTCTTGAGTTGTTACAGTCCATATCCCCGGATTATCAGCGTCTGGAACAAACTTCTCTACCGTCGCGGGCAGCACGAACGACTCTAATGACTTACTAAAGAATGTAACTGAGAGCATTGAAGACTCGTTAAAATACCATTCAGCACCAAAGTCAAACTGAGATGCGCGGAATGGATCTAGCTCAGGGTTACCCTGGTTTACAAGCTGTAATGTAGGATTAGAGCCTGAGTACGCTGGACTCAAATCAGTATACTTTGGTCGTGCAAGTACTTTTGCGGCCGCAGCGCGGAGAATCACATCTTCTGATAAATTATACGCGATATTTACACTTGGTAGCCAATCGGAGTATTCGCTTTCATGCTCTACTAACTTAGTTAAAGAAGGGTCATAAGCAATTGCAGTTAGATCAGTTGAAACATGGCGTAGACCAATGTTCCCTCGATAGTTTTCACCACTAAAGTTACCTTGAACATAAAAGGCTAAATGATCTTCTTCTAGCTTGGAGTAACCAGTTCGGTCTTCAAACTCAGAAACACCAGCGTCAGAGTACATAAAGTTAAGCAATTTTGCATGGTCTGGTTTTAAAAACTTATCAACCGTTGCATCAGGCCCTGATTCGGGAAGCATTGATTCTGTTAGACCACCATTAAAATCTGCTACTGTTTTATTGTCAAAAGCACTTTGATTTGTGAAATTTGATGCAATTTTCTTTTGACCAGTTTCATGATCTCTTACTTTAAACCCTGCTTCAATCGAAGTGAAGTCACCAGAGTCTAGGTGATATTTAATATCTGCTTGTAAATACGCTTCTTCATCATACTTAGGGCTTCGACTGAACGAAGGGGCCATAAATTCATCATTTGCTAACTTTAGAGCTGAAGCATCTGTTCCGTCTAGGTTCAACCAACGGTGACCCAACCCTTTTGAAGTAATTTCAAACTCAGCATCAGAATATCCACCCCACTGTGCACCAACTTCTTTATCAGTGCCGCCTGTAGCTTCTGTTTTACCAAACTGAACAGTTAGTGTGTAGGCATCCGTTTCGTAGTTAACCGTAAAGTCTAGTACCTCTGTTTCCATCGTAGCTTCACGATAGTAAGCATCGATCACAGCATCATAATCGGTGGCGCCGTCAGTTCTATGAATACCTTTAACTGGCAGATCATCGTTAGTAGCAGTGACCTCTAAATCCGCACCAGAACGCCCAGGCATAATCAAGTAGTTACTGTTTTGGTTGTTTGCTTTTAGCTCTGTAGTGAAATAGTGGGCAACCATATCCAGCGAATCATTAGGTGCCCATTGAGCTGTAATGTCATATGCCGTACGCTCACGCTCCTGATCAAAATGCGCAACACCATTACCCCAAGTCCAATAGTTTTCGCCTTGGTGACGGACAGTATGACGCTCGGCAGTAGAAATAGCTCCTAAAATACCAAAAGTCTCGTCTTCATTTTTCCAGCTTGCTAAACCTGAAAAAGCAGGATCTGTACTCTCTGATAATTCGGAATACTGTGCTTCAACAGAGCCAAAAAAGCTATTAGATTCCAAATCTAGAGGCTTGCGTGTACGCATGATTATAGTACCGCCCACACCACCTTCATCCAATTTTGCTTGAGGCGTTTTATATACTTCTAGACCTGAAACCATTTCAGATGGCATCAGCTCAAAGTTAAATGAACGACGGGCTGGATCTAAAACATACCAACCTGTTGACGCAACCGACTGACCATTTAATTGTGTTTTGGTTAAATCAGGATCCGTACCCCTAATAGACACTTGAGAACCTTCACCAAAATCTTTGCTAATTTGTACACCAGAGATACGCTGTAGAGAGTCAGCAATGTTCTTATCTGGGAAGTCACCAATATCTTCAGCAGTCACCGCATCAACAACGGAGTTGGCAAATCTTTTTGTGTTCATTGACGCTTCTAAAGAGCGGCGAATACCGCGAACTTCAATGACTTCTACATTTTCTTGTACTTGATTTTGACTTTCTTCTGCAGCTACAGCGCCTGAAAAGCCCGCACCTAGTGCGATGCTGACGTTAACTGCAAGTAAGCTTTTTTTGAAATTATTAGCTAACACAGGATTCCCCTTGAATCATTTTGTTGGTTTTTTAAATCACTTCTGCCCAGTGATGATGACAACGCTGTCATCTAATAACAAACCATACACCGTAAATTACATATTCGCTACAATTTTTTTGGTCTGCTATTCAAAAAATATTCATATAAGAATTTATCTTGTTGATAAATATAGATTTAAATACAGCCAATATATGGTTTGTTACAAAAACAAGCTGAGAATAACACAAAAAAATTTTTTGCTGTAGGTTTTTAGGATGGAATGACGTCAAAATAGGTACGTCAAAATAGGTACGTCAAAATAGGTACGTCAAAATAGGTACGTCAAAATAGGTACGTCAAAATAGGTACGTCAAAATAGGTACGTCAAAATAGGTACGTCAAAAT